>SLSY01000064.1 GCA_007130145.1 Bacillota bacterium
CCCAACTCGTGCCACTGATCTCTTTCCCAGGCCCGATCGCGCAATTGGTCGGCCAACGAGAAGGTAGCCGGCATACGAGAGATGAAGTGAATGTCCTGTTCCTGCAGGGTTTTGAGGTTGGAAGAACACACCAGGCTGGAGTCGGCCACATACACCAGGCCCCGAGTTTGGCCCAGCCGCTCCCGCAACTGCTTTATCATCTTTTGGTTCCAGGTCTTGTCCGAGGTGTTTCCCGACAACACCTCGCCTCCCACCGGTACCCGGTCCGAGGTGACCAGCAACCCGTACATAAATTGCTTCAAGTCCGGTCGCTTATCCTTGCTGTGACCGTAGGTCAACCATACGTCGTCGTCCGCTGTATTGTCTTCATAAGATCCTTGGACCGATACGGAGGTGGTGTCAGCATGCAGTATCTCCAGGCTGATGTTCTCTCGGCATACCGCCTGCAAGGCAACGGTGGCATACACTTCCTTGGCGTTGGCCTCAGCCACTTTGTCCAGTGCCCGCCCCATGGCATCATCATTGAGTTGGTGGGGTGTTACGGCCGGGCCGAAGAGTTTGGCCACATCCACATCATGAAAAAAGCGGTCCATACGATAGAGAGGGCAGCGCCGGGTGAGGGCATTAATGATCATGGCTTCCACCCGCAGGCCCGGGGATAGCGTACACTGCTTCTCGTCCCAGGACACCATGCGGTCAATGGTGCGGGTCAAACCAATATCACGGCATACGGCGCTGATCATGGGCGCGGGGCCATCGCGGAACACCTGCATGCTTTCCTTCACCCCCCTTGCATGTTATTTTACAGAAGGGCACAAGAAAAAGCTAGACAATTATTACCAATTCGCCCTCTTTTTTATCTCCCTCTCACTTCTTCTAAGGGTGCGGAAAGCGGGTTGTAAATCTGCTGAACCGCCGTATGCCAGACCGGCAGGTGCGGTGGTGTGGGAGGGCGGCGGTTAACCCCCGCCCCTATCCCGATCGCGTCAGGGGTTGTGGTCAGGGCCTGATGTGCCCGTTTCCGTAGATGATGAACTTGGTGGATGTCAAGTCCGCCAACCCCATGGGTCCGCGCGCATGCAGTTTCTGTGTGCTGATGCCAATCTCTGCACCCAGACCAAAGGCTGCTCCATCGGTGAAGCGGGTTGATGCGTTAATGTATACGGCCGCCGCATCCACCTTGTCAACAAAGGAATGCCCTACGCCATAATTCTCGGTTATGATGGCTTCAGAGTGACCACTACCATACTGATGAATGTGGTCAAGGGCTTCTTCAAAGCCGCTAACCAGGCGAATGGCGATGATATAGTCGAGGTATTCTGTATGCCAATCCTCGGTGGAGGCCGGATGTACGCCGGTGGCCAGATCCATTACGCCCTTGCAGCCGCGAACTTCTACCGTATGCTCCTGTAGTTCTTTGACCATCTGAGGGATGAAAGCCGGGGCAATGCTTTCATCCACAAGCAGTGTTTCGACAGCATTGCAAACCCCCGGGCGCTGGGTTTTGGCATTGATGACGATGGCTTTGGCCATGTCCAAATCCGCTGACTTTTCAACATAGATATGGCAGTTACCCACCCCGGTCTCGATAACCGGAACGGTAGCAGTTTCCATAACCGTGCGGATCAAACCGGCGCCGCCGCGGGGGATAATGACATCGACGGTTCCCGATAGTCTCATCAACATCTGCGCGGCTTTTCTATCGGTATTCTCAATCAAAGCAATCGACCCGGCAGGGATACCCTCACCTTCGGCGGCAGGGCCAATGATCGATGCTATGCAGCGGTTCGACTCGATTGCTTCGGATCCGCCGCGCAATACTACCGTATTGCCCGCTTTCAGACACAGGCCAGCTGCATCCACAGTTACATTGGGCCTGGCTTCATAGATGATCGCGATCACTCCCAGCGGTACTTGAACCTGACCGATTTTGAGGCCATTCGGGCGCCGCCACATCCTGTTTACCTTGCCCACGGGATCATCCAGCGCAGCTATGTCCCGCAAGCCTTGCGCCATGCTCTCGACCCTTTCTGGAGTTAGGGTGAGCCGATCAAGGAGCGCCCCAGTGATGCCCGCCTCTCGAGCTCGCTCCAAATCCAGGGCGTTGGCCTCCAAGATTCTCGCGGTCTCTGATTGCAATGCATCGGCCATGGCCAAAAGGGCTTGATCTTTGACATCGCTGGACAGAACCGCTACCTCCCGGGCTGCTCGTCGCGCTGCTTGTGCCTTCGTCTTGACTTCTGACAAGCCGCCTTCCTCACTAAACACAATGACTCAATCCTTTCACAGAAGACTGATCTATGGTTGTCCGTCGCTTCTTTTACTGCTTAACCCAACGCATGGTCCAGTATAACCAGGTTATCGCGATGAATGACCGCATCGTCATACTTGTATCTCAGGACTCTGGCTACATATTCTGGTTCTTGACCCATGATTCTCTTTACCTGGTCAGCGGGGTAGTTGGTCTGACCACGAGCTATCTCTCGTCCTTGTTCATCTTCGATACGGACCAGATCGCCTACGCCGAATTCTCCGGTTGCGTACTTGATGCCTTGGGAAAGGAGACTCTCACCCTGGTTTACCAGCCGGTCTGCCGTCTCCAGGTAGACGACGATGGTGCCATGGGGCCGAGAATTGTAAGCCAACCAGCGCTTGCGTCCGGTGAGGCCTTGAGAATTCGGATGGAACAAGGTGCCCAACACTTCGTTTTCTAGCAGGCGGTAGATCACTCCATCCTCACGTCCGTCGGCAACAATCACAGGAATGCCGCAACTGGTGGCGATTTGGGCGGCTTCCAGCTTGGTCAGCATACCACCGGTTCCCATGGTGCTTTCCTGGGCATTTGCTGCCTTCTCCAGATCCGCGGCCGTGATCTGTTCCACCTCATGCAACAGCTGAGCATGGGCATGCTCGCGGGGATCATCGGTATACAGTCCATCAACATCCGAGAGGATAATGAGTAAGTCAGCATCCACCAAACCTGAAACCAGCGCTGACAAGGTATCATTATCACCAAACTTGATCTCATCCACGGTCACCGTGTCGTTCTCATTGATCACCGGAATTACCTTGAGCTGGAGCAAGGTCAACAAGGTGCTCCGGGCATTAAGGTACCGTTGCCTGTTCTCAAGGTCGCTACGGGTTAAGAGGACTTGCGCGCAGGTGTAGCCGTATTCACCAAACAGCTTGGTATATATCTCCATCAGCAACCCCTGTCCGACCGCGGCGACCGCCTGAGTCATTTTGATGGTACTGGGGCGCGAAGATAGATTGAGCCGACTCATGCCAGCACCGACAGCTCCTGAAGTGACCAATAAGGGAGCGAGACCACGGTTGGCAACATCCGCAATTTGCCGTACCAGCCGCTCGAGCTGCAAGAAATCGAGCCCTTCATCTCCATGGGTAATAGTGCTTGTTCCTACCTTAATAACGATTCTGTTGACGGGGCCGAGACGTTCCCTCGGCATAGGTGGTTCCTCCTCCGCTGGAGAGCCTGACCGCTTCGCAGAATCCAGCTGATCCGGAGCACCGATTTTGACGTGTGTTTGAAGAAAAGGAAGCAATCAGGGTCTCCTCATATTCAGACTATCGTGAAACCCTTCTTCGCCGGGTGAGGTGTTTCCTTCTTCCCCCGTGGGAGTCAAACCGAGTCATGCTGGGTTCGGTTCATGGCTTTGGGGAGAATTGGGGCCTGCGAACAGGGGAAACGAGCGCGTTTCGGAAGACGAATACAGTAGCGAACAGATTTCTATGACCATAGCTTGTTGCCTGATAGCTCGGGCTATGTGCCTTGATCTTGCCGAGTGCATCGGGTAGAATGAGAGAGCAAGTGGAGTGAGGCTTACAGATTTGGGCCATGTGGGTGCTCCATGATGCACGCGCCCGTAGCTCAGTTGGATAGAGCGGGGGATTCCTAATCCCCGTCTGCCGGAGGTTCGAGTCCTCCCGGGCGCACCATTTTTATTTCTAGGAGAGTACACTCTGTGACCCACGAGCAAGGTATGGCACTGGCCTTGGAAGAGGCTAAGAAAGCTCTTGCCCTGAAGGAGGTGCCTATCGGGGCGGTTCTCGTCTGCGGTGACGAAGTCATTGGCAGGGGCCATAATCTGCGGGAAACAACGGGAGATCCCACCGCCCACGCCGAGATGATAGCCATCCGCGAGGCAGCGGAACGAGTGGGCAACTGGCGTCTGGAAGCAACCACCATGTATGTAACCATTGAACCTTGCCCCATGTGTGCAGGAGCTCTCATATTGGCCCGGGTAGCCCAGTTGGTTTATGGAGCATCTGATCCCAAGGCAGGCGCCTGTGGCTCGCTCTTCAACTTGGTGGAAGACGAGCGCTTCAACCACCGGGTCAAGACCATAGGAGGTATTAGAGCCCAGGAGTGTTCCGGGCTGATGCAGCATTTCTTTCGCAACCTAAGAAGCCCCTAACCTGAGAGTCTATGCCCTTCTCCACGCTCTGAGACGCAGAATGGGCCCGTTTCCCTCCAAACGTCTCCCCCGTGCCAACACAGTGCATCCCAAAGAGCCTCCTGGGGATGGGTGTCAATACCATGGAGTTCTCTGCCGATAAGACTTGAAAGCACTGTTTAGTTTTGCCATGGTTTCTGATATTATGAATGGGGTATTGTCTGGGTTGGCCTTCTATCCCGCCTAGTGATCTGACCTAACAGCCCAAAGGATGGAGTTCAACTACGCTAATGTGGTACGGTAGCAGATAATATTTCAGGGGGTGATGGATTGGCATCGTACTTTGGTAGTCAAACGAACTTTCTCGTCACTGTAGTCTTGGTGGTACTGTCTCTTTTCAATTTCTTGGCACTCCGCAAAGAATTCTCTGTATCCCGGAAAACCATTGTCTTCGGGATTCTCCCCATCCTTGTAACTATGGGAGTTTACATGCTCTTTTTGGGAGGAGCTCTCGTCAGTCCCATGTGGCTCCATTTCTTAGCCGCGGGGCTGGTCCTCGGACTCATTCTTGGCTCCCTTACTCGACTGTATGTGCGGGATCACAGGGTTTTGGCCCGCCGGTCGCGACTTTACATGTTGCTCTGGGCTCTCATCGCCCTCCTTACTCAGGGAATGAGCCCCATGTTGGGCACAGCCATGGTGGGCCTGGGTGTGACTTTCATGTGCTTCACCCTGGGCATGGCTCTGTCACAGCACCTGGTCATCGGAGCCAAGGCGGGACGCGTGCAACAAGCCGCCGCCTTAGCTATCCTGTTGCTGTTGATGATCGGGGCTTCCATGACCACTAACACCACGGCCCATGCTGATCTTGGTCCTGCCGGTGTTTACTACCGAATGGCTAAGGACAATTTTTCCATCGGCAACAGCGCCCAAGCCATCAACTATGCCTGGGAAGTGATTCACAGTACCAATTCCCCAGGAACACAGGCCAAAGGATACATGGTCCTCTACCTGTCCGGTGCCGGAGGCCAGTATGCGACTATGGCTCATGATCACATCCTGCGTTCTGGGCAGGTGAGGGGTGCTCAGAACCCGGACGGCTATGCGGTGGCCATAGGTCTTGGTATCATGCAAGACATTCAGACTTGGACTTACACTGGAACCACCTTCCCTGACGACAATGTCGTCAGTTTTCCCGGAGCTACGGATGTCTTCAGTCACGAGCTCAAAGGCTTGTGGGAAGACGCCAAGATGGATCTGGGAGTGGCCCAGTCGAATAACCCTCTTATCCAAGGCATTATGGGGTTGGGTGATGACATCGTAGATGCCCTTGCCGCCAGTGGCCCCCTGGATCCTGATAACGTAGCTCAAGCGGGCATGATAGCATCCGCCGGCATGCTCATTACGGGCCTTATCAACATGATAGGAGCCATAGGTCAGGGGGTACCTACTGTTGATGCTCCCGCTGGGGGCACCCTCGACCAACCAGAGCCGGCTGCACCAGCCGCCACAGGCTCGGGGCCGGGGGATGTTCTCTCTGACGGGCATACCTACCACGACGGTCAAACCTATACCTTTGATGATGGAGTTGAGTACCAATATACCGATGGTGACTTCCAGCCCGTACGGCAGTTGGGTGATGGAGAAACCTATACCCGTGTGGATGGAGATGAGCGCATCTGGGTTGGCAATCAGTCTTGGCGGGTCGCCGATTGGCAGCAACAACAGGCGATCAATCAGCAATGGGATCGCGATTACCGCCAGCGCAATCAAGATCTGGAACAGCAGTATCAGGAAGCCAGGCAAGCTGAGGAGTTCGAGCGGGCCTTTGAGCAGCTCAACAATCAGATTGCCTTTGATGAGATGCACAAGCTCCGTCGCAACTTGATTCAGAATCGTGTGGGAGATGGCATCGATTTTGATATGCTTGACCGGGTAAACGACATCATTGATCGCCAATTGGCCAGCGGTCAAGCCGATGTCGATGCGGTGCAGTCAGTTCTTCGGGATCATCGTAGAAACCTTGATCTCCGCCAGGACCGGCTCCACCATGACTTGCGTCAGGCTGAAGATTGGGCGGATCGTATGGACCGCTACACCCGCCGGGTGGAAATGACCAAATACATAGCAGACAAGTCCTTCGATATCGCTTCCACTGCCTTTGGGCCTGGCGGCGCCAAACTACGCGCCGGTTACCACATGGCTACCGGGGTGGCGGGAGGAGTTGGCCAGGGAGTGGCGAGTGGCAACATGGTTCGCAGCATCGCTGAAGGAACGGCAAGCGGTGCAGCGGCTGCCGGTAAGCAGCTTCTGACCGGGCATGTGAAGACCCAATATGGGAGCAACATGGCCGACTGGGCCGGCAGAAGCTATGACACGGTTACTAGCACGGTGAGTGGAGCCTACCAGGGATATCAGCAAGGCACAGGGGTCATGAGCGGAGGCCTGCGGGGGCTTGGGGAAGGAATCACCAACGCTGCAGTTGATTATGGAGTAGGGACTTTGATGGATAAGACCCTGCCCAGCTTTGAGCCTACGGCAGGTAGCAGCCTTAGCCTTGCAGAGGGACACCAACCCCTGTCTCAACTGGTGAGAGAGGGAGGCAGTAACATGAGCCGTCGTGACATGGTTAATACTGTCTACACTGGAGTGCGTGACAGGGTGGTAAAAGATGGTATGGTGTCCAGTACCCAGAATTTCGTCCAGGGCAAGGACTTCCAACCCGGTATTTTCTCGTGATTATTAGGAAGGGAGAGGCATACATGGCAGAGTTCTTGATTCCGATTCAGCTGATGTCATCCATGGCCCATCTGGTGGGAGGAGACAGTGGGCCACTATCGCCTTGGACGTCCTTGGAAGCGGCCGATCTTTCCGAAGCGGAAGTTCAACGGGCCTTGACCGAATCCCAGCTTTCCCGAGACGGAAACATACTTGAAGAAGAGGTAAAACGAGTGGTGGAGAGGCTTATGAATCCCACGCGCTACGTTCGCCTGCGCCTTCAGACGGGGCCCGTGTTGTTCGATTACGTCGTTTATTTCCCCAGTGACGGGGGAAGTCCCGTATGCCTATCTGCAAAGGATGAAGGCTTCTTAGTTCGTGATCCTGCTCCGATAGAGGACATTCTCTATTTGGTCAGTCAGCATCTGGGTCGCAGCGATCTTAAGAGTAGTCCGCTGGATGTGGAAGTATCACCTTCTGCATCCCTTACGCTACTGGCACTCACGGATCTTTTCCGTCAGGAGATGCTACTGGCTGCGAGTAAACTAGCACAGCAGGAAGTTAAGCCATATACGCCCGAACAGATTGTGGAAGCAGCTGGTGCATCAGATCACAGTCAGCGTCTGGTAACCGCCGCCCGCCATTATCTTTCCACACAAGACACCCTCACAGGGGATCAGGTTCACTCTGCCCTGGCCGAGCTGCAAGAGAAATCCCTGGTTGAATCCGGAAAAGACGGTTGGGAACTGGTGGGGGACGGACGATCTCTAGCCGGCCATTTTCCCCTCATCGGTCAGTTTCTCCGCCTTGATGCCTGGCAGTTAGAGGAGAAACAAGCGGCCCACGGCACCATCCTGGCCCTGCAAGCGGGTTTGCATGACAACCTCTACCTCGATCGCGAGGAGGAACAGGTGATTCTCAAAGCGGTGTCATCCAACTTCCTATATGAATTGACCGAGGAGCTCATAGGTCGAACTGACGTTGCCGCGGGAGCGCGGAATCCCGGAGCGGAGAACTCTGTAGGCCCTGATGAGGATCCTCTCCTTCCGCCCCAGTCCAAGTAAGTATCTCCCACCCTCCCCTGCCGCATAGCGGTGGGGGAGGCATTTGCTTTCGCTTCTCCCTACCCTTGCGACTCGGGAATACATTTCAACCGAACAAGTCTTCAAGACCTTGGCAGAAGGGAGGTTGACTTCCTAGTAGATCTTCTTGCTTTGGCTCCCCTTTCAGTTCAAACCCCATCCAACTGGTTCACGAGCTGGGCCAATGGCTCTTGGCGCGAGATGTCGCCTTTTGGATTCTCCGTAGTCGCAAGCGTATACGGATACAAGATCGACACCAGAACGTTAGCTACGGGCCGAGGGCACCACCTCTAAAGGCCCCTGTGTCAGAGCGGCCCAGCCGCCGCGGAGGGAATGGCCCCCGAATATCGTTGCTGTTCGGATTTGGGCAAGGTGCGTTTATCGAGTTCTTGTTTCGGTGGGACGGCTTGTGCTTCCGGTTACCCGGCTTGCTTTCGGGAGACACTGTGACAGAACATCTGTTTTTTTCCGGGGGGACTTAGCGTGGGCGACTTTCTACTCATTGTTCTCGGGGTGTTCACGGGCGCTTTTCTTACCATCTTGCTCTTTTTCGTCTGCAAGTGGCCCTTTCGCCGGGCCGTGCAGGCACTGGTCACCAGCCTTGCCCGTCGGCTTTCCATGGACCCCTATGCGGAGAATCTCCTCGAAATCGGTGTGTCCTTCGGCCGGACGCCGCCCCTTCTCATGCAAGAGAATAGCCTAAGGGCCCAACGGGGGACGGTGATTCAAAGACCCTTGGGTAGTAACAAGCGGTTTCCCTCGTTGTCAGAGCTCATGTTCAACTCGGCTCAACTTCATACTTTGCCTACCCCGGTTGCGGTTCCCGTGGATCAGAGGGTTACCATAGGCCCTGCGGCTGCCAAGCCTCTTTCCCTGGCCCTACCCCTCATGGTGTCAGGTATGGCCTTTGGGGAAGCCCTGAGCCGGGCGGTGGTCATTGCCTTGGCTCGGGGAGTTACCCTGGCTGGTACAGCCCTGCATGCCGGGGAAGTCCCACTGCATCCCGGTGTTCGTACCGCTGCCGAAAAGCTGATCTTGCAGTATCACCGGGGGCACTGAGCCAAAGATGAAACTATCCTCAGCCAGGCCGATGCTATTGAGATTCAGTTCGGCCCAGGAGCCCTGGCCGGGGCGGGACACACCGTTAAAGCCCAGAAGATTGACGAATTCCTTCGAGAGATGAAGGGCCTGAGACCGGGCCAGAATGCTCTAATCGAGTCCCGACAGCCGACAGGCGGGGATCGTGACCCCAGGGGATCGGGAGAAACTGGTGAGCCACCTGCGGAGAATCACCCACGGAGCCCCCATCGGTGCCAAACTTGCAGCAGGAAATTCTCTGGAACAGGACCGGGATTTCCTCCTGGCTGGTGGTGTAGACTTCATTGCCGTTGAAGGAGCGCACGCGACCAGCAAATCAGGCCCGCCCATCTTGCTCGATGATTTCGACTTACCGACTATGCACGCTCTGTGTCGTGCCGTTCGTCATCTTGAAGCCCGCCAGGCCAAAGAACGGTTGAGTCTTATCATCAGCGGAGGCTTTGCCACCCCGGGCGATATGCTCAAGGCACTGGCGATAGGAGCTGACGCCATTTATCTGGGTACGACCGCACGGTTTGCCGTCTCTCATTTCTAGCCCATCCAGGCTCTTTCTTGGGAATCGCCGACTCAGGTCACCTGGTATGATGGCAGCCTTCGTTCCAAGTTCAATCCCGAGAAAGGGGCAAAGTTTTCGGCCCAGTACCTTCAAGCCTGCAAAGAAGAAATAGAAGCTGGCTTGCGAGCCTTGGGAAAAACCTGGCTTGAGGAAGCAGGCATTGGAGATCTGTTTGCTTTGGATGTGGATACAGCCCAGGCAGTGGGTGTGCCTCTAAGCCACGAAACTCCTCTTGAATCTCGCCTATGGTCCTAGCTGTCATAGGGTCAGGCAAGGGCCAAGCCATGGACGACACGGCAAGTGTGGCCTCCGTGACCTTGGTTCCGTTGTTGGAACATATGTGGTGAAATGGCCAAACACCTCTTGCGGCCCGCATCACAGTGATGTTGGACCGGAGAGTTCCACCATCCGGGGTTACAAACCGGCTCTATTGACATATGTGCTACATTAGAAGTAATAAGTTAGCATTTCACGCTACACAGAAGATATGTTACACGCCAACGAATTTTAGGAGGCACGTATGATGAAGAGATCATGGCTGCTGATTTTTGGTGTGCTGTTCGCATTCGCTCTGGTTGTTGGTGGTTGTGGTGGTACACCTAGCCCCGACGACGACGATCCCAACGGTACGCCTCATGAGGGAGTCTTGGACAGATATAGAGGCGTCTATGAGGATCAAGGTATCCAGGAAATAGCAGTCCAGTTCCACCTCGATGAGGACGGGATCATTCACAACATGAGCTACCGGCACCTGGCCTATGGAGACATCGACTTTCTGGCTATTGATGAAGATCACGTGATGCAGGCAATAAACCGTCAGTTGGAACAGGTTATTGAATACTTGGAGGGTCGGCACATCAGCGAAATCGGTCTTTTGCACACTCCGGCTGACTTTGTTGATGATGTGGATGCATTTACCGGTGCTACGCTTCGAACCAACAAGGTGTACTCGGCGATGAGAGACGCTCTCAACCGAGGAGTTTACACGCCTGGCGATGGGGTTGATGACCTGGCAGGTGACTTTGAAGATGGTCTCTACCGAGGTGTTTTCGGTGACAGTGGCGGACAAGAGGTCGCGGTGCAGTTTGCCCTGGAGAATCATCTTATCAAAGATATGAGTTTTAGACATTTGGCCTACAGAGGTGTCGATGTGCGCACCGTAACGGAAGGCCATGCCCTCTACCCGGTACTTCAGCAGCACCAACAGATCGTTGAATACCTAGAAGGCAAGGATGTCAGGACTTCCATTGCTGTGCTGCATAGGCCTGGCGAGTTTATTGATGATGTGGATGCGTTTACCGGTGCCACTCTTAGGGCCAACAAGATCTACTCCGCAATCCGTGATGCTCTGAACAGAGGCATTTACTCACCGGCCAATGGTGTCGCCGATCTCACGGATGAGTATGAGGATGGGACCTATAGGGGCTTTTATAGCGACCGAGGGATTCAGGAGGTTAGCATACAGTTTACCTTGCACAACCACATCATTGAGAGCATACGGTTCCGGCACCTCGCCTATGGGAATGTCGACTTTCTTGACTTAGCGGAGGATCACGCCCTTTACGAAGTTTCTGGCCAATATCGACAGGCCATTGAGCATCTCCAAGGCCAGGACATTCGGGCCGCAATTGGAGGCCTTCACAACCCTGGCGACTTCGTTGACGACGTGGATGGTTCGACCGGAGCAACCATTAGGGCCAACAAGATCTACTCGGCTATCCGGGACGCACTCAACAGGGGCGTTTATAGTTACTGATTTCTGAGCCGAGGGAGTGGAAAGCAGATTTTCCGTTGACAGGATGATACTGAAGTAGACGGGGGGGACCCTCTTGAAGGTGGCATTCGGCCTCGAGGGCCCCCGCGTCTCTGGTTGCAATCACCCTTGGTTTACGTTAGAATGGTCTCTGTGGAGCGTGCCTGCCTACGAAACCTGCAGCATACGGATGTACGTATGTTATGATAGCGTGGGTGAGCATGGGGCACATGAATGGGATCTGGAGGGGTGACGGAGAGGTTGAACGTGTCCGCCTCGAAAGCGGGTGGGCGGCTAATCCCCGCCCCGTGGGTTCGAATCCCACCCCCTCCGCCACCTTTTTCAACACAGAGGGGCAATGCCTGCAAGGCCGTAGGCGGTTGCCTTGAACCAACAGAGTAGAACCCGGTCTAAACACCTTGTTATCCATACGAAATGCATAGAGGACCTTCTATAAGGAGCACGCCTTCTCGTTTCATCCAAGATGACACGAAGGGCGTGTTCGTGTTGTTGGACGAGGGAATCGCTATCATGACCCGCGTTCTGGTACCTGCGAACCATCCTTCAAATTGGGTTGGGGGCGGGTCTTCCAGCAAAGGGGGGCGGAGTCAAGGATTTTTGTCTACTGATAGCACAAGCGCAGATAACGATTCAATGGGCCGCTCACTCCCCCTACGCTCTTTACAATGCCCCACTACTTCTGGGCACAAAGCAGGAGACTTGAAGCGGCCTTGCAGAAGAATGCGCGGAGGAGTGATCGGCATGGGGATGGCGGCAGGACTGGTGCTGCTGGGGATTTTTGCCTACCGGGACGAGACCAAACGATACCGCGTAGTAGGGGCCGTGTGCATCATGACAGGGATCTTGGTGGGGTTCATAGGTTTTGGTGAAGAGGCAGAACCCACCCTAGCCAGGCAGCAGTCCGCCTATCAGGAATTCAAGTCTACATACATGTATCACGTGGACGCGATACAAGCCACACTGCCGGTCTATCAACACGCTGCGGAGCAATATGACGTGGGGCAGATGGACAGGGAGACCTTCTACTCCGAGATCAGAAGGTTGCGCCATATCGTCGAGTTCCACGTGATGGCGGCTTATGAACTGATCCCTCCCGACCTATCGAGTGAGAACAACGAGCGGTTAAGAGCTGCGACCACTGATATCAACACCGCCCTTCTTACCTACCGCACGGGTTACGATGCTTTGCTGCAATATCTCCATGAGGGGAAGGAGAGCTACTTCGACCATGCTATGCAGTCCTTATCGCAGGCAGTGATGCTTGTGGGAAGCGGACTGACTGCGCTCGCATCCCTGGAGTCGAACCTGGGTTTCTAGTGAGTTCCAAGCATCTGCCTTCATAAGACGCCTTTCTTTGGGTGCAGTGACTCTACGGTAGATGCTCTAGCGGGTGTCCTTGCGCTAGAGCCAACACCCTTTCTGAGCCTACACCGTAGCTAGATCAAACGTCGATGCGCCTCTGGACGAAGTCAATGAAGGCCCTTGCCTGTCTCTCAAGATAGGGTTGGCTGGCTTCTAGTCTTAGCTTTCCCTGGTCATCAACTTGCTGCATAGCGTTGGGTATGGTTAGGCGAGGAACATTCATAACATCCATGTTCAAGAAACTGATGAGAGTCACGAGATGATCTTGGGCTAGAGCCGTTCCGGACATACCAGGGGAAATGCCGCTTATGGCGGCGGGCTTGCCAGCGAGAACCTGCGGTTTGGACCGGGACAACCAGTCAATGAGATTCTTCAGTACTCCGGGAAAGAAGTGATTGTACTCAGGAGTAAAGAACCAGATTCCGTCGGCAGATTTGACCGCCTCACGAGCACGGGTTACAGCGTCCGGGGGGGGATACTCAATGTCCTGGTTCAGCAACGGGATGTCCTTGAACTCAAGCAGCGAGAATTCAGCGCGATCCCCGATGATCTCTTGGGCTGCTAAGGCCAACTGACGATTGTAGGACTCTTTCCGCAGAGAGCCGACGATAGCTAACAGTCTTATTTTTGTCAAAGCAGAGTGCTCCTCTCTTGTTGGTGTCAGATGCTATCAGTAAGTAATTTCACTCCGTAGAAAAGTCCCTTTCTCTAAATCATCGAAGGCCCTATTTAGTTCTTCTTGCGTGTTCATAACGATGGGCCCACCCCAAGCCACAGGTTCGGCCAGGACGGTTGAACTCATGAAGAGCACTTGAGCACTGCTGTTGGTAGCCTTTATCTCCACATGCTCACCGTAGGAAAGCTTCACGGCCGTCTTCTCTTTGATCAACTCCTTACCAACATACGCATCGCCTACTAAGGTAAATAGCATGACAGAGCGCTCGCGTTCGGTGTTTAGGAGGATCGATGCCTGGGGATTGAGATGCACATCGTAATAGTCTAGCGGCAGGAATCGGCCCAAGTAGCCCTTTCTCCCTTCAAACTCACCGGCGAGCAGTCTCAACTTACCGTTCTCCCATAGGACCTCTTCAATTTCTGAGTTCTTGATACTGTGGTAAGAGGGAGAAATCATTTTGTACCGGGCAGGAAGATTCAGCCAAAGCTGCACGCCGAGCAACCTTGGAGATGCCGGTAGCGTCTCTTCGTGCAAGATGCCCGAACCTGCGGTCATCCACTGCACTTCTCCATCACCGATGGTGTCCTCATTGCCTAAGCTGTCCCTGTGGGTCATTCTACCAAGATAAACATAGCTGATGGTTTCGATCCCGCGGTGCGGATGCATGGGAAATCCCGCTGTGTAATCATCGGGGTTGGTGCTGTCAAAGGAATCGAGCATGAGGATGGGATCATATTCTTGAACAGTTGTGTTGCCCAACACCCTGACCAGATTCACTCCGGCACCATCCTGTGTTCTAAATCCAGTAACCTGGCTTTTTATCCTTCTCTCCATGGGTTTGGCCTCCTAACACAGAAGACTTGATAGCTATATCATAAAGCAATATTTCCCAACCGCCAACCTCTACCCGTAATCTCCCCCGGACTCGAGCGGGTCAGCAGCCCGATAGGGCCGGAATCCCCGTTCCAGCTACTAGCGAACACTCGATGTCACTCGTCCTTGTCTTTGGAGGCTTATAACACCGTTACGATCCATTTGACTTAGGCCCAACAGCAAGCCACCTGCACGCTACGCGTGGATCTTACGCAGTGCGGCAACGTGGATCTCGCCATCTCATCAAGGAGCAAGCCATGGAGCATGAACCCCGATCCGTCGGCCGGAAGAAGGGATGGGAAAGAACTGCCTTCAGTCTTGCTTGGCATCGGACGACGGGTAAAGGTGGCTGTAAGCGGATGGATTGGGCGATGTTGCTTCAGGGGGTATTACCTCATGGACTTTCTAGCCTTGGACTCTTAGACACCAAATGAACAGTGGGCGAGCCTATGCGGTGTGGGTTTGGCCATGTAGAACGGACAGTATGGTTGCACATGAGATACTCCTTAATTGGCTCTCCGGAGGATGCCAACTTCTTCAACCCCGGAACACGTAGTAGGGGGAATAAGCGCCAAGCAGGTCCGTAACCATTGTCAGTGCCATGTGCTCTGGCCTAGATTCTGCGAGTCGCTCAAGCTCACGGGGCGCCAAGCGGAAAAACATCATCCCGGAAAGGACCCTCTCTCTTTGGTTGCATTACCCCTCCTTTTAAGGTAAAATGGGCTGGCAGGCGTCCACACGCCGGGCTCACAACTGCATAGATGCATGCGCACATGAGCGAGCATGTGGGAGCATGAAGTCGTACGGAGGGATGTCCGAGCTGGCCGAAGGAGCACGCCTGGAGAGCGTGTAGACGGGCAACTGTCTCGTGGGTTCAAATCCCACTCCCTCCGCCATGTTATTTGGTTTGGTCGTGCTAGATGGGGAGGTAGCGGTGCCCTGTACCCGCAACCCGCTATAGCGGGGTCGAATTCCGGCTCGCGGCACTCCTCTTGTGGGGTCTGCCTGAAGCAAGTGGTGACGAAAGTTGGGTCCCGCGCAACACGAACCTGTGAATCCCGTCAGGTCCGGGAGGAAGCAGCGGTAAGCGGAGTTTCGTGTGTGCCGCGGGGTAGCACGACTGGAGCTAACTACTTTGGTACCGTCCGGAAGGGGATGTCAACAGTCGGTGCACGGCCATGTTTTAAAGGGCTCTTCGGAGCCCTTTGATATTCTGTAACCAATTATCGCCTCACGGGAGATACTATTGGCAAGACCGACACCAACCGGCCATGGCATCACTTCGGTAGGGATTCTGCGTCCACTGATTGGTCTGTCTTGTCTACATTATGCGTGCAGGAAACCTCCTCCTTATCGGAGAAATCAAGCCCCATGCGAGGAGGGATATCGGCGTGGTATATCAGGCTTTGTATAGGGAGTGGCGCCCACAGACCTTTGGTGATGTGGTGGGCCAGAACCATGTTTCGCAAACCTTGCGCAATGCTTTGGCGCGAGATCAGATAGCCCATGCGTATCTCTTCAGTGGTCCGCGTGGTACCGGGAAGACTACCATCGCCCGGCTCTTAGCCAAGGCCGTGAACTGCACGGACCAGGCCACGGCGGCCGAGCCCTGCAATCAATGCCGCATTTGCCAGAGCATTACGATGGGGTCGTCTGTGGATGTGCAAGAGATTGACGCAGCCTCCAATCGTGGCATTGACGAGATTCGCGAGCTGCGTGACAAAGTGCGCTACTATCCCGTGGAGTGCCGCTACAAGGTGTATATCATTGATGAAGTCCATATGCTTACCGAACCCGC
>SLSY01000063.1 GCA_007130145.1 Bacillota bacterium
GACAACGTGATCGCCACGATGCGCGAGAACCATTTTGAAGTGTTGCCGGTGGTGGAGAACAAAGAGGTAGTAGGCATCATTACAGCGTGGGATTTCTTGCGTACGAGCCTGGATCAGGAAGAAGACCCCACCAAATGCTGTGTGCGTGATGTTATGTCCACTGCGGTTATCACGGTGACCCCTGATGAGATCATTGAGGAAGCTGCCTTTCAAATGCGCAAACACGATGTCTGGGCCCTTCCCGTGCTAAACGATCATAATCAACTGGTAGGAATGGTCAACCAGATGGACATCTTCCGCGTTATGGTGGACATGATGGGCTTGCGCTCGCGCGGCAGTCGCATCACCTTGAGGGTTCCGGATAAGCCGGGGGTGTTGGCCGATATCACTCAGATGGTCAAAGCCGCGGGGGTGAGCATTGCCAGCCTGGCCACTTACATGCCAGAACGCACCCATATTGGCAATGTGGTGCTGCGGGTGAAGACAGAAGAACCCCGGGAACTGGTGGCAAAGCTTCGTGATGCAGGGTTTTGGGTAACCCACGTTTCTCAGGTTTGGGAGTGAGGGAGTTTTTTGCTAACGTCGCGAATGAGCGTGCAGAGGATCCGGGCCTTGCTGTGGTCCAACTCTCCTTCTTCATGGAGATGGTGGTAGAGGAATAGCAGCCAACGGGACAGAACGCCCCGGCACCAACATGCGAACAAGAGGTTTTGGAGATCGGTCCCAGCACCGGTCTCCTCCGTTTCTCCCAGGGACGTCTTGAGCATCACTGACACCTCTTTGACCTCTTTTTCCCAGTCAATGGCTCCGCCCGGAACCCTCAGAGAGAGACGCCGCAGGTGAGGGAACAAGGACGCAATGAAGAGGAGAACTACCAAATACAGGGAAAGATGAGTGAAGGTGAGGGGCGCATTCGGCCACAGGCTGATGGCCAAGAGAAGTAGGATGATCCAGATAACAACATGGGGCGGCAGCCAAAACCCCTTGGTAGAGGGTACTTCCTGAGGCAAGATTTCGACCCCCGTCCTTCAGCCGGTTACTCCAGCTTATGCAGGTTGGGGCCGTTCTAGACTCGAATGCGCATCCAGTGTCCCTGCCAGAGACGGTAGAGCATAAGAGAGGAGCGCACCAACCAGTCTAAGACGACCATCACCCATACCCCCGTCAAGCCCCATCCCAGCACATTGGTGGCCAGGTAGACAAAGGGGACACGCACCAGCCAAGCTCCAACGGAGGTGTTAACAAAGCTCCCCCGGGTATCGCCAGCACCGCGTAGGGCACCAGCCACTGTCTCAGTTATCCCCATTAAGGGCATGGCGAAGAAGGCCACTCGCAAGGTGCGCGCGGCGATGGCAATGACCTCCGCTTCGTTGGAGAACAGGGCCACCACTCGCTGTGGTATGAAGAGAAAGGATAGACCAATGAGACACATGACACCCACGGCCAGCTGGGTGGCACGTTTGACGGTGCGAAGGGCCAGTGCCGGATCACCTTGACCCAGCGCCTGCCCCACTAACACAGCCGTGGCTAGGGCAAAGCCAAACCCCGGCATGAAAGAAAGCGCTTCCCCTGCGGTGGTTACCTGCAATGCGGCGAAGGAGACCGGGCCCAGGTTGGCCACCAACAGGGACATGATGGTGCGCGAACCATCCAGTGACAGAGCTTCCAATCCAGCCGGGACACTGAGGGAGAAGAGTGAGCGCAGCGCAGGAGGGGAAATGCTCAGGACATGACGCAAAGACAGGCGTACGTATTGGCGAAGAGACCACAACATGAGGCAAAACCCGGTCGAAACGGCCACAAGAGCGGCAATGGCGGCCCCCTGTGCCCCCAGAGCGGGAAAACCCCAATGACCGTAGATGAGGACGTAATCGCCGGCGATGTTGACCACAGCGATGACAGCACTTATGAGCATGGGAGTACGGGTGTTACCCAAACCGCGCAGGGCTCCGTTCCCCACGAATGTAGGGATCATGAACAGGGGACCCCAACCAAACACACGCATGTAGCTGGTGCCAAGAGCGTCGACCTGCCGGCCCATATTGGCCAGGGCGAAGGCCTGGGGTGCCAGCCAGAAGAGAGCGACCACGGCGGCAAGACCCAGCACGAACGAAGCAAGCAAAGCATTGCCGGTCAAGGAGGGAACCTCCTCGGTTTTGCCTTCTCCCACCCGGCGGGCCACCACAGCGGTGGTGGCGATACCCAAAGCGCCGAGAAAGAACACTAGCATATAGATGAGCTGACAACTAAGACCCACCGCGCTGAGCTCAGCAGCCCCCAAACGGCCCACCATGGCTGTATCCACCAGCCATGTGAGCATGTTCAACACCATTTCCGCAATAGCTGGCAAGGCCAGCCGCACGATGCGCAGGGTTAGCTGGCTATCGCTCAAGGGTAAACTGCGATTCTCTTGCAATGACAGTCCGGACATGTCTCAATTATAGCCCGGCGAGGTGGGGGTGTCACCCAAAAAAGCCTCGGAGAACCAGTCATTTGCAGTAGTTGACCGGACCGGTATGTTGTCTTCATGGAGATGCCCATGGTCACAGCCAAGGTGGGAAAAAGAGATAGCTGGTGTATTGATGGGTTGAAGATGGCAGGTAATCGCATGCCGATGTCAAAATTCTGCCTAGATAGCTAGGGGTAAGGAGCAGGCAATGGAGTTTCCAAGACAACACAGAATCTATATCCTACTATTGGCAGTCCTTTTCTTGCTGGGTAGCTTGGTAACACCGGTGGGTCTATCAGAGCCGGCCTGGCATATGCTGTTGGTTGCCATGGCAGCGGGTCTGTTGTGGATGTCAGAACTACTCCCCATGGGCATCACTTCACTGGTGGTTATATTCATTCTTTCTGTCTTGGATATTCTTCCCTTGCGCGAGGGCTTGGCCTTGATATTCCATCCTGTCAGCGCCATCGTGTTTGCCGGTTTTTGCCTGGCTGCTTCCTTGCAGAAGTATGGTTTGGATCGCCGTTTGAGCCTGTCCTTGATTCTGCGCATGGGAAAGGGAGCGTCGCGCACGGTACTGGGTATGATGGTGGCCACGGCTCTTTTGTCCATGATCATCAGTAACTCCGCATCCACAGCTATTATGGTTGCGATGGCCATGGGCTTACTCAAGACGGCGGGTGCCGTGCCGGGGCAAAGCCAGCTGGGTCGGGTGCTCTTGCTGGGCATTCCCTTTGCCGCCAATATAGGGGGTATGGGCACGCCGGTGGGGACGCCGGGAAACGCGATTACCTTGGCCTTGCTAAGCGATCTGGCTGGCATTGAGCTTTCCTTTTTGGCCTGGATGGCTTATGCCGTGCCCATCGTGGCACTCTTGATTCCCTTGGCCTGGCGGGTGTTGCTTATGGTGTACCCGCCGGAAGAGCGGGGCCTGGATCTTGAGCAATGCCGGCAGGAACTGCAAAAGCTGGGCCCGATGGGACCTGGGGAAAAGAAGGTGGCGGTCATCGTACTCTTCATTACCCTTCTGTGGGCAGGAGAGCCGTTTCTGGCGCAAGTGCCGGACTGGACAGCCACGGTCGCTTTGCTGGCTGTGATCATTCTGGCGACCCCGGGTTTGGGCGTGCTCACGTGGAAGGAGATCCATCAGCATACGGGTTGGCACATCTTCCTCCTGGTAGGTGGGGGTTTGGCCCTGGGAACCGGCTTGGTCAAGACCGGCGCTGTGAGCCTGGTGGTAGGGCAGGTGACGCCCTATCTCACCCGGCTTCCCTATACTCTGGTGCTGGGCATGGTGTCGCTGCTCACGGCGACCGCCATTCTCTTTTTCTGCACTATTTCCGGCACGGCAACTACCTTCGTTCCCCTGGCCTTGGGTTTGGCGCTGGCTATGGATTGGCCGCCGGCCCTATTTGCCTTGGCGGCAGGGCTCTCGTCATCCTTTGCGTTTCTTCTCCCTGCCAATTCGGCTCCCAATGCCTTGGCCTATGGTGCGGGGTACTTCAGACCCGTGGAGATGTTCAAGGCAGGGGCTTTGCTCATGGCCGTGGGCGTGGCCGTGATCGTACTCACGGCAGCCCTGTGGTGGCCGGTCTTGCATGCGATTCTCTAATCTACTAGTCGATGCAAACTCCTGCCGGGAAGCACTTTGAGCTTTTTGGCGTGAGTTATCTTTCCTCCATCTCATCACAGGAGGGATTCGCGCGTCAAAGGAATATAAAGGAATGCTCTTGCTATTGGATTGGCTGACCCCCAAAACGTGCACTCTAGGGTGAAGAGAGGGGGGTAAATCCATTGCAATTGAAATTCTGGGGTGCTGCTCGCATGGTTACAGGCTCTTGTTATGAGCTTATCACCGACAACAAGCGCTTGGTCATCGATTGTGGAGTGTTTCAGGGGGAAGAAGGTAGGGAGCACCATGATTCCCTGCCCGATGGACAAGAGATCGATGATGTGCTCATAACCCATGCCCATGCCGATCATATGGGACGAATACCCCTGTTTTTTCGCAAAGGATTCAAGGGTCAGCTGTGGGCTACGCCCCCCACAGCTGACTTGGTCAGACTCATGTGGGATGATGCTGCACATTTGGAAGACAGTCCAATTTCCCAAGAGGACGTGAAGA
>SLSY01000053.1 GCA_007130145.1 Bacillota bacterium
ATAATGGCCACTTTCTCCTCCCGCGTCTGTTCCGGTTTGCTCAACGAACCGCTTTCAGGGTTGGCGTTCTCATAATCGGCAACAAAGCGCTTGAGAGCGCATATGGCCAATGGATCATCGAGAAGAGCCCGCCGGCAGTTTTCCTCGCAAGGGTGGTGACATACCCGGCCGCAAATGGCGGGCAGTGGATTGTTGCGCTTGACCAAAGCAACTGCTTCGGCAAACTTACCCTCCCGGATCAAAGCGACATAACCCTGGGCGTGCACACCAGCCGGACAGGATACATGGCAGGCGGCCCGATCGGACTTCTCGATGCTGAATGCATTGGGATAAGCTTGCGGAAAGGGGCGGTAGACTGCCTTGCGATCGCTCAGCCCGCCCTCATATTCGTTCTTCACCTTGACCGGACAAACTTCCTCGCAGTCTCCGCAGCCGGTGCATCTATCGGGATCGACAAAGCGGGGATGCTGCTTGAGTCTAACCTTGAAATTTCCCGCGCTTCCACTGATATCCTCGACCTCGGTATGAGTGAGGATTTCTATGTTGAGGTGCCGTCCGCACTCCACCAGTTTTGGTGAGAGAATGCACATGGCGCAGTCATTGGTGGGAAAGGTCTTATCTAGCCGGGCCATGACTCCACCGATGGAGGGAGAACGTTCCACCAAATACACATAGAAACCCGACTCAGCCAGGTCTAAGGCGGCCTGCATACCTGCAATGCCCGCCCCCATAATCAGGGCTGCGCCATTGGTTTTTTCCGTGTCCTGGGGATTCGTCATACTTCATCCTCCCCCAACAGCCCCTCTGCGTTCTTGGGATCAAAAGTACCCGCCTGGTCTTTGTCTTTTAGCAGGTGCAAAGCCAAGCGCCGTCTCATGCTCTGACAGTATTCGTCTGCATCCTCCAAACGCTGGGTGAAGGAAGGGTGTACATACCCGCGCTCCACTGCCATGTTCCTGAGCACTCCCATAATGTCCGTGAACTTGACGTCCTGAGGACAATGGGCATAGCAAGTAAAACAGGTGGTGCACAGCCAGAGCAAGTCCGACTTGAGCACCTCCTCCTCTAACCCCAACAGGACTTGACGGATGATGCGGCGGGGATTGTAGGCTGCGTCGATCTCGGTGACCGGGCAGCCCGCCGTGCATGCACCACAGGCGAAACATGCTTGCAGGTTATCTCCTCCGGGCTGGGCCGCCACTTCATGCTTAAAGCGCGGATCCACACGGTAAAGAGCCGTGTTTTGTGCTTCCATATGTGCTCACTCCCCCTTCTCGGACCGCCCATTACGGGGGCCTAATACTTGCACTCTCTCAGCAAAGCGATTAACCAGTTCGCGATAGCGGTGGGGTGCAGCCCCGGATACACGACCCATGCACAACCGTTCTGATTCCACCTGGGCTTCGGCCAAGAGATCCTGCAGATACTCGACACGGCGCTCTGCCATGGTGTTGCCGCGAAGATGCTCACAGGCATCGTCGTAGCACCCCACTACCAACACACCGTCACTGCCGGCCACAAAGGCCTCCAACACATGCTGGGTATCAAGCCGTCCCAGACATGGCAGGTCGACAAAATCCACTGGATGCAGCTCCAGGCCCAGTTGCTCCGCGGCTTGCCGGGCGCGAAGCGCGGAGCGGCGGCACCCTAACAGGGTAATGCGCAACTGACTCATGAGCTTACCCCCCCTAAACTGGCCCGTAACTCGGCATCGCTTGTCTCCAACAGTTCAATGGCCCGGGCCGGGCATGCTGCTACGCAGCTCCCGCAACCCCGGCAACTGCGCTCACTGATGCGAGCGGCTGCCTTCTCGGCACTGCGATAGTAATCAATGGTAATGGCCTGGTAAGGGCAGAGACGAACGCACGTAAGGCAACGTGCGCAGAGACTTTCCTCCACTTTGGCTTGGGCCTCGGGCTTGATTTCGAGATAGTTGAGAACCCGAGCCGCTGCCGCTCCCGCACTGAGCATGGTCTCTTCAAGATCCATCTGAGCGCGGGCTCCTCCCGCCAAGAAAATGCCGGCACGATCTGTCCCGGTGTCCTCCAGGCTCACGGTATCATCGCCAAAAAACACACCCCGGGCCTTACCCCGCTGTGCCAGGCGTATCCCCAGTTGGGCCGCGAGCGACGAGAAACCCGGAGGCGCAATGACCGCCTCGTCCAGCACCAGCTGATCCACGAGCACTTCCACCACCGCAGATCCACCGAGAGAAGGTTGAGACAGTTGCAGAGTGAACAACTCGTCATCCTCTCGCACCTCGGGCCTTTGACCTTCGTACTTAAGAAACAACACGCCAGATCGACGCACCTTGCCGTAAAGGCTCTCCAGCCCATATCCGGCCACCCGCGCGTCGCGACCAAGAATGTAGCACTCAGCCGCCAGTTTCTCCGTTAAGGTTAATGCTATTTGGTAGGCAGTAGCGGTGGCCACCTTGCTGAAAGGATTGGAAACGTCCAATACGAATGCCACGCGTTTGGCCCGCCATTGCTTAACCAGCTGCTTGACCGGCAACCTCAATGCCTCGGCCACTTGGGAAAGGCCCACGGCACGAGTTGTTGAGCAAAGCCCATGTTCCTCAGGTCTACACTCGTGCGCCCAACCGGTGGCAACCACGATCGCATGGCAAAACAAGGACTCTCCACCGACCATAAGCTGATACCCGTCGGCTTCTTCGCGCAAACCTGTAACCGAGGCACCCGTGATGATGGTGACCTTGCCCTCATCCAAACGGGCCAGCAAACGCTGGCGCAGACTTTGGGCCTGATCGAAGCGCCCATACAGCATCGATAACTGATTGAGGCGGCCCCCCGCTTGGACGGCTTCCTCTATAATGGTAACGCGCACGCCCGAACGGGCCAGATATCCGGCCACCGTGAGACCGGCCGGCCCGGCCCCGATCACGGCCACAGAAAATGGACCTTGGTTCATGCGCCCACCTCCTCATTTCTCTGCATAAGGGCCGCAGCACAAGCCCGGCCGCTAGCGATACTCTGGCGAATATCCCCGGGGCCACCTGCTGTTCCCGCCACATAGACCCCCGGCCGGCTGCTCTGTTGTGTCGTACCGTGCCGCATGAAAAATCCGTGCTCATCGCGGTTGATTCCCAAAAGTAGCGCCAGCTGCTGCGTAGAAGCGCCTGGGCGAATTCCCTGGCTGATGACGACGGCATCGAAGGGCGATTCTTGCAGGCGAGCCCCTTCCACATCCTCATACTTGACCAGCAGGCGACCTTCTTCTTGCCGCTCCACGTGCATGGGAACTCCTCGTAATAGTCTGAGTTGCTCTTCGGCCACAGAGACAATCTCGTCAAATCCACGGGCATGAGCCTGAAGATCCATGTAGAAGATTGTCACTTCAGTATCTGGGAAATCCTGCTGCATGGCCAAAGCCATGCGCAAGGCATATTGACAGCAAACGGTGGAGCAATAGTCCGCTCCCAGCAGAAGGTGACGAGAACCGGCACACTGGACGAAAGCGATCTTCTTTGCCCGCTGACCATCAAGAAAGAGCCCGCCCTCGATGCGCAGTCGCTCTTCCAGTTCATCGGCACCCAACACCCCCGGGAGTCGCCCGTAGCCTAAGTCAGGCAAGAGACGGGCAGCAAAGGGGGTAAAGCCGGTAGCTACCACCAGGGCGCTGACCTGTTCATCCCATGCTTTCCCCGCAGCATCGCGCAAGGTGGCGGTGAAACCGCCCTCGGGGCGGCTTTTCCAACCTACCAGTTCGGTCCGGGGATAGAAGGCTAGAGCCTCACGTTGCTCCATATCTTCGAGAAGATCTAAAAGCAGACACACGCCGCACGCAGTGCAGCGGTGGGTGGCCTTGCAACCGTAGGTCGCAGCCCGTCCACCCCAACGATCTTCCTTGTCGACCAGAACCACATCCATGGAGTGGTCCAATAATTCCCGGGCGGCAGCCAAACCTGCCGCCCCGGCTCCTAACACCATCATTCGCTGTTTGACCATGGCACTGCCCCCTTTTTGCAGTGGCCTTACTGCCCGCGACTCTTGAAGACGTTGAGGTATGATTCAGCGTAGATCTCTTGGTTGAGCAGGATGCGCGCCGTGGCGATGCAATCGAGCATTTCTTCATCATCTACATCAAGGATCGCCGCATCCAAGCCGGCTTCCATAGCCATAACCATGAAGACCCGGTTCACCAGCGAACGGTGCACGGCATTTTGCGATACGTTGGAAAGACCCAAAACAGTCTTGGGTGGGGGGCTGGAAAGCATCTTCACCGTTCGGATGGTGTTGAGCACTTCCACTGCATGGTCCTGCGCCACATTTACGGGCAGGATGAGGGGATCGATGAGTAAGTCCTCTAGGGGAAAGCCGAATTCATCGGCTGCAGCTACTAACTCCATGGCCAATGCGGATCTGGCATCGGAGTCTTTGGGTATGCCTTTTTGATCCATGGTAAGACCAATCAGTTTGGCCCCATAGTCACGGGCCATGGGGAAGACTCGTTCGACTTTGGGCCTGTCGGCCGGACACGAATTGATCATGGCTGGCTTCTTGCACAGTTTGAGACCAGCCTCAATCGCATCATAGTTGGTCGAATCGAGGCACAAAGGCACATCGCTCACTTCCTGCACGGTCTCAACCAGCCACGTCATGGCCTCTACCGGTGCGTCGGATGCCGGACCCACGTTAACATCCAGGTAATCCGCGCCTGCCGTGCCCTGCTTGATGGCCCACTCGCGAACCGGTTCCGGGTCACGCCGCTTGACCGCGCGGCGAATGTCTTTAAACATCCCGTTAATGCGTTCTCCGATTAGGATCACTTAATCCGCCTCCTTATGTTATTGAAGCCTAGGTCCGTTTGGACCCCTATTCCTTCATCATAGCGTCTATGTGCTTTTGCACCAGGCTTACGGCCCTGGGATGCCTCATGACCAAAAGATGAGCTCCGGCTTGTAGCAATGCCGTGGAGGTAAGTGCTTCCCACATCACCGCTCGTGGCTCCACCGGACCCCAATCCGGGAATTCATCGACGCTGGCATTGGCTTCCTTAGCTCTCCAAGCTTCGTAACCAGCGGTACACATGACCGGCATGGCCAGCATACGGTCGCCGCCCAGGGCCCCCAACCGCGCGCGTTCGATGATGGAGTAACTATACTCCAGACCATAGCCCAAGGCCCCGGTGGTGGGATCGCTGACGATGCGGCTCAGGGGCAAGTTCATCTCGTTGATGAGAATGTTGAGCTGTTTGGCAATATTGATGTCGATGGGTGACAGAGCAACAATACAATGTTTGTGTACCATGCAAGCCGCCGTCAAGGTCTTGTAATTCTCCTCCGTTGCCGTCCCTATAAGCAGATTCTCACCGCTGGCAGCTTCGGCCACTGCCGGCAAAATCTCATTATCCTTCTCATCGTCACCGCACCCGATCACGATGAGGGGTACTTTCACCGCATCCAAAACGGCCTTTACCGTCGCCTGGCATGCCTCTGGTCCGGCATCGCCCAAATCCGGATCGGCACCCTGCAAGCGGACAAACACCAGATCGGCTCCGAACTCATTGACACATTTTTGTGCCCATGCGGCCGGATCCTTAATCTCATCACCAATAGCCTCTCTGAGGGCCACGTTCCATTCCACCGGTTCGCGATCCACCACTTCCATGGCCACCACCGGTCGATTGGGCACCTCCCCTTCGAAGCGCAGGAAGGGCATGGTGCTGTCCCCACCGATGGTGATGGTGTGGGAACGAGTCCCGCCCTCATCCGCTGTGGCTCCCAGCACGACCTCGCCTACCCGGCTCGTATAGCGTTCTTTGATCAAATCAACCGCCATCGTTCTTAGCTCCTTTCCTGCCAGAACTCGAAGACTGCAACCAGCCTTCAACCAGTTCCCGTACGGCCACCAGAGCACAAGACTCCATTGGCAGACCAAACAGGGCCTGGCCCTCGATATCATATTCACTCACCATCGAGTCGGACGGAATCGTTCCGGCCAAAGGCAGTCCGGTACGTTCGATCTCGTCGGCGAGTCGTTCCACTTCCTTGGCTCCGGCCCGGGTCAATACCAATCCGGTGCGTCCCACGGATGTTTCCATGGCTTCCACCAGACTCTTAACCCGTCCGGCTGAGCGGACACCCCGAACGGTGGCATCCGACGTTACGAGCAACACATCAATGTTCTGAGCCACTCTCCGGCTCAAGTGCTCAAGACCGGCCTCGTTATCCATTACCAGATAGCGGTACCCTTCCGCCAAGCGATCGACATAGCGCTTGAGAACATCGTTGGGAAAACAATAGCAACCGGGACCTTCGGGTCCACCCATGGTCAAGAGATCCACACTTTCACCTTCGGCCATGACGGCGTTCAACCGGTACTCGATGTATGCATCCTTGGACATCCCCGCCGGCAGTGAACGCTGCTCTCGCAACTCATTCAGCAGACCGCAGACCGTCCCTTCCACTTCCAAACCAAGTGCCTCATTGAGATTGGCATTGGCATCAGCGTCCACGGCCAGGATGGGTTTCTTCCCGCTGTCAACCAGGACGCGAATAATCAGAGCCGCCAGTGTCGTCTTGCCCGTGCCACCCTTACCGGCCACTGCAATGTGAAAAGCCATCGTTAATCCTCTCCTGTGACCTAATCTTTAACCGACGGGAACAACGAAAGATCGGTATGCGGCAGGAACAGACCGGAGAAAAACTCCTCCATGAACGTATTGTCCGCCGACAATTCCAGTGAAGTCAGGCTTCGGGCCACGTCTTGCGCCTGTTGCCATACGGCGCGGGACAACAAGGCCATGCGAGCCCCTTTCACCGACGAATTGCCGATGAATACGTAGCGTGAAGGGTCGACATCGGGGAGAAGCCCAATGCGTATGGCATCATCCACATTGATGTAGTTGCCAAATCCTCCCGCAATGTAGATACGTTCCACCCCCTCAAGGGGGTAGTCAATTGTTTTGAGCAAGGTGCGAATGCCTGCAAACACCGCCCCTTTCGCCCGGAGCAGATTCTTGACATCATCCTCACTGATGAAGATGTCGCGACCGCATTCGGTCTCTTTGCCCCAAGCCAACACGAACTCCAGCCCATTGTCACCCTTACGCAAGCGTGGGTTAGCACCGTTGTCATGAAACTTCCCGGCCCGGTCAATGATGCCAGCTTCACGCAGCGTGGCCAGACCATCAATGAGGCCTGAGCCGCAAATGCCAATGGGCAACGCATCCTTCACCGTGCTCAAGGTGACGTCATAGTTGTCACGATCGATCTGGATGCGCTCAATGGCTCCCCGCATGGCTCGCATACCGTAGGCAATGCCTCCACCCTCAAAGGCGGGCCCGGCCGAACACGAACATGCAACCTGCCACTCGTTATTCCCCAGCACCATTTCCCCGTTGGTACCGATATCAATAAGGAGGCTCACTTCGGAGCTCTCCAGCATACCCGAATAGATGACACCGGCAATGATATCTCCTCCTATGTAAGAGGACACAGCAGGTAGAACCATTAACCAGGCTTCGGGATTGGTGTGAATACCAACCTCGCGGGCGCGCACCGGCGGAAAACGATTGGCGGTAGGAATATAAGGCTCCAGCCGAATATAGCGAGGATGCAATCCTAAGAGCAAATGGGTCATGGTGGTATTGCCGGCGGCCACAACCTGAACGATATCCTCGTGCCGCACACCGTTTTCCTCTACCAAACGGTCAATGAGTTCGTTGACCGTCTCCAGCACCGCTGCATACAGATCTCCTAACCCCTGCTCCTCTTCGGCCGCATATACCATGCGGGTGATCACGTCATCACCATAACGGGATTGGCGGTTGTAGGTGCCCCGCTTATCCAGGGTCACACCACTATTGAGGTCGATGAGATACACCACGATAGTCGTTGTACCCACATCGACGGCCAGCCCCAAGTGGGACTGGCGCTCTTTGCCCGGCTCCACAGCCACAAGCTGCGGTTGGGTGTCAAAATCAGCCACCGTAGCCGTAACGTTCCAGTCACCCTTGCGCACGGTCTCAGCCAAGCGCCGCAGCACGTCCAAACTGACCCCAAGATCCCCTTTACCCACGTTCTTGCCCAAGGCGGTTCGGAGGCGCTGCAGATCGCTGGCATTCTCCAACAGACCGGGAGGCTGCATCTCCACATAGAACTGGCGGCAAAGTGGATCGAGTTCGCGTTCCGTCTGCCTCGGTGGTAGTGTTTCACTCAGCAGCTTGGAATCCACCAGGACTTGATGCTCCCCCAGCCGCGAATCCTTGGGAACTTCTACCACCAAGTTGCTCTCAACAAAAGTCTGGCAGGCCAGAACATAGCCCTCCTGCACTTTAAGCTGGGGCAAATTGCCGGTATCTTCCACTCGGATGCGCCCCTGCTTGATCAAAAGCACACAGCGCCCACACGAGCCCTTGCCGCCACAGCCACTCTTGAGTTCCAAACCGGCCTCTGTGGCGGCCTTTAGCAAACTGCTACCGGCTTCAACCTGACTGACCACATTGTCGGGGAAAAACAAGACCGAGTACACGACTTCACCTACACTCCCTATTTAGGCAAATTTGCTCTTGGCAAAAGACGGAATGCCCGACGCTTCCCGTGGACCCACCATGACGTCCCATCCCGATAGTTCCTTGAGCTTGCCGCTGAGCACGGCCACATGCCCGGGCAATACAATGCGTTTTTCATTCACTTTGTCGCCCATGCCCTCTTTCTCGAGCATCTCGGCCACCGCTTCCGACGTGAGTTTTCCGGCTGCCCAGGCGGTGAGCACCGAAGTACCCTCGGTATCCACCGCAATGATGTAAGACGGAATCTTGGAGGCCTGCACTTCTCCTTCCACACTGTAGTAGGTCAAAGAGAAGTTGGTGGTCACGTACACCGGAGACTCGGGCGTTACTTCGCCGACTTCGTATACGCCGGCTTTAACTTGAATGGGCTTTTGTGGATCGGTGTAGAGGTTCTGACGCCACGACAGCAACGGCAGCAACTGACTCACTTGGTCTGCCTTGACTACCAAAAGGCCGGCATATTTCGCTATCAGCGCCGTCGCTTCTACCATCTCTTCTTCTGGATCGTCGGCCGTGGTGAAGGCCATGGCCGGATAACCCAAGGGACGGAACTTCTTGAGAGCGTGACGCCTTATTTGTGTCAGATCGCTTATAGCCTGGGGAAGGTCGCGGTTGCCGGTATCCAGTATCAGATCCTTGTGACCCAGCCCGGCGATCTTCTTGGCCAGCTCCGCTGTTTGATCCAGCCCTTCGCCCCGGACCGCCAGGGGACAGTCACATTTTTGGGCCAGCTCGGTCATGGCCTCAAAATTCTCAGCCGTTGCCGCATACAAAAGAGGTTTATCATCGGCCAGCGCCGGGGCGGCTTCTGACAAAACTGCCTGCTCAGCAATGAGCACGAGTGGTTTACCCAGAGCCTGTGCCGCTTTGGCCACCTCCAGGAAACGCTTAGCATCGCCGCTCACATTGCGCAGGGCCAGCCCATCAATGGCATACTCCATACCCACTCGCTCAAAGACCAAACCCTTAATCTGCTCCAGCTTAGCCTTGACATCCTCATCGGACAGATCGTCTCCTACTTCGATGAAAATGCCGGTGGGATTCACGAACGTCTTCTCGTGACGGAAGATGACCGTCTCATCGCCCATCTCCACCGCCGTCTCACCTGCACCTACCTTGAGCAGGCGAATGGGTGGAGCAGCGGCAGACGCCAGATTCTCACGGGCCTCGTCGGACACGTAAGGACAGGCATCCAGCGCGGCTTTGCCGGCGGCCAAGGACATGGCAAAAGCTAAGCACGTGGGGGGACCGCATTCTCCACAATTCTTCTTGGGTAGCTGTTTGTAGATATCCAAACCTGACAAACCCATACTGTTATCTCTCCTCCCAATGTGAATGGCGAAGCGGGTCCGCCCTTCCGGGCGGACCCACACTCTCTACATCAAGGGATCCAGCGTGAAGCAGGGATGTTCCTTCTCTTCCAGAAAGGCGAGGATCTCCTCGACCTCAGTGCCAACATCCTCATCCGCAATTTTATCGATGAAATCTTCACCCAGACCTTCTTCGATACTACGCTCTACAAAGTCTTGGCGCAGGAACTCCTTGAGTTCTTTGGGCATCCAGATAATGCGAGCAATGCCGCCGTCAGCCTTGATGAATTTGCGGCTCACCACATAAGTACGACCGATGCCCATGAAACCCGGGGTCTGGTTTCCACCCCCCACTACTCCGGCCAGAGTGGAAAAGGTCATACCCACCGGAGTCATGAGTTTGGATGACTCCCGGGTACTAATCATGATCCCGTTGGCTTCCGGAACAATGGCCATAATGGCTTCAAAGCAACCACAGGACGTCATGGGTTTCTCCATGAGAGTGTAAAGACACACACCGTCTACCGACCGGTTGGATGTGGTATAGACATACTCATCTACGCTTTCCCATATCCCCCGCTCCTCATCGAGGCATCTGCCCTTGGGAATGGGCGGGTTGGGTCCTGAAGGGTTGATCTCATAGGAAGCCTTACCGTCCAGCCAGGACACGGCGCCGCACAGACCCACCCGCTCGGGAGTCACAACGCACACGTGGTTAGGAGCAAAAGACTGACAGAGGATGCAGGAGTAGAAGTCCTCCACCGCATCGTCCGTCAAACCACGCAAGCGATCATCACGCTTAAGGTAGATCTTGCGGGCCACGGCCAGATTCTCTTCCACCACGGCCGGGTCGGTGATGATGCGGACCTGCACCCGGTCTACGATGGCGGGGAATTCCGACTTGAGCTTGGCGATGAGGATATCACCGAAGTGACGGAACTGGAAACCCTTCGCCTTAGCCTCCTTGGAGACGCGAATCCAGGCTAGATCGCGCTGGGCCACGTGCCAGAGGCCTTCGGCGAAGTTCACGAAGTAGTGAATGCGCCGTTCCAGGACGCTCTCGAAGTCTTCTTGCATCTTGCGTCCGTAGATATCCACCATGATCCCCAAGGGCACGGCGTCTCCTTCTTCAAACTCATCGATATCAGGACCGATGACCTCGACCTTCTCATCTTCTACCTCATCGATACCCACCATGCGCACGACTTCGAAGGACTGGCTGCGACCGCCACCAAATTCCACGGCCACATCGGCGCGGCGGATGGTTTCCCCCTCGAAGGCGGGGCCGAAGTTCAGCGGGATGGGGATATCAACGCTGGTGACCTTGATGCCCCTCAGTTCCATGGCAAACTTGATCAGATCATCGTAGTTGGTGTGGGATACATACCAGTCGGGAATCTCCTCGGCAAGTTCCTGATCGGTGATGACCGGGAAGCCCAGGAAGACAGCGCCCATGTGAGCCGCCACTTTCACCTGGTCAAACTCACCTAATTGCAGAACAAAGGCACGCACCCGGCGATGCTGGTAATCCCGTTGATTGTGTCGCTCGCCACCGGGAATACCACCAAACATCACGCCCGCCCTCAGCGCGTAATTCACTGCGTGAATGACCTGCGTGAAGTTACCCAAGGGAAAGCAGATGTAGTCAGTTCCGATCTTCATATCCTGTTCCAGAAGCTGCTCGATGATCTCATCGGAAAGGAAGATCATCATGCCTTTGCTCATCAGTTCCGATACCAACTTGGCCGCATCTTCCGACGTCTTGGCCCGGCCCAAAATGACCGCCTGTCCGGGAATGGTCCAGTCCACCAATTTGATCCCGTACCGGCGCACATCCGGGTCAGAAATGAAACCCGTCCAGGGACTGGGTTTGGGCTCATCCTGATCGAGATAGTGCAAGACCTCAATGATCTCGGCTGCATACAACGTAGCTTCGCCGCACAAACGTGCCTGATCAAACGAGTATCTCTCTTTAACCTGGCTGCGGACGCGATTGAGGATGGGTATCAGTTCTTCCAGCGTGGTTACCTTCTCACCGCTCAGGGCCAGAATAACCGGCAAATGGTAAGCGGTATCCGGATAACCTATCTCCTTTTGACGTCCGTATTGGCGAATCGCTCGGTTCAACAGGATCTCCGCATAACTGGTGGCGATGACCGCACCCTCATAGGCCTTCTTGAAAAGAGCCTCAGGTTGCGTCTTGGCATCGGCCAACGCTTCGGCATATATCTGGTCAAAGTCGGTAATTCTCTCTTCCCATTGCGCTAATGCAGACACTATATCTCCTCCTCCCCTTACCAGCTGGCTGCTGGATCAGCATCGTATTTTTCGGCGGTCGCGCGGTGCACATCCAGTTTCCAGCGGCGGTATTCCAACGCATCCAGAAGCTGCTTGGCTGCCAGCTCAGCGTCGGACTCGAGAATGAAATGACCACCGTAAACATCGTGCGCTACCTGAGTGACAATGCTATAAACCAGGGGGCTGCCTTCCACCGGCGGCATAACGCCGACGTGTACCGGCATCCCCAGAGCCACACACCAAGAACCGATGGAAACGGCCTTCTCGTGCATGGCTTCCGGCGCACTGGCCACGAAAGGCACCTTGGGTGTATCCACACCGAGTTGTTCGGCCATGGCGACCATCAAATCGGCTGCCCGCGTATTATCCACACAGGAACCCTGGTGGAACACAGCGGGGAGACCGGTGGAGGTGGGGCTCGCTTCATGGACACGATCCAGGAAGCGCTGCAGTCCTTCTCCCCCATATTCACGGTAGGCTCCGGGCGTGAGCAGGCCCGCCTTGGCAAAGGCACCTGCCGAGCACCCGGTGGCCACCACCAGCACGTTCTCCTTGAGGAGTTCTTTCACAATGCTAAGGTGGGATTCATCCTGCGTTACGCGGAGGTTGTTGCATCCGGCAAACAGTGCAACACCGCTGAGCTCGCCCGCGAGGATGGCATCATTGAGGGCCTTGACCGGCTCCTCGGGTTCCACACCCGCAAACAGTTTCATGAGAGCTTCGGTGCTCCATCCCGCCACAGCAGCGTGCTTCACATCAGGAATGCGGATGAGTTCAGGCTTTCTCTTTCCATATGCCTCAATACCCATGCGAACCATGGTCTTGGCCGTCTCCAAGGCATCCTCTTCTCTGAAGTCAAAGTGCTGCGCACCAGGAATCTTCACTTGACTAGCGGTGGTGATGAACTGAGTATGGAAACACTCGGCCAACGCCTTGGTGGCGGGCATAATACACTGCACGTCCACGATCATCGCATCCACAGCACCGGTGAGAACCGCCATCTCCTGAGACGCCTTGTTAGCGGCCAACGCCACGCCCTGGCGCATGATCAGTTCGTTACCAGTACAACAGATACCCACGACCTTGACGCCCTTGGCACCGGCTGCCTCGGCCTCGCCCTTCAGTTGAAGAGCCGCTTCCACGATCATCTCGCTCAAGGTGGGATTGTGTCCGTGGGTGGCAATGTTCACGTAGTCAGCGTCAATGACGCCCAGGTTGGCCTCGGTCGCCACCGGATAGGGGGTACCGAAGAGAATATCCTGCAAGTCCGTGGCAATGTGCATTCCAGTGTAGTCACATAAAGCGGTCTTCAGACCACCAAAGATGATATTCACCGGGTCAGAGTCCTGACCCATGGCAGTTTGATCCAACATGCCCACGACCGTGCGGTCAATGGACGTGGGAGCGATGTTGCAGTTGCGGAATTTTTCGCGCCGACCCTGGGTAATGGTGGTGTCCAACCACCGGCACGGCTCCTCGCGATGCCCGCCGAAGTCCTCAAACGCGAGCAATGTAACCTCACGCGCCAGCTCTTCATCGTTCTTTCCCTCGGTGGAGACACCCAGGCGCTTACACACCGCATGCAGCTTCTCCGGGTCTTTAATGGAGTAGTCGGAAGTCTTTCCATCTACTACCTTCAACACCGTTTCGGCTATATGGTAGCCGTGTGTGGAGTGACAGGAAGTCCCTCCCGCAATGAGCCGCGCCACGTTGCGTGCTACGATCGTGTAATCGGCTGCCCCGCATATCCCCTTGTCATTCTTGGGCGTAATGCGACACGGTCCCTGAATGCAGTTGCGACAACACACACCTGTGAGCCCAAAGCTACACTGTGGCTGCTGAGAAGCATATCGGTCAAAAACCGTAGTGTTGCCTTCAGGCAATTCGCCGCACAAAACCTCCATGGTCGCCGGATCTGCGGTTCGCTTAGTGTCAGTGATCTTCCTACGTTGGACCGCCTGGTTTTTCAGGTCCCCGACGGTCGTCTGCCTATACCTCGGCATTCCTCAAACCTCCTCCTTTTCGATCTACGTCCGATTGCATCCTGCCTGCTTCAAAGCAATTATGGTGCGGTCGGCCAAGACAATGAGGTCTTCGGTCGGCAAATAGAGAGGGGCACTGGCATCATACAGCACTGTCCCGTCACTACTCACATCCTCATCGCCTACCCACAGAACCAGGGTGATGGGTATGCGAGGAAGCGCATACACGGTCACCCGGTTGTTCTGCCTTTGGCCACCCAAACGGTCAACCGCAGCCCATAAATGCTGTGGATCCTCGGCGAAACAATCCAAAAGCAATGCCACCGATCGCTGCCTAAAAGATTCCAGATAGACTTCTCCCCCTGGCAGTTCGCGCAGAGAAATCCACTGCTCGCGCAAAGCAGCGCCGGTAGCACCGGCAAGGTAGTGCAGTACAATGATAGCATCAGCTTGAGCAACATCCTCACCGTCGCACGTCACCCGGCCCTGGGGATAGCCCACCTCAAAAAGATTTCCTAAAAAGGACAAAGCCAAATACTGAGAATCAGCAAGCCAACTAGCACCGCTCATGATGGCCATGTCATTTGGGTTCGCAGAGGAGAGAGCATCACGAGCTAATTTCAAGGCTGTAGTGTATCCGGCGTGCATCTTCTGACCCCTCAATATTCGGGTATACTGGGCAAACTACTATCTCTTCCTCATTCGCTATCACTAATATATATACCTTTTTATCTCATCTGGAAAAGCGACAATTTCTTGAACAGGTGTGGGCGGCAAGCGTCATCCGCAACGCATCCGTGCCCGGCATAATTCCCTGGATAGGTGGAGAAACTATCCAGCGAGGTGATACGATGTCACGACAAAATAGGCCCTACGTCCTCACCCTCGCAATACTGACATGTTTCGTCATATACTGGGTGCATGCCCACGGGTGGGCAAACGACCATCCCTCTGTCGCTGAGCCAGAGTCCACCATTGACAAGAGCCAGGTGCGGACGATCTTGCAAGATCTTCTTGTCAGTGATGACACACGCTTACTCTTGGAATCACTGGTTGCTCCTAAAGAAGAAATCTTAGCCCATCAGGTAACCGCCTACCTTCTCGATAGCGGAACGCTCGAAGAGATGGTACATGAGATCCTCGCCTCAGCGCAACTGAAATCCACCATCATCGCACTGGTAAAGGAGCCCGAGATCCAGACCGTCATCAAGTCCTCCATCGACTTGGATGACGTCCAGTCTCTCATGGAAGCTATCCTCTCAACTCCGGAGGGACAGGCATTCATTATGGAGTTGCTCACCGACCTCATTTCCAAGCCTGGCACCTCTTAGAAGCGGGAAATGGCGCTACCCTTGGCGCCGTCTTTGCATGCAATGGGGTGTCTTAGGGACATAAGCTCACTCTACGTGAGGAGTGATGTTCTGTTGCGTGCATTGGCCACCTTACTGGTCAATGTGGTTCCTCGCTCCCTCTGGGAGCAAAGCCTTCCTGCTCAAGCCAAAAACCTAACTGAGGGTCATCCACATCTCGGCCGGTGATCCAGCAGGACCACCTGTGGCATGAGGCTCGATCTTTGAGGTGATCACGAAAGGATAAGAGCAAATCCCTCTTCTTTTCCCAGCAAAGAACCGGACCCCGCGGCGAGTAGACGAAGCGACGCTGTTGCCTGTCACATTACTCCAGCAAAGCCAGAGCTTTCACCTCGTCGCTTGTTGGGGAAAAGCGGTGGGGCTTCCTTCGGCAGCTTGTCTTGAACTCCCCCAGGCATAGGTCTGCAGGACCCCGACTGTGAATGCATGGGTCAAATTCGCGTCAAACCGCCTGGGATGGGAGACGTTACCGGAACAGTTCGCAGGGCTGACATGTCTTGCACCGCAAAGAGAATCCATGCGTTTTCGGGCGGGTACTGAACCTCTTCGATTTACGGGTAAGCAAGATGAACAGGAAGGGATATCTCTGCATGCGTAGAAAGCTGCTTATTGCGAAACTGCAGTCCAAGGGTACTGAAGACCGGGGTAACCCTACGTTTTCTCTTGCCATAGGGAGGATGCCCACTGTTGAACAGCGATGACCACCAACTAACCACCGCTACGTTGCTCCG
>SLSY01000055.1 GCA_007130145.1 Bacillota bacterium
TAACTCTTTGCCTCTTTCTACGAGGGTAAACGCTTTCCTGCCTTATCCGCATCCGGTCAGGGGACGGGCCAAATGCGACCGGTCTTGACCCGGCGATAGCAAGTGAGTTCTACCCCCTCAGACGCATGTGCGAGCACATACACGTTTCCCGCCTCATCGAGGGTGATTGAGCGCCGCCGCTTCGCCGGCGGCAGGACCAGCTGACCCAATCTCTCCCCATTGTGCCGGTAGACCACCAATTCATCGCCTGTTACCAGATAGATGTTATTCCACCTGTCCAGCCCCACCAGTTGAGGTAGCGCAGCCTGTGCCGCAGGTATGGTTACTGTCTTCCACGACTCCCTTGCCTCATTCAACAGCAAAAACGCCGTGCCCAGAGATTCTCTCTCCATGACCTGCACCAGAATATCCCCTCGCGCGGAAACGGCAAAGTCAAGCACGCTCCCATAGACTTGGCCGTCCAGGTTCCAAAGAGCCTCATGAGCAAGGTCGGCAGTGGCGTCAGACCAAGTGATGATGAGCCGAGGCACCAAAGCAGGTTCCAAACACCAAAGCTGCCAGGTTTCTCCGCCCGCCGTCAGCCAAATCATGGCATAATACAAGGCATCTTTGGTTGTGCCCATTCCCGACCCCAGAATCAGGACAGCGTCTGGAGGCGCTGCGGTCTGTGTGCCCAGAGGTTTCCAGGCACCGTTAGTGAAGCGATGCAGGTCACTTCGGTCATCCTGGACAACTAGTTCATGGAGCCAGTAACTGATGCTTCTAACTCCTGCGATAGCCGGGAGCTCCCAGGCACGTAACCATTGAGGACTCCCTCTTATCTCATACAGAACGATTCTTTCGTTGCCTGGATCGGCGACCAACAACCGGTCGTCATACACTGCCATCTGATCGGGGCCCAGCTGGCTACCATCTAGGGCCAGTACCCTACCAAACTGCCCCGTCTCCTCTCCCCATAGGCCCAAAAAATAGGGCTCTTCCCGGAAGGTGATGCCCGTCTTCCCCATCCGCAAGACCAAGATGAGGGTCACAACCAACAAGAAGGCAATGAAGAATCTCAGACCTGCGCGCGGCTGCAACACCGTACACACGTCCCTTCGGTTTTACCCCATGACTATTCTTGCACGCGTCACACTAGACCAGCTATTCAAGGGGGCCGATGGCACTGGCCGCAGCGCGGGAAATCTCTCCTCGGAGAATCAATTGGGCCACCTGATGGATATCGTCGGACATGGAACGATCCGTGAAGGTTGGTTCAACCTCTTTGCGCAGGCGCTGGAACACAGCATGACTACCCCCGCCCGGTCGACCTCCTACCACCATGTCGATAGCCTGTGCGGCACACAGGAGCTCAATGGCCAGAATACGGGTGATGTTGTCCACAATCCGCTCCAGTTTGGCCGCTGCCACCGATCCCATGCTCACGTGATCTTCCTGCCCGCCTGACGTAGGAATTGAATCCACGCTGGCAGGTGACGCAAGGAGTTTGTTCTCAGACACCAGTGCCGCTGCTGTATACTGCAGAATCATCATCCCGGAGTTAAGCCCGCCCTGATATGCCAAGAATGCTGGCAATCCACTCTGAGCCGGATTGAGCAAACGATCGGTACGTCGTTCAGAAATGCTGCCCAGTTCGGCCAGGGCCAGAGCGAGGAAATCAAGGGGCAACGCCAGTGGCTGCCCGTGAAAATTGCCGCCAGATATGATGTCCTCTGCCTCGGCAAAGATGAGGGGATTGTCTGTGGCAGAATTGATCTCTACCTGCAGCATGTCACCGACGAACGCCATGGCATCACGACTGGCTCCGTGCACTTGGGGAATGCAGCGCACAGAGTAAGCGTCCTGTACCCTCAACTGTCCCGGTGATGTGGTCAGAGTACTACCATACAACAAGCGGCGCAAATTGCGTCCCACTATGCCCGGCCCCGGGTAGGGACGGGCCATACTAATCTTCTCATCAAATGCGTCCCGTATACCCCTGAGCGCCTCGATGGTGAGGGAAGCCACAGCATCGGCTGTACGCGCCAGTTCCATGCCTCTATCGAGTGCCAAGCATCCCTGTGCCGCCATGACTTGCGTACCGTTAATGAGGGCCAAGCCTTCCTTGGCCTCCAGCTCCAACGGGTGGATGTCACACCGGTCCAGAGCTTCCTTTCCCGTGAGCACCTCGCCACCACATTGGGCTTCCCCTTCGCCCAGGAGCACGAGGCTTAGATGCGCCAGTGGAGCGAGATCGCCGCTGGCCCCCACAGAGCCCTGCGAGGGAACCAAGGGATGGATCTGGGCATTGAGCATGTTAATGAGAGTCTCTATCACCACCGGCCGCACACCACTGTAACCTTTGATCAGGGCATTGGCACGAAGCGCCATGATCGCTCGAACTGTCTCCTCATTAAGAAGCGGCCCGGTACCAGCTGCATGACTGCGAATGAGGTTGGTCTGCAGCACTCGCAATTGAGGCGAATCTATCATCACTTCACTAAAACGACCAAAGCCCGTGTTGATGCCATACACAATGCGCTCTTTAGCGATGATTGACTCCACACATGCCCGGGCCTGCTTCACCCGTTCCCAGGCCTGGGGAGCCACCTGGACTCGAGCTCGTTCCCGGGCGACTCTGACCAGCATTTTTAGATTCAGCGTCTGCCCGTCAATGAAGACAGTATCCGGTTTACCTCCCGTCGTCACAATCCCACCCACCTCCGAGACGTTTCACTGGGTAGAGGAAGGCGCAGTCACAATGGATACTGCGCACTGTTCTTTGTCCAGATGCTCTCGAAGCCGCTCGTTTAGCTCTTGCACTTCTATATCAGGCAAAATCTCCATGATGGTCAACGGACCTACCTCGCGGAGCAATTGCGATACGATGAACTGTCCTACTGACTCAGGATGATTGAACATAGAAACTAGATTCCCCAGCATGCGACGGATCCCTCGTGTTGCCGTCTCTCTCGCCATTCCACCGGTACGCGCAACGTCGATGGCCTCTAGCACCCGCTCGAGTGTGGCTTCAACCTGATCGGTCTCTGCCGTTATAATGGAGAGCCCGTAATGGGGGCCGCTTTCGAAGTCAGCGCTCAGTTGCCCGGCCAAACCCGCTCGGTAGAGATCCTCGTAAAGTATGGAACTCTTCCCGAACAGGGCATGGTGCACAAGTGAAGTGACCAGCTCCTGCCTGAGAATCCCGGTTCCATTCACTGGCAGATCACCTACATCCTTGAATCCTATCTGTACGATGGGCACGGCCACCGGGATCACCGACTCCACCCGCTTTTCCACAACTCCCGACGGCTCGGTTTGAGACAGGCGCTTGACGCAGAAAGGCTCGGCGAGCACCGGCGGACCGTTGTCCGTAAGCCACTGCCCCAGCTCTTCGGCGCAAAAATCGCCCGCCACAAACAGCACCATATTGTGGGGTTGGTAGAACGAGCCGAATGCTTCCCACAAATGGTCGGCGGTAATCTGGCCAATGCTCTCCACGCTCCCCCCCACGTCAAACCTGGCGTGATGCCGGGAATACAGGGCTTGTCGCAGGTTGCGGTTTACCCGGAAATAGGGCATATCGTCATACATACGCAATTCTTGCTCAATGATGCCTCGTTCCTTCTCAACCGTTACCTTGTCAAAGCCTGGCGAACGCACAAGCGTCAATAGCAAAGCCAGCGATGGGTAGAACTCCTCTGCGGTAGAGAAAAGATACGTGGTTTGCTCATAACCCGTGTAGGCATTGGCCGAAGCACCCAGGCGGGCGAACTCGTCGAAAGCATCGCCGGTTTCGGTGGTGAACATCTGGTGTTCCAGAAAATGCGCTACGCCCGCAGGAAGATCCACCGTCTTGCCCCGACTCTCAAATGAAAGATCCAAAGCGCCGAAGTGTACGGTGAGTGCAGCGTGATAGCGAGCCTGTTTGGTAGGCATCGCCCACACCGACAGCCCTGAGGGTAAGGTATACTCGTGTAAATTAGAGGGGAACAACTCGTGCTCCCATTGCTTATGCTTCATGACGGTTGCTCACACCTCCTGGGAAGAAGAACCAACGTGGTATCCAGTTGGAGCTTCTTGGCGATATCCACCATATCCTGCGGCTCTACCCGTTCAAATGCTTCGATTTGCTCATCTATGGAAGCCTTCCGGCCCGCCAACAAATCGGAGATGGTCTGACCAATCAAGCGTTCCGGTGTATCGTCAACCCCGCGCATGCGATTGACCACCCCTTTGCGAGTTGCATCCATTTCAGCCCTGCTGATATTCCCAGTGAGAATGTCCTGACGCTGCTCTTCCATGATCTCCAACGCTTGCCGGTACGTGTCGCTATGCACACCGGCGATGATATATTGCACTGGCGGCACAGAGCTGACAAAGGACCATACATCATAGGCCAAGTGCGCCTTCTCGCGCACGTTCACGAACAGCTTGGAATGGGGGAATCCGCCTAACACCCCATTATACATGACCAGAGAATAGTAATCGGTCCCTGCCAGAGAGGGTGCTCTCA
>SLSY01000252.1 GCA_007130145.1 Bacillota bacterium
AGGCTACCGCGCAAAGAAACGGCACGGGATGCGCGGCATGGTGAAGAGGCCACGAGGCGATGGTCTGTGCTTTTGCCCTCAGGGTGGAACCACCTTGACCGCTGATGCATCCCTTTGTGCCTAGGCCAGGCCAGATCGTGCCGCTGGCCGCACCAGGTACATCTTTGTTGCTCCCGGGTCTGTCATCTGTGATACCCGCCATCGTATGCACACAAAAGCCCTGACCCCGGTGTAAGAACAGCCCCAAGACCACTGGATCACCTGGGTGAAGCTAATGTCCTCCCTCATCGAGAGTTAACGCATCACTGTGATGTGCCGCGGGGGTCATCACGGCAAACGGCCGCCCCCAAAAAACACGCAAAAACCCTGCTTCACCCTGGCGGTCTTACATGATTTCACAAACCCTTCCGCCGCCTTTGACAACGCCCGGCTCGGTCTCCTCTCGTGCTTTCACCACCCCGGCCAGGGGAAACCCCGGAACCGACCAGGGGAGAGCACCGACCGGGTGCTCTCCCCTGGGTGCGGAGCCTATCGAATGCCCGACCTTACCACTGGATACGCCGGTGGATCACAGTGATGAGCGGAATCATCAGCACCGTTATGCCTACAGCAATGGTCACTTCAAACCATACCGAGACCAGGGGCTGACCCATAACCGATACCTGCCAGATGGGCTCTATGATCCAGTAGAGAGGAAAGAGTTGGGCAATCCACTGGGGCCAGTCGGGGAAGATGTAGAAGATCACCGGCGCAAAGAGCAGGACGCCCGCTCCCTTGATGATGGTAAACAGCGTGGTGGAGTTTTTGGACACCAGCCCCACCAGCAAACCTAACATGGCGCATAAGGAGCTGGCCACGGCAACAACAGCGATCACATCGAGAGGTCGCGGTCCCAGGGCTTGGTTAAGAAACAAGGTGATGATGGCCATGACCGAAGAAAGGAGCCACCCCAGTATCCATTTGGTTAAGAGCAGTTCACTTGGCCGCACCGGTGTCACCAGCAAGGCATGAGCCGTACCGGTCTCCTTCTCCTCGACCAGGCTTGAGCCAGGCACGAAGATACCGGCTATCACCAGGGCATAGAATACCAGTACCGGTATCACCCGAATGGACATGGGTAGTCCCTCTTGGCCAAAAATCTCCGTCTGCACATCGACAGGAGCCGTACGCCCCTCCACCTGACGGAGCAAGTCCAGCGCCGTCACCATGAGAATGATGCGGTTGGAGGCCAGACTCTCCCCGCCGATGTAGAATGCAAGCAGGGGTTTTTGCCCCGCGCGCAGGGCCTGATCAAAGTCGCTGGTAAGGACCAATCCGGCATCTAAATCGTTTCGCTCCACCTTCTGTTTCAAGTCACTCACCTGATCCAGAAGGGTCAATTCGATGCCCTCCATCTCGGCGACCGCTTGGGTAATCTCTGATGTCCCCGCATCAACAATGCCCAGACGAGGTGTGGGTTCAAACAGCGACCCGAACACCACCTGAAACAGCAAGGTGAGGACAAAGGGCATAAACAGAGCCCAAATGAAGAAAGGCTTACGCGGTCCAAAAAGGAAGTCCTTTTTCAGGAGAGTCCCTATCCGCATCATGTTCATAGCGTTTCCACCCTCCTTTTGAGAACGAACAGACCCAGTCCATACAGGGCCGCCACCCAAACGAGAGCATAGAGCAGGGCGCCAAGAGACTCACTCCAAGTGGCATGATAGATGGTGGCACCGACCAGTAAGTCAATGACCGGGTAGCTGGGAATGGCCTGCACCCAGGTGGCGGCACTACCCGGAAAGAGCACCGAGAAAGCGGGAATCATCATGGGAATGACCAATAGCATCGAATACATCAGCTGATCCATGAAGTCCTTGCCCGCCGCACCGCTGAGCATGGCCATACCCGTAAACAGCAATGCGGCCATGAGCATGGTGACCAGAACCAGCGACCAGTTGGCCGGGGTAATTCCCCCTACCAAGAGCAAGATGAGAACTCCTTGCCCAAAGGCCAGCGCGGTTCCAAACAGCGTTTTGGCCAAGAGGAAATGCCAGATCCGCATGGGGGTTACGATGAGAGCCGTCACCGTCCGCTGCAAGATCTCAATAGAGATGAGCGAGGCCAGGGCATAGGTTTCCACCACCAGGATCATGAGAGCCATCAGCGGACGCAGCCTATCGCGCATGGATACTTGCTGCCCTACCCGATCCTCTCCGAGAATGATGGTCTCTTCCGCGGGGAGAGTTACCGGCAAATCCACCCCGGCCAGAAGGTAGGCGAATTCCCGTACGATGCTCTCCATCGCCCGCCTGAGTTCCACCGGCACCCTGGCATCAGCCATGACCGTCACCGTAGCCGGTGTCTGCGTCACCACATCGGCAATGAAGGTTGAGGGGAAAGCCAGTCCCACGTCGACATGCACCCGCTCCGTCCCAGCGGGGCGCTCCTGACCGGCCGCTACGTCACGCAAAAGGACGGTTCCGCCTTCGTCAAGATAGACTTCTACCGAACCAGCCACAACGCGCCGGAGCGTCTCGTGACTGTCCAGTGCGATGAGCCGGAGACCCTCCTCTTCCAGTATGGCATCCTGGTCCATTCCCTCCCATACCTCGGGAGGTATGTCCTGTTCACGAAGGAACTCATGTCCCTCTTGGAGCATCGTCTCCCACGACGGTGATATACCCAGGTTAATGGTTTCATCCACCGTATCAGGAATGACCCAAAAGACGACGACAAACAGCACCAAACTAAGCGCGGTCAAGAACAAGTAGAGTTTGTTGCGCCCATAGCGGGTCCAATCCTTGCGGATCAGCGTACGCACAATACCGCCATGACTGGTGGAGGGATTCATCCTTCCAGCCCCCTGCCCGTCAGTTGAATGAAAATGGACTCCAACGAGGCCTCCTCGGTATGAATGGTGAGAAGCTGCTCAGAAGAAGCCAGAGCAGCCAAACGCTTGGTCTCTTCCTCATCATCGCCATCCAAGCGTATCCGTTCCTCGCGCACGCCCTCGCCATCGCGTAAACGCACCCTGACGGAGCGCTTTCCGTATTTGAGTTTAAGGTTCTCGGCGGTATCCATGGCCACAATGGAGCCTTCATTGATGAAAGCGACTCGATCTGAGAGTTGATCTGCTTCCACCATATTATGGGTCGTCAAGAGCACAGCTGCGCCGCGGCCGGCCTCTTCGACAATGGTCTGGCGTATGGTCGCCGCCGTCACCGGATCCAAACCGCTGGTCGGCTCATCCAAAAAGAGAACCTTGGGCCGGTTAATGAAAGCCCGAGCTATCATGAGCCGCTGGCGCATGCCCCGCGAAAAGGCGCTCACGCGATCACGGGCCCGGTCGGCCAGGCCCACGCGCGCCAGCATGTCCAGGGAGCCTGCATCCCGAATACCAAAGAGTGAAGCGAAAAAGTCCAGATTCTCCAGGGCACTCATCTCAAGGTAGAGGTTCTTCTCTTCGAAGCACACCCCAATTTGGGCCTGCAACTGGGGATCGGGCGTGCTGATATCCCTGCCCAGTACTCTGGCCGTACCGCTTCTGGGCGTTAGCTGACCGGTCAGCATCTTAATGGTGGTTGACTTACCGGCGCCATTGGGCCCCAAAAAACCCAAGATCTCCCCGGGGAACACCTCAAAGTCGATCTCCTTGACCGCCTGGAGGTTGCCATACCAATAGCTCAAGCCAGACACCTGAATCGCCGGATTCTCCACGGTGGGTCACCCTCTCTTTGAACATTCCTTGCGCCCGCACAACGCGGCCGGGCCCGCCACATTCGGCGTCTTAATGATGACGGTGTGCAGCAAACACTCCGAGATCTTCCCCCCAGCTAGATAGAAAACCTTCCTCATGAGAAAAAAATCGACCGGTACGGTCTATCGAAAGGCGAGAGTATGGCATATTGCATGGAAAAGAAGCACTAACACCATGAGGGCCCACCAGAACGATGAACAGAGAGCCCCGGTCACTCCGTCCCCATCCGTTCAAATCCGACCTGAGAAGCTGGCTGTCTTCACCACGGTTTCGGCAGCTTCTGGCTCAAGTTGACCTAGCGCCTCACGCCCCCTGGGCCCTCACCATAGCGATCATGCTAGAAAGGAACACGAGCTTCACGAGGTTCAGGAGACCAGCTCGAGCAATGTCCCGTAGGTGTAATGGAGAACCGCCAGTACTTTGCCACTGCGGGACACATCGAGGTCTTCGGCCTCCAAGAGCAGATCATTCTCAAAACCATGTTTGAAGGCCAAAAACGTCTCCATCACCCGCCAGGCCGCGGCTCGGGCTTCTCTTCTGTCGATAGCAAGTGACGTGAGCAAGTAAGAGGCATAGTTTGAGGCTTTGAACATGTCGCTGGCCACATCATCAATGGTACGTTGGGACACAGCGGCACCCATGCCAGCCCCCTTCCCCGTACCGAGTAGGGCGCCCCCGCCGATGGTGACAGAAACGTCCGCGGATGCCGCGACCTTGACCAATTTGCCCAAACGCGCTTCCAGCCCGCGGGCGA
>SLSY01000052.1 GCA_007130145.1 Bacillota bacterium
GCTTCGCTCACGCGCTTGTTCCATGATGCTTCGTGCTCGCCTTGTGGCCCGCTCTATCTGGTGGTTTACCTTCTCACTAGAGTCTGCATTCAAATCCACAGACTGACGATCGGCACGCGGGGCCTCATGACAACTCAGGTGTGTGGATTTAATCAAACTAGACAATTAGCTCATCCCCCCCACCGCGCGAGACAATGATCTCTCCTTCTTCTTCCAAGCGCCGAATGATGTTGACGATTCTCTGTTGTGCCTCTTCCACGTCGCGCAACCGGACCGGTCCCATGAATTCCATGTTCTCCTTCAAATTCTCCACCGCACGATTAGACATGTTCTTGAACACGCGTTCACTCACCTCATCCGAACATACGCGCAGTGCCAGAGGCAGGTCGCGACCGAGGTCCACTTCCCGCATCACACGTTGGATAGAGCGGTCATCGAGTCGCACGATATCCTCAAAGAGGAACATGCGACGACGGATTTCCTCAGCTAGTTCTGGATCCTGCACTTCGAGAGCATCGATGATGGTTCGCTCGGTAGCCCTGTCCACCTGATTGAGCACCTCGACCACAGAGGTAATCCCCCCTGCGCTGGCATATTCTTGAGAAACCACAGAAGACAGTTTTCTCTCCAAGACGCGCTCCACTTCCTGCACGATCTCCGGCGACGTCCGGTCCATAAGGGCAATGCGTCGCGCCACATCCACTTGGCGGTCCGCGGGTAGTGCCGATAATACGGCCGCGGCTTGCTCGGGACGAAGGTATGCTGTGATCAAGGCCATGGTCTGCGGATGCTCATCCTGAATGAAGTTCAAAAGCTGTGCGGGATCCGTCTTGCGCGCGAAATCAAAGGGGCGCACCTGCAAGATGGCGGTCAGTCGTTCGATGATCTCGTGGGCCCGTCCGCCACCAACCGCTCGTTCAAGGACCTCGCGTGCGTATTCGATACCGCCTTCATCCAGATACTCTTGGGCCAGACACAAGTCATGGAACTCGGTGACAACCTGTTCACGCATTTCGCGTCCAACATTGCGAGTGCTGGCAATTTCCAGTGTGAGTTGCTCCATGTCTTCGTCGCGCAGGTGTTTCATTACATCGGCTGACATTTCAGGCCCCAATGCGATCAGAAGAATGGCTGCTTTCTGCCTACCAGACAGACTTATCGGTCGCGAAGCCGTTGCACTCATTGGTTACCACTCCTCTGCCAACCAGGATTTGAGAAGTTGAGCAACAGTCGCCGGATCTTGCTGTGCCAGACGGACAACACCCTCCTGCACCCGCTTCTCTGTCAGGCCGGAGAAATCGGTCTCCGCAGTAACTCCCGCATCGATCAAGGGCTGGAGGTCAACCGGCTGTTGCTTGGGTCGTCGCCGCATGAATATGAAGGCGACTAAGATGATGAAAGCAACTAACATGGCAGCACCAGCCATGATGAGGTTTTGGCGTTGGGCTTGACGGGCTGCTTCTTCACGCCAGCGCTCCTCTTCAAGCAGGCGCTCTCTCATCTGATCGGCCAAGGTAGTATCAAAGGGCATGCCGTGCACGGTGATGATGTCATTTCTCTCTTCGCTGTAACCGATAGCGGCCGCTACCGTCTCCGTTATGGCAACTTGCTGAGCATCGGTCAAATACTGATTGGCCACAACCGCTACTGACAAGCGCTGAACCCCACCGGGTGCGACCACGGTTTCCTCAAACATCGCATTGATTTCATAGTTCTCCGTCAACTCGGTCCGCTCATAGCTGGACTCGCTCCCGTCACCGCCTTGGGCAGGGTAAGTAGGGATGTTAGGCACAGTACCGGGTACCTCACCGGGGTAGGTCGTGCCTTGGAAGGCCTCCTCCAAGCGGTGCACGCTGCGCACCAAACCGGATTCACCCTCCGCCGGCTCAAAAACCGTTCGGGAGATGGTGGTCTGATCGAAGTTCAGCTCCGCTGTTACCTGACAGACCACGTTACCCTGGCCCAGAACGATTTCCAGCAGGCCTTGAAGACGCTGTTGCAAATCGTGTTCGAAGCCCTTTTGGGCGTCGAGATGACCGGACGAAAAGCCCCCATCGCCTCCACTGTACTGAATGTCGCCGGTCAGAAGACGCCCGCCGTCATCCACGATAGTGACATTGGTCACACACAGGCCTTCAACGCTCTGCGCTACCAGGTGCCTGATCCCGCGCAGCTGCACTGCATCCAGCCCCAGGGTGGACCGCAGTCTTATCATGACAACCGCTGTAGGTTCCTTGGTGTCTTGGATGAATAAACTCGGCTCGGGAATAGCCAGGTGCACCCGGGCACTATCCACACCGGAGATTTGCATGATGGTGCGCGTCAGTTCTCCTTGCAACGCACGGTGCAGGCTCACTCTCCGGTCAAAGTCGGTAGCTCCCAACGGAGTACTATCCATCAGCTCGAAACCTGCCACGCCTCCTCGGGGCATACCCTGGCTCGCCAGCATCAAGCGTAGGTGGTGGACATCACTCTCGGGTACCAGTATGCTGCTGCCTGCATGCTCCAAGTGATAGTCAGCTCCGTGTCTCTCCAATTCGTCGACCATCTCCGCAGCATCTTGTGAGCCCAAGCCGCTAAACAGCGTGACATAGGCAGGTGAAGCCGTATAGAAATTCGCCCAGGCCAGCACTGCGACGATGAGACCTGCGCCTACGGCCAGTAGTAACCCGCGCTGTTTTGACTCGAGTCCACCCCACCAATTTGCTAGCACTTCACGAGTATTCACCGCCGCCACCGTCCTTCACCGTTGTGCATCATACCTGCATGCGCATTATTTCTTGATACGCCTCAATGGCTTTGTTGCGCACTTGCACGACCAAGTCCAGTGACAAACGCGCCTTTTCTGCAGCTAGAACCACATCGTGCAGTTCGACGGATTCCCCCAACGCTAAGCGGGCATCAAGGGCTTGCGCTTGTCTCTCCAGCTCACTGGCCTGAGCAATGGTCTCTTTTAACAGGTCGGAAAACCCCGGTTTTCCATCGGCACCCTCATTTCCCAATCGGGGCGCACGCCAATTGACGGCTTGATTTCCTGTGACGGGCGTACTCTGTATCATTACTTACACACCTCTCCCCAGTTCCAGGGCTCTTGTGGCCATTTGCTTTGTCACATCAATGACGGTAGCATTGGCTTCGTAGGCGCGGCTTGCTGTCATTAAGTCCACCATCTCTCGGACAACATCTACATTGGGAAATTCCACGTAGCCCTCGTCATCCGCATCAGGATGGTCGGGTTGATACTCCCGCCGGAGAGGAGAGGGATCCTCAACAATGCCTGCTACTTGAACGCCAGCGGACTGAGTGCGCACAAATTGGTGTCCCATCCAGCCTGCAAGAGGCGATGAGGTTCGCTCACTAAAGACGGGCAGTCGTCGTCGATAGGTATGCCCATCTAAACCACGCGTAGTGTTAGCATTGGCCAAGTTCCCGGCAATAACATCCATGCGCAGCCTCTCGGCTGTCATTCCCGATCCACTCGTGGTCATGCTGGAGAATACGCGCATCTACTATCTCCTCCCCTCCGTAATGGCCGTGCGCAAGCGAGATAACTGCGACTGCAGCTGATTGGCCACGGCGTTGTAGTATAGTGAGTTCTTGGCCATTTCCACCATCTCACTCTCAATGTCCACACTGTTACCATCATTGCGCATGACAAGTCCACCCTTTCTCCATGAAGGGAGTGATTTCAGGCCGCCCGCATGCTCTGACTGATGATTGGGATGAGTCAGCTGCAAAGAACCGGATTGGTGTCGGTCCATTTCCCGACGCAAGCTGGTCAAGAAATCGACTTCTTGTCGCTTGAAATTCGGGGTATTGGCGTTAGCAATGTTGTTTGCGATGACTTCGTGACGTTGAGAAGCGCCGCCCATGGCTCGCTGGAGCAACTGTGCCACCGTGCCAAACACGCTCCCCATCCCCCCTTTCGTATCAAAAAGAAAACGCCTATCCTGGCCAGTTGCCGAGAAGACAGGCACCCTTTCCTCCACACTTTCGGCAACCCGGCGGTCATAGCCCGAAGCCTTAGACCCGTAGCTTTGCGCCCTCATCTTTCAATGAGTTTGCCTTTTCGTTGCTTGGGCTGTTCAAACAACCTATTTGCAACATATCGCTCCCATTCGACAGTTTGTAATATATTCCTGCACATTTTCCCTATTTTTTTGAAAACTATCGCAACTATGATAATTGTGTCTTATCTGAGCTTGGGTCCGGTGCTCCTTTCTTTCATCCTGTAGTCCCGGTTTTTATATCTAGGATTTCAAAAAACCCCATGCTAACAGCCAATCTGCCAGTTGACACGCATCAATCCTAGATATAAAATGTATCTAGGAGGTGCTGTCTTGGCTAGAGGTACGCAAGTCATCAATGGAACTGAGTATGTGTTTGAGGATCAGCCCTATTGGGATTCCGAGAAAAAGCGCGGGGCACATAAGCGTGTCTACATCGGGAAACTCGTGGATGGTGAATTTGTACCGAATAAGA
>SLSY01000121.1 GCA_007130145.1 Bacillota bacterium
CGGCTCCCTTGTCTTTACTCACTACATTCGGGCCGGTGCGGAGGATTCCTCCAGAGCCCCCAGGGGGCTTTTGCATCTTTGAGAAGACAGATGGTCCCGGGCAAAACAGGTGATTGTAGGTCACGGAAAGAATAAATACACGTTGCCGGATGCATGCGTGAGGAAGACGTAGGGATGCTCCGGCAGCCGCCAATGGCTTTTTGGGCCGTGCGCCACAGAACCCACGGCGCGGTGGCGATGACAGGAAGGAATGGCGCCCTGCCTGACCCTTAGATCAGCCCTCTTGACCGCAAGGTTCAGGGCGGCATCTTGGTGAGTAGGGACCGCCCCCAAGGAGCGAATGCCCGCCAGCTGGAGCAGCATCAGACACAGGAACACATGAGGGGGAGGATATCACGAAATACGGCCGGAAGAAGGCGGTCCCTGTTGTAAAGCAGGACGCGGGACAAAACCGCGAAAACCGTTGGTGGCAGTGTGGGCCGCATGGCGGGTGGACTTGTCCTTTGCTGTTTGACCGGTGTGCTGACTGCGGGAAGTGATGGCAACCAACTGAGATTATGCCCTGGCCAGTCTGAGCATCCATGCCAGGCAAAAAACCTTGGTAATCCAGGATAGAGGTTAGCAAGATGCGAGAAAAGGTGCGAGAAATTCTCACTGCGTTCGATGGTGACAAGAGCCAAGTCATCCCTATGCTGCAAGCGATTCAGCATGAGGTGGGTTATCTACCGGAAGAGGGAATGGAAGAGGTGGCATCCTACACGGGCTTGCGTCGCAGCAAAGTCTACGGTACGGCTACCTTCTACTCTCAGTTCTACTTCACTCCTCAGGGGGACCATGAGATTAAGGTCTGCTTGGGTACGGCGTGCCACGTGAAGGGTGCCATGAATCTCATGGATACGCTGGAGCGGGAACTGGGAATACGCTGTGGTGAAACGACCACCGACAATAAGTACAGTCTCAAGCGGGTAAACTGCGTCGGCTCCTGCGCCCTGGCGCCCGTTGTCATGGTTGAAGATCACGTCTACGGGCGGGTGGAGACCAAGCATGTGAAGGGAGTGTTGGACAAAAGTGCAGCAAGTGTTTGAAACGATTGCAAAGCAATCCCGCGCTGCGTGGAAAGCCCTGCACCGAGAAGATATTCCTCAGATTCTGATTGGTTCTGCTACCTGTGGACGCGGAACCGGTGCTCTGGATATCATGCGCGCCATCCAGAGAAAACTGGACGAGAACGGCATCCAAGCTCTGGTCAAAGAAGTCGGGTGCATTGGCATGTGCTATGCTGAAGCCCTCGTCGATATCATTAAGCCGGGTTTTCCCCGCATCTCCTACAGTCAGATGACCCCGGAGAAGGCGACCGAACTAGTGGAGAGTTTTCTGGTCGGCGACGATCCCCGACCTGATATGGCACTGGGCCATTTCGGCGACCAAGCTCTAGAGGGTATCCCCCGGCTCTATGAACTGCCTGTCTTTGACGGTCAAGAGCGGGTTATCTTGAAAAATTGCGGACATATCGATCCGGAGAGTATCGATGAGTACATCCTCCAGGGTGGATACAGCGGGTTGGTGAAATCCCTGGAGAGCCAGCCAGAGGAGATCATTGAAAAGGTCAGCCAATCTGGCCTCAGGGGTCGTGGCGGGGCAGGCTTTCCCACCGGGCGCAAGTGGGCGTCATGCTTGCGGGCCCAGGGAGATCAAAAGTACGTTATTTGCAATGCCGATGAAGGAGACCCCGGAGCGTTCATGGACCGGTCGGTCTTGGAAGGGGATCCTCACTCGGTGATTGAAGGCATGATCATCGCCGGATACGCGATTGGAGCGACCCGAGGATATATGTACGTGAGGGCAGAGTACCCTCTGGCCATTTTCCGGCTAAAGAAGGCTATTGCTCAGGCCAAAGAGCGCAATCTGCTGGGAGAGAATATCCTGGGGAGTGGCTTTGACTTTGAACTCGAGGTATTCCAGGGCGCAGGAGCCTTTGTCTGTGGGGAATCGACGGCACTGGTTCTGTCCATTGAAGGCAACCGCGGCATGCCCAAGCCTTTGCCCCGGCCCCGCACGACGGAGAAGGGCCTTTGGGATAAGCCCACCTTGCTCAATAATGTTAAGACCTTCTCCATGGTTCCTCAGATCATGAATCGTGGGCCGCAATGGTTTGCCGGTATCGGTACCGAGGGCAGTCCGGGAACGGCCGTGTTTGCCCTCACCGGCAAGATTGAGAGAAGTGGCTTGGTTGAGGTTCCCATGGGCATGGAGCTGCGCCGGATCATAGAGAAGATCGGTGGCGGCGTTCCCGACGGGCGTGCGTTCAAGGCCGTGCAGACCGGGGGTCCGTCCGGCGGCTGTCTCCCGGACGAGATGCTAAGTCTTCCGGTGGATTTCGACACGCTGGACAGAGCTGGTTCCATGATGGGATCAGGAGGCATGGTGGTGCTGGATGACAGCACCTGCATGGTGGATGTGGCCAAGTATTTTCTTGACTTTACTTGTGAGGAATCCTGTGGTCAGTGTGTTCCCTGCCGGCTCGGCACCCAGCAGATGCTCGCCATTTTGGAGGACATTTGCGCCGGGCAGGGTCGTGAAGGGGACATTGAACAGCTGCTAGCGTTGGGGGAGAGTATTATCAAGACGTCCATCTGCGGTCTGGGGAAAAGCGCCCCCAATCCCGTGCTCAGTACCATAAAGTATTTCCGCGATGAGTATGAGGCCCATATCAAAGAGAAGCGCTGTCCGGCGCTGGTCTGTCATCGTCTCATCCTCTACCGCATCGACGAGGAGAAGTGCTCCGGTTGCGGACTCTGTCTCCGGTCTTGCCCCGTACAAGCCATAAGCGGAGAGAAAAAAGAACCGCACCAGATCGCTGATGAAGAGTGCACCAGGTGTGGTATCTGTCTTGACGTTTGTCCCGACCGCTTTGGGGCAGTGGAGTGCATTACCGGTCAGGAAAATCTGGCATCCAGCGGAAGGGATGGTAGCGAATGCCCACACTAAGCATTAACGGCATGACGGTACGGGCCAAAGAAAATGCAACGGTTTTAGATGTGGCCAACGAAGTGGGAATATACATTCCCACTCTGTGTCACCATCCTGATCTTCCGACCTTCGGTGCCTGTCGGGTCTGCATGGTGGATGTGAACGGTCGTTTGGAGACGGCTTGCCGTGCCCCCGTATGGGACGGCATGGTGATTCGAACCGACACGGAAGAGGTTCGCAATGTACGCCGGGCCAATGTGAATCTCATTCTGACCAACCACAGTCAGGACTGCCAGACCTGTGCAAAGAACAACAACTGCCAGCTGCAGGAAGTCTCGGCTTTTGTCGGAGTGACCCCGGAGGGCATGGAGGGTTTCCGGCGCTTTGTCACCGACCTTGAGCCCGATCAGAGCAATCCGTGTTTCTCCATCGACCGCAGCAAGTGCATTCTCTGCGGCATCTGCATTCGCACCTGCGAAGAGATCAACGGGGTCGGGGCCATTGACTTTGCCTTCCGGGGCAACAAGACCTCCGTGAGCGTGCTGGGGAACAAGCCTTTGCGCGATTCGACCTGCGAATCCTGCGGCGAATGTGTGGAGAGATGCCCCACCGCAGCCCTGTCCCTTAGCGAGCACCTGGTGCCAGAGCGCGAGGTCGAGACCATCTGCCCTTATTGTGGTGTCGGCTGCAGCCTCTTTCTGGGAATTCGGGGTGAAAGCGTCGTAGGGGTGCGGGGCAACCGCAAGAGCCCGGTGAATGCCGGTGACCTTTGCGTCAAAGGGCGCTTTGGTTTTCATTTCATCAACCATCCCGAGCGCTTGAGAAAGCCGCTCATCAAGAGAAACGGTGACTTTACGGAGGCTTCCTGGGATGAAGCCTTGGATTTGGTCGCCCAACGGCTGGGTCAGATCAAGGACACTCATGGTGCCCAGGCCCTGGGAGGCATCAGTTCTGCCCGGTGCACCAACGAGGAGAACTACGTGTTCCAAAAGTTTGTGCGTATGCTCGGAACCAACAATGTGGACCACTGCGCCCGCTTGTGTCATGCTCCCACCGTGGTCGGGCTCAATGAGGTGTTCGGCAGTGGCGCCATGACCAACAGCATCGCCGACTTGGAAGAAGCCGGCGCCTTCTTCATTATTGGTTCCAACACCACCGAGACCCATCCGGTCATCGGATACCGGGTGAGGCGTGCTCGGAAGAAGGGAGCCAAACTGATTGTGGCCGACCCGCGTCCGATTAGTTTGTCTGAGGAGGCTGACGTCTTCTTGCAGCTGCGTCCGGGGACCAACACCGCCCTACTTCTGGGCATGGCCAAGGTCATCGTCGACGAGAAGCTTTATGCTGCCGACTTCATCGAGCAAAGGTGCACAGACTTTGACGAATACGCCGCATCGTTTGCTGACATATCGCTGGAGGAGATCGGTGACATCACCGGGGTTCCCCTCGAGCAGATCACCCGGGCGGCGCGCATCTACG
>SLSY01000081.1 GCA_007130145.1 Bacillota bacterium
ACGGCGCGCGCGCCATTCTCGACGAGCTGGGTTTTCGTGATATCACCCAAGACGGATACCGGGAAGATCCCGACGGCGCACCCTTCTCCTTGAGCATCCTGGCCTACGCCGAACGTCCCGAGCGGGTGCGTACGGCCGAGATCATCGCCAGCTGGATGCAAGAGTGCGGTATCAACACCACGGTGCGGGCCATGGAAGCCGGCACGGTCGATGCTTTGGTCTGGCCTGATTTCGATGTGGCCAAGGGTAGAGATTTTCAGCTGGCCACGTGGGGCTGGTCGGCAGGAATTCAGGAGCTGCCCCTTTCGTTGCGTGAGGTTCTCCACTCCCAAGGCACCCTCAATGTGGGGGCTTTCTCTTGCCCAGACATGGATGCCATCGCCGATCAGCTGCTGGGAGCCAAGAGTGAAGACGATATGCGTCCGGTGGTGACGGCCATGGCCGAGCAAGCGGCCCAGACCCTACCCTTCATCACTCTTTGGTATCCCGAGAGCGTCTATGCCTATCAGACCAACGCCTACGATGGGTGGGTCTTTGTCACCGGTCTGGGCGTTCTCGACAAGTGGTCCCTCCTAGCTTCTCGTACCGAAAACGGGTCAGAAGATACCCCGGCCCCGGTGGAACCCGAAGACGCCCGGGACACCTTCGACCCATTGATCTATGTCATCGCCGCCATTGTCCTGGTTGCTGGCGTCTTCATGATGCAAAGGCGCCGGCAAACTTAGGAGGGGACCATCACCATGAGATCAGGTTGGGGACGACAAGTAGGCCAATATGTTTTGCTCTTGGTCTTTACCTTGCTTATCAACTTCGCCTTGCCCCGAGCCATGCCGGGAAGCCCCCTGGCCTATCTGGCGGGAGAGGATGTGGGGCTGCTCACGCCGGAGCAGCGCACCGAAATCCTCTCCCGCCATGGGTTGCATGAACCCTTATGGAAGCAATTTGCCCTCTTCGTCCACAACCTGACCCGGGGGGATTTGGGACACTCCTACCGGCAGGGACGGCCCGTCGCCGAGATCATCGCCGAGCGCCTGCCCTGGACCTTACTCTTGGCCACGACGGCACTCATCATACAAACCATGTTGGGGGTTTGGCTGGGAGCCCGGGCGGCTTGGTCACGGGGCACGCGGCTGGACGTATGGCTCATGTCTACCTTCATGCTGTTTCGCTCCATGCCTTCCTTTTGGATCGCTATGATCCTCTTGGCCGTCTTCGGAGCCCAGCTGGGCTGGTTCCCCATGTTTGGCGCCTTCCGACCCTGGGCGGGCCACACGGGGCCGGCCCACATCCTTGACATCTTGCGCCATCTCTTCCTCCCCGCGCTCAGTCTCATTCTCTTGGGGGCAGCCGAAACCTTCATGACCATGCGCTATGCCATGCTCAGCGTGCTGGGAGAAAACTACATCACGGTGGCGCGCGCCAAAGGGTTGGCCGAAAGAGATGTTCTCTACCGCCATGCCGGACGAAACGCCCTCTTGCCCGTGGCCACCGTTTTCATGCTCAGCTTGGGCTTCAGTGTCAGTGGAGCCACCGTCATTGAAACTGTCTTTGCCTACCCGGGTCTGGGACGGCTCATGTATGAGGCGGTGCTGAGCCGGGACTATCCCGTGCTTCAGGCATCGTTTCTCACCATCACGCTGGCTGTTATCGTAGCCAATCTGCTGGCCGATACCCTCTATGCATTCCTGGATCCCAGAGTACGAATATGAAAGGAGAGAGCCCATGACCAGCCTAGCCAGAGCCCTATCCGGCAGCCGCCAAGGGTGGCTTGGCCTCATCATACTGGTGTCTCTCCTGTTTGGAGCTCTTATGGCTCCCTGGCTCAGCCCTTACGCGCCCTCGGAGCGCGTGGCCCGACCCTTTCAGCCTCCCTCCCGCCACCACCTGCTCGGCACCAATGACATTGGACAGGACATCCTGAGCGAAATCATCTGGGGCAGTCGCGCATCACTGGGTACCGGGGTAGTGACAGCGCTCGCAGCCACCACGGTAGGAACCGCGGTGGGGATTGCAGCGGGCTACTACGGCGGATGGGTTGATGGATTGTTCATGCGTATCGTCGATCTGTTCCTGGTCATCCCCTTTCTTCCCCTCATGATCCTGTTGGCCGCTTACGCTGGACCGAGTTTCCATCACCTCATGCTGGTCATGGTCTTTCTCATGTGGGCGCGTCCGGCCCGCATCATTCGCTCGCAAGTGCTCACCCTCAAAAGCTGGACCTACGTGGAATCAGCCCGGGCGGCCGGAGCCCGCGCCGGGTATATCATGCGCTACCATATCTTGCCCGGCGTACTCTCCCTGGTGGTGGCCCAGCTGGTCATGACCGCGTCGCTGGCCATCCTCATTGAGGCCTCATTGAGTTTCTTGGGTTTGGGCGATCCGGTCCAGAAGAGCTGGGGTTCCATCCTCTTTTATGCCCACAGCCGCAGTGCCTTCCTCACCGGCGCCTGGGTGTGGTGGATTCTCCCTCCCGGCCTTCTCATCACCCTCACTGTCATGGGATTTGCTCTCACCGGCTTCGCCCTGGACACCGTGCTCAATCCCCGTTTGCGAGCCACGGGAATAACATACCCAACGAGGAAAAAAGAAGAAAAGCCTCTGACCCCCGCACCCTGAGCCCGGCATCCGGCCCCGGGGGCGCCGTACGCTTGATCCGTTGATGCGCTACCGCAAAGGCAGCAGAGATGACCAAGATTTGGGGTGGGCCCAGCAGCGTGGTGGGGACAATGAGGTCATGGTGCTCCCAGCTGTCCGGCACAAGAACACCCGCCCCCGCCGCTCCCCTCGACCCGCTGGCCGGGCCCAGGTGCTTTCTAGCGCGGCAGGGCCAAAAGGAAAGAGCACCGATGTGGCGTCTCGGCGCTCTCGGGCTGTGGCTTTTCTACTCTACATCAATCTGAACCGAATGCACGGACTGTTCTTCTTTAGGGACGCTGATCTTGAGTACGCCCGACTCCAGCTTGGCCTTGATGTTCTGCGGCCTGGCATCAGCAAGGTACACCGAACGTTGCATGGAGGTCTTCCGGCGCTCACGATGAATGAAGTTTTTCTCTTCTTCGTCGATGTTCTCTTCGCGGTCAACCTTGATGCACAGGCGCCCGTCCACCATTTCCAGGCTGACTTCCTCCTTCTCTACCCCGGGCAGTTCTGCTTCGATGGAATATTCATTCTCCGTCTCTTGGACATCCATTTTGAAGGTATCATGGGCCAGACTGCGCCGGGGTGACCATGCGTCGCTGAAAAAATCGTCCAACATGTGGTAGAAGTCTTCAAATCCTCGGGGTCTCAACGTCAGTTTGTTGCGGTTAAAGGGTACCATGCGAGACATGATGTGCACCTCCTCAGTTTTTCGTTAGCACTCTCCCTTATCGAGTGCTAACCGTTTCTACCCTTTATATACTACAATCTTCTTTCTCTGTCAAGGATCATATTTTCAAGACATGAGCTTGCTCGCTACCTGCATTGAGCAGGGATAATGCCCACGTGCCCGTCCCTGTAGCAAGCAGAAGCAAGCCCGGTACAACCGAGCACAAGGCCAGACCGCGCCCTGGCATGAACAAAGGAACACCTCAAGGATCATGGCTGTAAAACACCGACACGACACCAAGGAAGGCAGCTGCTACCAGGAAATGGCCCCGGCCGGAACGAATATTGATTACATGTTGGCGGATGAAGCAAAATGCCTCACCACACGGAAAGGAGAATGGCCATGCAGAAATATGTATGCATACCCTGCCAGTACATCTATGATCCCAAAGAAGGCGACCCTGAAGGTGGCGTGGAGCCCAACACCCCGTTTGAGAAGCTTCCGCCGGACTGGGTCTGCCCGGTGTGCGCGGCCCCGCAAGACGAATTTGAACCCATTGACTGAATCACCAAAGGGAGGGCGTCCGCTTCGGGGCGTCCTCCGGGCGCTCATGCCGGCGGGTCGGTTCCACTATAAACCCAACCCGCGCAAGTAGGATGACTGGGCAAAGAGCAGCTCCTCTCTGCCCAAAGCCCGGGCCGCCGCCCAAGGCCAATGTGGATCTTGCAAAAGACCCCGGCCGATGCCCACCAAGTCTGCCAGACCCATCTCCACCACCGCCTGGGCCAGTGCCGGGTCACCCAGCTGCCCCGAAGCGATGACGGGCAAGGCGGTGTGGCAGCGGATCTGGGCCGCGACCCCCACTTGATAACCGGGGCCGGTGGGTGGTTTGACGGGGCTGTTGCCCCCGCTTGAGACATCCAAGGCGGTCACACCGGCCTCACCCAAGGCCTGGCAGTACCAAAGCATATCCTCTAGGCTGTAACCTCCCTCGAGATATTCCACTCCCGATACCCGCACCAGCAACGGCACGGAGGGCGGCAACACCGCTTTGACCGCTCTGATGACCTCCAAAGGAAAGCGTAAGCGACCGGCCCGGTCTCCCCCATACTCGTCGGGGCGGCGGTTGCTGTGGGGGG
>SLSY01000106.1 GCA_007130145.1 Bacillota bacterium
ACGGTGAGCTCTTCCATGACCGGGCGAAGCCATCGGCTTGTCCTGATGCTCGGCCCCCTCTGGGCGGTCGTTCGCAGGCTGCGGTGCAGGCTTTCGGTCCGGACCCAGGGGAGTGGCTGGCTGCATCGTTGCCGGCATTGACCGGCCCCCATGGGGACCGACCTTGGGTCAAATGGTGCCTGAGGCAATTGGGGAGAACACCCAAACTAGCTTGAAAACACGGGGATGCCTACTTTATCTTGACACACACGTTGCTGGCATGAGACTTTGTCTTTATGGTAGTAAATCGTTATAATAAGTATTAGGAACCCGAAGAAGTGAGGAATCAAGAGCTTTGCTGCTTAATCGCTTGCCCCGGCTGCTAAAGAGAGTGAGCCGCCCGGGACGTTATATTGGCGGGGAATTCAATGAAGTCAGAAAGGATCCCCACGGCGTTGCTGTCCGCTTCGCCCTGGCCTTTCCCGACACCTATGAGATCGGCATGTCGCACTTGGGCTCAAAGCTGCTCTATCACATCCTCAACCAACGGGAGGATGTATGGTGTGAGAGGGTCTTTGCTCCCTGGTATGACATGGAAAAGCTGCTGAGAGAGGAAGGTTTGCCTCTCTTTACTCTCGAGAGCAAGACGGCTCTAAGTGATATGGACATCATCGGTTTTACGCTGCAATACGAACTGACGTATACTAACATACTTGCCATGCTTGATCTGGGCCGAATACCTCTCAATGTTGCCGATCGTGACAGCTCTCATCCGCTGGTCATCGCGGGGGGGCCGGGCGCGTTTAATCCCGAACCGATGGCCCCGTTCTTCGATGCCATTGTGTTGGGAGAAGGAGAAGAAGTTATCGGTGAGATCGTGGATGTGTACTCCGAGTACCGCGCCTTGCAAGGTGCGAGGCGCGAGACCTTGCTCAGAATGTTAGCCGGTATTGATGGGGTGTATGTTCCTTCTGGCTACCAGGTTTCCTATCACGGGGATGGCACGGTGGAAGGCATCGCACCGCGAGATGAAGCGTACCCGCCGGTCATTCGTAAGCGGATCATAAGGGATCTGGCCTCTGTGCCTTATCCCACCGCGCCGGTGGTTCCGGCGCTGGATGTTGTCCACGATCGGGCTATGGTGGAGATCTTTCGGGGGTGCGGACGGGGCTGCCGTTTCTGCCAAGCTGGCACTATCTATCGTCCGGTGCGGGAGCGTCGTCGGGAAGACGTGCAGTGTTTATCCCGAAAACTCCTGAAGGACACGGGTTATGATGAGCTGTCATTGGTCTCTTTATCTTCTGCCGATCACAGCTGTATTGGTTCGTTGGTCTTAGATTTAATGGATGAATGGGAGAAGGAGCGGGTGGGGGTTTCTCTACCTTCTTTGCGGGTTGACACGTTTTCTGTTGGTCTGGCCGAGCAGGTGCAGCGGGTGCGCAGGAGTGGCCTTACATTTGCACCGGAAGCCGGTACGCAGCGCCTGCGCAATGTGATCAACAAAGGAGTTTCTGAAGACGACTTGCTGGCTACTACCCGGGCTGCCTTTTCGGCTGGCTGGAGATTGGTTAAGTTGTATTTTATGATTGGGCTTCCCACCGAAACCGACGAGGATGTTGAGGCCATTGCCGATCTGACATACGACGTATTGCGTACGTATCCCCGGGGCAAGAAGGGGGGCAAAGTTAACGTTAGCGTGGCGGGCTTCGTGCCCAAGCCCCATACACCCTTTCAATGGGAAGCACAAGACAGTGCCGAACAGCTCGAGAAGAAACAGAGGCTTTTGAAGAGTAGGTTCAAGAACCGGCGCATCGATTACAGCTGGCAAGATGCTGGTTTAAGCGTACTGGAGGGTGCCTTTGCCCGGGGCGACCGCCGTTTGGCGTGCGTGCTGGGATACGCGTATGAACTCGGCTGCCGTTTTGACGCGTGGTCCGACCAAGTGGACTTGGACCAGTGGAAGAGGGCCTTCGCCGCATGCGGGTTGGATATGTCCTTCTATGCCCAGCGCGCTCGCTCCCGGAACGAGGTATTGCCCTGGTCACATTTGAGTAGTGGTGTGAGTGAGGAGTTTTTGTGGCAAGAACGCCAACGGGCCTATGCGTGTGAGCATACTCCGGATTGCCGTTTTGCTGCCTGCACAGGTTGCGGTGTTTGTGAAGCGTTAGAGGCAAGTATGGTGCTTTGTGGCGAGAGGAGCGAGCAATGAATCGCATCCGGTTTCACTTTACGAAGACGGGCCTGGTCGCCTCTCTGTCTCACTTGGATACCATTCGAACCCTGGAACGTGCCTGTCGCAGGGCCCAGCTGCCACTCGGCTATTCTCAAGGTTTCAATCCTCGCCCGCGGTTGGCCTTTGGCCCTGCTTTACCCGTGGGTACGGAGAGTGCCGCGGAGTTTTTTGAAGCAGAGATGGTGAACGACTGTGCGCCGGCGGACGCGGCTTATCAACTGAATCGCAGCTTGCCCACAGGGATCAGGGTGGTCAACGCTTGGAGGATTGGCAGTGATGTGCCTTCGCTCAGTGCTTTGATCGTGGCAGCGCATTACCATGTAAAACTGCCACAAGGGGCCAGTGATGGTTTGGCCCCCATCATCCATCACATCATGAGCAGTCAAGAGTGGATTATCGAGAGACGGAGGAAGGACCGGGCCAATGTTCGGCCTCTCATTTATCGTTTGGAGATTGCGGGCGACGGTCGACTGGAATTGACTCTGGCGGTGGGAGATGAGGGCACGCTCAGACCGGATGATTTCCTCGCGGCACTCGCTGACGAGTGCCGGGGATGTTTTCACCCGGATGAGGCTGAGATCACGCGTACGGGCGTCTTGAAGAGAGCAAAAGAGGGGCTCCATCCCCTTTGATAAATATCTTTGAGGAGATGAAAGAGAATTTATGGAAAAGGAGATTTTAGTCAATGTTGATACGCATGAGACGAGAGCGGCTCTCGTAGAGGGAGGGACGTTGACCGAGTTCTACGTGGAACGACCACTCAGCCAGCGGGTGGTGGGCAATCTGTACAAGGCCAAGGTGGAGAATGTGCTCCCTGGCATGCAGGCGGCGTTTGTCAACATTGGTCTGGAGAAGAATGCCTTTTTGTACGTGGATGATGCTGATCCACCTCACAATCCCGGTGATGAACCGGAAATATCCACCGAGGACCTCAAGAAAGCCAGCATCAAGGATCTGGTTCGGATGAAGCAAGAACTGCTGGTGCAGGTGGTAAAGGAGCCCATGGGCACCAAAGGAGCCCGTGTGACTCGTCATGTCACCATGCCAGGTCGCTACTTGGTCCTCATGCCGACAGTGGACTATGTGGGGGTCTCGCGGCGCATTACCACCGAGGGCGAGCGGGATCGCCTGCGCAAGCTGGCCGAAAAGATTCGCTCCAATGGAATGGGTGTTATCGTTCGCACCGTGGCCGAGGGCAAGAAGGAGCAAGAACTGAGAAATGATTTCGAGTTCTTGTCAAGACTCTGGCAACAGGTACAGCGGCGCATGAAGAAGGAGAGCGCTCCCGCTTTGCTTCACAAAGACTTGGGACTGATCTACCGTGTGGTTCGCGATCACTTTTCACCGGATATATCCCGCTTTCTCATTGATTCCAGACAAGAATACGAGAAGGTTCTCGAGCTACTCGACGCAACATCGCCCGACCTCAAGCGCAAAGTGCAGTATTACGAGTCCAATGACGCTGCACTCTTTGACATGCATGACTTGGATGCTGAAATTGATGCAGCGCTGCGTAAAAAGGTCTGGCTCAAGTCGGGAGGCTATCTTATCATTGAACAGACGGAGGCGCTGACGGTCATTGATGTGAACACTGGCAAGTTCGTGGGCCGCACGAACCTGGCCGATACCGTGTTTCGGACCAATATGGAGGCCGTGCGCGAAGTGGCCCGCCAGATCCGGTTGCGTGATTTGGGCGGGATCATCGTCATTGACTTCATCGACATGGAGCATGCAGAACACCGCCAGCGGGTGCTTGATGCGCTGAACGGTCAGCTCAAAAAGGATCGAACCAAGACCAACGTGCTGGGATTGACCCAGCTGGGTTTGGTTGAATTGACCCGAAAAAAAGCTAATCAGGGGCTTTCGTCCCTGTTCGAACAGCCCTGCCCCTATTGTGAGGGCAAGGGACGCTTGCTGTCCGAGGAGACCATGGCGGCTCGGGTGCGCCGCGAGATCCGAAAGATTTTGAGAAACTCCACCAGCGAAGCGATTCTGGTTGAGGTGCATCCGACGGTGGCGGCCCTTCTTATCGGAGCCGGTGGAACCAATCTGAAGGAGTTGGAACGGCAGACTAAGAAGACGGTCTTCATACGCGGTTCCAGTGCGGTGCATTCAGAAGGCATGAACATCCGAGCCTTAGGCGACCGCAGCGAGGTGGCAGAAAAGGCTCTGCCCGTACAGGCCGGACAGGTCATCAGTCTGCAGGTGGAAGAGCCACATGTGTCCAACCCGTGGGACGGCATCAGCCGCGTAGAAGGCTATGTCATTGACATTGAGGGCGCTGGTGATATGGTGGGAGAAATGGTGCAGGTAGAGATCATGCGTGCCTATCGTACCTATGCCAAGGGACGGCTGATCGAGGAGGAAGAGAATCTTGACCAGCCTGAGCAGGGGGTTTGTGTCCAGTCCGCCAACAGCGCTTATTGACATGTGCCAGTAGAAGTGATACAATTTACGCCTCTGGGTCCTGGGGACCCCAACCACGCGTAGCTGGTTTTGAAGCGCCGATGCCACCAGCTGGGGTGAGTCGAAAGCAGGGAGGGTTTACACTGTACGCCATTATTGAGACCGGTGGGAAGCAGTACCGGGTAGAAGAAGGACAGACCATCCGGGTGGAATTACTTGACGGTCAGGACGGTGACACGGTAGAATTTGACAAAGTCCTACTGGCCAAGTCCGATGAAAGAACGTTGGTAGGAAATCCCTACGTTGAGGGTGCGCGCGTCAGCGCCAAGATCCTTGAGCATGCCAAGGCCAGAAAGATTCTGGTGTTTCGCTATCGCTCCAAGACGAATATCCGCCGGCGCTACGGACACCGCCAGCCCTTCACCAAATTGACGGTGGATAGCATCCAGCTGCCCGGCTGATGATTGAGGTAGGCTTTCAGCGTAAGGGAAAGCGCCTGGAAGGCTTCATGGTTACCGGTCATGCTGGGTATGCCGACCACGGGCAGGATATTGTTTGCGCTGCTGTATCAGCCCTGGCGCAAACGGCTGTCATTGCTCTAAAGCGCCTAACGGAGGCCAAGGTCGACGTTTGTGTGCAGGAAGGTTCGTTGCAGTGTCATTTGGGTGAGGGTGCCGAGTATGGCACGAGAGCCTGGATTATATTAGAGAGCATGCGGTTGGGCGTGCAAGAGATTGCCAGGCATTATTCGGAGTATATTAGAATTGATGATCAGGAGGTGTGATAGCAATGATGATGAATTTGCAGCTCTTTGCCTCCAAGAAAGGTGTAGGCTCATCCCGTAACGGTAGGGATTCCAACGCCAAGCGCTTGGGGATCAAGAGCCATGACGGACAGTTCATTACGGCCGGATCCATCATCGCCCGGCAGCGAGGGACCAAGATCCACCCTGGTTTGAATGTTGGGTTGGGCAAGGATGATACCTTGTATGCCAGGGCCGATGGATATGTGGCCTTCATGAATCGCGGCAAGCGTAAGCTGGCTCATGTAGTGAACGAGCGCCTTGCCTAAGTTTTGAGAAAAGAGTGTCCGCCCCATTTGGGCGGCCTTTTTTCGGTTGTAGAACAGAAAAAGGGAAGGTGCGATGACGTGTTTGTCGACCGGGCCAAGATTTGGATCAAGGGTGGCGACGGAGGAAACGGGATTGTCTCTTTCCGCCGCGAGAAGTATGTGCCTCGTGGTGGTCCTGATGGCGGCGACGGTGGCCATGGTGGCAGTGTCATCTTCGTTGTTGACCCTAACATGCATACTCTGCTTGACTTTCGTAACCAGCGTCACTTTCGAGCACCGCGGGGTGCGGACGGTCGCGGAGGCAACCAGCGCGGGCGTGATGGCGACGATCTCATCGTGCGTGTGCCCCCGGGCACGTTGATTGTTGATGAAAAGACCGACGAGATCTTGGCCGATATGAAGGAGCCCGATGAGCGCCAGGTCGTAGCGCGCGGCGGGCGTGGAGGTCGAGGTAACGCGCGTTTTGCTACAGCGACGGATCGGGCTCCGCGCCGGGCAGAAGAAGGAAAGACGTGCGAAGAGTTTTCCGTCCTGCTCGAACTCAAACTGATGGCAGATGTGGGTTTGGTCGGTCTTCCCAACGCCGGGAAGTCTACTTTACTATCGGTGGTTTCGGCTGCCCGGCCCCGCATCGCCGATTATCCTTTCACGACTCTTGCCCCCAATCTGGGGGTGGTAGAAATTGACGGACGCACCTTTGTCATGGCCGATATACCTGGCTTGCTGGAGGGAGCTCACACCGGTAAAGGCTTGGGTCACGAGTTCCTGCGGCACGTGGAGAGAACACGCGTGCTGCTTTACGTCGTGGATGTTGTCGGTGTTGATGGTATCGACCCTATCGGTGCGCTTGAGACACTCACGACCGAGCTGGGCGCCTATTCCCAACAGCTCCTGAAGCGTCCCGTGTTGGTGGCAGCCAATAAAATGGATTTGCTTGCGGGTATCGCCGGTGATGACACGTGGGATGACCTTGAGTCTTACTGTGAAAAGAGAGAATGGCCCCTCCTCCCCATATCTGCGGCCACAGGTCAAGGCATCGCGGATTTGCTGCGAGCGGTTGCCGAGCGGGTGTGGGCCCGCCAAGAGGGAGAGCATGCGCGAGGGTGCGACGCTAAGGAGGAAACGTGACACAACGAGGCACAAAACGCATCGGTATTATGGGGGGAACCTTTGATCCCATTCACAATGGGCATCTTTTGGCTGCAGAACAGGCTCGTGAGGAATTTCATCTCAGTCAGGTCATCTTTGTTCCCGCAGCACAACCACCCCATAAGTCTCTTGGTGATCTCAGTTCGGCCCAGCACCGTTATGTTATGACTCTTTTGGCGGTCGCATCGCAGGACGGCTTTGCCGTGTCCGACATTGAAATCAGGCGTCGCGGCCCGTCTTATAGTATTGATACCGTACTTTCTCTCAAAGCACAGTGGGGATGCGATCATTGTTTCTACTTCATTACCGGTTATGATGCCATCCTGGATATCACCACGTGGCGGGATTACGAGACCCTGCTAAAGGAGTGTCAGTTTGTGGCTGTGGCCCGTCCGGATACAGATAGGGGCAGACTGCACCCGCTGTTAGAAGAGCTGGGGCCTCTGTACGATCGTATTCACCTTCTGGATGGCATCACGATGGCCTTGTCTGCCAGCCAGATTCGCAAACGGGTGCGAGACGGGAAATCTCTGCGCTTTCTTGTACCCGAATCCGTTGAGCATTACATAAGGAAGAACAAGTTGTACCAGCGGTTTTGATGAACTCTCCTGACAAGGGAACTCCCAGCAATTTGACAGCGTCATACCTTATGTGAAGGTATTATGCTCATTATGTAGAATTCCTAGCTACCCAAAAGACCCACTACGGAGGTTAGCCCAAGAGGATGGATAGCACAAATACCAAGGTAGCCCTGGGGAGCCGAGCGCAGCGTCGTCACGCCCCTTCTCCAGAAGGAAAAAACCGCATTATTCAGGTGGTTGGTATAGCCGTACTGGTTGTGGTGCTGTTTGGAATCGGCATCCTTGCCGGTACCTATTCTTTTCTGGGTGCCATTTATGATCCGCCGGTGTCTGGCGGGCAGGGTGTGGTCATCGCCCCGGGTGAGCGCATTACTGTGCTGTTTTTGGGCATTGATAGGGGTGTGAACGACGGAGGTCCCCGCTCCGGTGTGGCCCGCTCCGATACGCTAATTCTCGTGTCTTTTGATCCGGATACAATGGAGACAGGGGTATTGCATCTGCCCAGGGATACGCGGGTGGCTATTCCCGGCCGGTCGGGGTTTGATAAATTGGGTCATGCTCATGCCTATGGAGGCCCCTTGCTTGCCATGGAGACGGTAAGCCAGTTTTTGGATGTTCCGGTGCATTATTATGTGCGTGCAGACTTCACCGGGTTTGTGGAGGCTGTCAATATCCTGGGTGGTGTAGAGATCGAGGTGGATAGGGATATGGTGTATGAGGATCCTTATCAGGATCTTTCCATCAATATCCGGGCCGGACAGCAAACGCTTGACGGTGAACAGGCGCTGCACTTCGTTCGCTATCGCGAATATCCGAACGCGGATATTGGCCGCATACAGGCTCAGCAGACGTTCATCCGCGCTTTTATTGAGAAATTCTATCGTCTCAATATGTTGTGGCGCATACCCAGTCTGGTCGGGTCGGTGGCAAACCATCTCAGCACCGATATTGACCCCAACACCATGTTGCGTTTGGCCAACAAGGCGATACGGATGGATGATTTGGACAAGGTCACCTTTGCCGTCCTACCCGGAGCTGCCCGTGACGTTGTGGAAGCGGGCCGCACGTTGAACTATTGGGTGGCCGATCCCATCGAGACCAGTAACCTGGCCGATCGCCTGGTCCGGGGCATTGATCGCGAGGCTAACGCCCAGGTACGGATTCGTATTCAGGACGGAGCCAGTTCGCCGGCCCGGGTGGCCGTTGTGGCCGAACACTTGCGTACCCTTGGGTATATGGTCATCGAGGACGGGAATGCCCAGCGCCAAGACTATGAGCAGACCCATATCTTCGGTCATGACCCGGACGAGAAGACCCTCTTGCGTCTGACACGGGCGCTGGGTCATCTCAATGATCACGGCAACGTGAAATTGATGGAGCCGGATGATGAGGAAGATGGCTTTGCCTTCACCATCATCGTTGGCAGCGATATTCACGCTTCTCTGTAAGGAGGTATTCATTGGTGGATTCCGAACAGTTGGCGCAAATGGTAGCCCGGATCCTGCAGGATCGAAAAGGTGTCAGACCGGTTATTCTGAATTTGGAGGGTCTAACCATTGTCGCTGACTACTTCGTGATCGTCAGTGCTCCGTCATCACGTCGGGTCAAGGCGCTGGCGGACGCCGTTGAGGAACAACTCAAGGAACACGGTGTGCGGGTGCATCATCGTGAGGGCTACAAGCTGGGGCGGTGGATTCTTTTGGATTATGGTCCTGTGGTGGTCAATGTTTTCCATGAAGAAGAACGCTCGTTTTACAATCTTGAGCGCCTGTGGGGCGATGCCAAGATGGAAACCTTCGAGGATGTAACGGGTCCGCATACGTCCGAGAGTATCGAGCCGAACTCTTCTTGACAAACAGCATGGGATGCGATTATAATTCTATATGCTTTGACAATAGCATATGAGGCCGTGAAAGGGAGTATTAGGGTCTAAGGAGTCTCAAGAGAGCCGAAGATGGTGGGATTCGGCGGCGTAATTGACCTGAACTCGCCCTGGAGCCTGTCGGGTGAACATAAGTAGTCCGGCCGTAGCACGCGATAAGTGCACGAGTGGATTTTGATGTTGCGGGGCCGTAGCTCAGCTGGGAGAGCGCATGAATGGCATTCATGAGGTCAGGGGTTCGATCCCCCTCGGCTCCACCATCTTTATCAACTGGGGTGGTACCGCGGGTTCATCTCGTCCCCATAGGGAGACGAGTTTTCTTGTTTTAAGGGGGTAGCGATCGGATGGATAAGTACAATTTTCGAGCGGTAGAGAAGAGGGCACAAGCAATGTGGGCTCGAACTGACGGTGAGTCCAAGGATGCGAAAGCTCCGGTTGGCAAGTTCTATTGCCTGGAGATGTTCCCTTATACGTCGGGGGATTTGCATATGGGCCATGTGCGCAACTATTCCATCGGCGATGTGCTTGCGCGGTTCTATCGCATGAATGGATACGAAGTACTCCACCCGATGGGCTGGGATGCTTTCGGCCTTCCGGCCGAGAATGCGGCCAGCAAGAGTGGAACCCATCCGGCTCAGTGGACGCAAGCTAACGTAGCAAAGATGAAAGAGCAACTCAAAGCACTGGGGACCAGCTACGACTGGGACAGGGAAGTGAACACGACCAGTCCGGACTATTACCGGTGGACGCAGTGGATCTTCTTGCTCATGTACCGGCGGGGCCTGGCATACCGTAAGCGCGCTGCTGTCAACTGGTGCGAAGAATGCCAAACGGTCTTGGCCAATGAGCAAGTGGTCAGTGGCCTTTGTTGGCGCTGTGACACCGAGGTCAAATCACGTGAACTAGAGCAGTGGTTTTTGCGTATTACCGATTACGCTGATCGTCTATTGGACGATTTGGTCTTACTGGAACAGTGGCCCGAAAGGGTACGTAGCATGCAGGTCAACTGGATCGGCCGCAGCGAAGGAGCCGAGCTCCATTTCCCCCTCTTGCAAGGGGATGAAGAACAGATCATCTCCGTTTTTACCACGCGTCATGATACGGTGTACGGAGCCACCTATGTGGTGTTGGCACCGGAGCATCCTCTGGTGGATGTGATCTTGCAAAACCACCCGGATGATGCGGTGCGCGACTTTGTGGACCAGAGCCGGACCATTGATACCCAGGAGCGTGTTGCCGAGGATTTCGAGAAGGAGGGCGTGTTTACGGGCGCTTATGCCCGAAACCAGTTCACCGGAGAGCCGATTCCCATCTGGGTGGGCAATTATGTGGTCTACGACTATGGGACGGGAGCGGTCATGGGTGTGCCCGCTCATGACGAGCGCGATTTCGTGTTTGCGAACAAGTACAGCCTTCCCATTAGGGAAGTCATACAAGAGCCCCAGCGGCAGGAGAAAGAACTGGCTCGGGCCTATACCGGACCCGGCAGCATGATCCATTCGGGACCCTTCAACGGCATCAACAGTGATGAGGGTTTGGAACGCATCGCCGACTATGCGGAAGAGAAGGGCTGGGGCGTGCGAAAGACCAACTACCGCCTGCGCGATTGGCTCATATCCCGCCAGCGCTACTGGGGTGCACCGATCCCCATGATCTACTGCGATGCCTGTGGCCTTGTTCCGGTACCTGAAGAGGACTTGCCGGTGGTGTTGCCCGTTGATATCGCCTATAAACCCGGCCCTAACCCGCTGATGGAGAGCGAAGAGTTCGTTCGTACCCGCTGTCCGCAATGCGGTCAACCGGCGCGGCGTGAGACCGATACCATGGACACATTCATTGACTCATCTTGGTACTATCTGCGCTACTGTTCGGCGAACTATGACAAAGCGCCGTTTCTGTCCCAGGATGCCAACCACTGGTTGCCAGTGGATCAATACACGGGCGGTATCGAGCATGCCATTTTGCACCTTTTGTATTCACGTTTCATTACTAAAGTGCTTCATGATGCCGGGCTTATCGAAGTCGTTGAGCCCTTCAAGCGTCTGCTCACCCAAGGCATGGTGATCAAGGGCGGGGCCAAGATGTCCAAATCCAAGGGTAACGTGGTCAGCCCTGACGCCATCATGCGCAAATATGGGGCGGATACCGCCCGGCTCTTCATCCTGTTTGCCTCTCCCCCCGAAAAGGATCTGGAGTGGAGTGATCAAGGAGTGGAAGGCGCCTCGCGTTTTCTGCAAAGGGTCTGGCGTATGTTCAATCAGTACCTGACCGAAGGCAGGGGCTCCAAACGCCCGGTTTCGGCACAAGATCGCGCTCTGCAGCAGGAACTGCATCGAGCCATCCGCCGTGTTACCCATGACATAAAGGATCGCATTCACTTGAACACGGCCATTAGCGCCATGATGGAATTGGTCAATGCCACCTACAAGTACCTTGAGGAAGAAAGCCCCTGTGACGCGCTGGTCCGGGAAGTGTTCTCGACTTTGGCTTTGATGTTAGCTCCCTTTGCTCCCCATCTGGCCGAAGAACTGTGGGCGAGTTTGGGTGGTGGCGACAGTGTGTATCATCAGACGTGGCCCGTCTACGATGAAGCTCTGGCCCAGGCCGAGGAGGTGACAGTGGTGGTACAAGTGAACGGCCGGGTCCGAGAACGGTTGGTTGTGTCCCTGGACAACGATGAGGCTGACATTGAAACGTTGGCCTTTGCTTCTGAGAACGTCCAGCGTTTCATCGCTGACAAAACGGTGCGAAAGATCATACACGTGCCCAACAAGCTGGTGAATATCGTGGTCGGTTGACGCCGGCCGCCATGAACAGGTAGAATATGTAAGATGGCCGGTGGCTCCGGGAGGCTTGTCATGCCTGCAGGTCGTACAGAACACAGATTCTTGCTGGTTTGTCTGGCAGCGATGGTGGCCATTGCCGGCTACCTTTTTGTCCGTTCGCAACAACCGCCGAGTCCCTCCGGATGGGAATGGGAGACGAAACCCATTGATTCACAGCTATCGCCCCCTGCGGAGGATGATGGTGAAGAGAATGTCCTGATCTTTGTGCACGTAGCCGGACAAGTGCAGTCCCCGGGGGTATATCAGCTGCCCAAAGAGGCACGGGTGGTACATGCCGTAGAGGCCGCTGGTGGTTTTACCCCTGATGCATCGGTGGATGCGGTCAATCTGGCCATGGGTCTGGTGGATGGACAGCGAGTCTACATTCCCCCTTTGGGTACTGAGGAGGATTCGTTGGCTACGGGTATAATGAACATCAACCAGGCCAATTTTGAGGAGTTACAGTCACTTCCGGGTATCGGCCCCAGTCTCGCCAGGGAAATCATGGATTATCGCGCCCGGCATGGCCCTTTTGCTTCGGTGGATGAACTGACCGGGGTTAGCGGCATTGGCGAAAAAACCGTGGCCAGTCTCAGGGAATGGGTGCGTGTCAACTAGGCGAAACCACCGGCAAAGAACGGACCGAGAACGCAAAAAAATATGCCAGTTGCTGTTGACAGCTGCCAATCACATGGCTATAATAGGTATTGCTAGCACTCGCTATAGGTGAGTGCTAAAAATCGTAGGAGATTAGGAAGGGGGTACATAGTCAATGATCAGACCACTTTCTGATCGGGTAGTGCTCAAGCCCGTGGTGGCCGAGGACAAGACCAAGGAGGGTATCATTCTCCCGGATACGGCCAAGGACAAGCCTCAAGAGGGTGAGGTAGTTGCTATTGGTCCAGGCCGCATGGAAGAGGGTAAGCGTGTGGAGCCTGAAGTCAAACTGGGCGACCGCGTCATCTACTCCAAGTACAGCGGTACTGAGATTAAACTGGATGGCGAAGAGTACTTGATCGTAAGGGAAAGCGATATTCTAGCCGTTAAGTAACGACTTAACGCACAAAGGAGGTAGAAGCATGCCAGCAAAGATTCTGGCCTTTGATGTAGAGGCACGTAATGCCCTGGAGAAGGGCGTAGCCAAAGTGGCGCGCGCTTTGCGGGTCACCCTTGGTCCCAAAGGGCGCAACGTAGTTTTGGATCGCAAATTTGGTTCTCCCGTCATCACCAAGGACGGCGTGACCGTCGCCAAAGAAATTGAACTCTCCGACCCCTATGAAAACATGGGTGCCCAGCTGTGCCGCGAAGTGGCCAGCAAGACCAATGATGTAGCCGGGGACGGAACCACCACCGCAACTGTACTGGCTCATGCCATCGTACGCGAAGGTTTGCGCAATGTCACCGCCGGTGCCAATCCCATTTTCATCAAGCGCGGTATCGACCGGGCCGTCGAAGCTGCTGTGGAAGGCATCAAGGACATCAGCATCCCGGTTGAGGGTAAAGAAGATATTGAGCATGTCGCCGCCATTGCCGGCAACGATGCCCAAATCGGCAAACTCATTGCCGAGGCTATGGATAAGGTCGGTAAAGATGGCGTGATTACGGTTGAAGAATCCAAGGGCACTGATACCACCGTTGAGGTGGTAGAGGGTATGGAATTTGACCGTGGCTATATTTCCCCCTATTTCGTGACCAATGCCGAAGCCATGGAAGCTGAACTTGAGAATCCCTATATCCTCATCTTCGAGAAGAAGATCACCGCCGTTGCTGACCTGTTGCCAGCGCTTGAGAAGATCGCACGGCACGGGCGCCCGCTCATGATTATCGCCGAAGATCTGGAAGGCGAAGCTCTGGCTACGTTGGTCGTGAACAAGCTTCGTGGCACTCTCACCACTGCCGCCGTGAAGGCTCCCGGATTTGGCGATCGCCGCAAAGCCATGCTAGAGGATATCGCTATTCTTACCGGCGGAACCTTCATCTCCGAGGATCTGGGCATTAAGTTGGAAAATGTCGAGTTGAACATGCTTGGTGAAGCCAACACGGTGCGCATTACCAAGGAACAGACCACCATCGTGGAAGGCCGCGGCGAGAAGGACGCCATCGATGCTCGTGTGGCGCAGATCCGTCGTCAGATCGAGGACACCGATTCTGACTACGACCGCGAGAAGCTCCAAGAACGGCTGGCTAAGCTGGCCGGTGGGGTAGCCGTCATCCGCGTCGGCGCCGCGACGGAAACCGAGTTGAAGGAGAAGAAGCATCGCGTGGAGGATGCTCTGGCAGCTACTCGGGCTGCTGTTGAGGAAGGTATTGTACCGGGCGGAGGAACCACCTACATCAATATCATCCCGCGGCTCGATGCTCTGGAACTGGATGGAGATGAGCAGGTTGGCGTGCGTATCGTCCGTCGCGCCCTAGAAGATCCTCTCCGTCAGATTGCCTATAACGCCGGCTTGGAAGGCTCAGTGATCGTTGAGCGCGTGCGCGGCCAAGAAAGCACGGGCTTTGGCCTGGATGCTCTCACGGGCGAAATCGTTAACCTTACCAAGAGCGGTATTGTGGATCCGGCCAAGGTGACCCGGTCGGCGCTGGAGAATGCTGCTAGCGTGGCTGGAATGGTACTGACTACTGAGGCCCTGGTGGCCGAAGAGCCGGAAAGTGAAGACAAAAAGTCTGGTGCCCCTGATATGGGTGGCATGGGCGGCATGGGCGGCATGGGAATGGACTACTAAGACCCCCCTTACCGCCCCGGGGTTTTGCTGCAGCCTCCGCAAGGAGGCTGCGGTGGTTTAAGAAGCATTCCCCAGGTGGAAGGATATGGAATAGAAGAGGGCGAACGATGAAGTGAGGGTGGTCGGCGGTGCGGAGGTCATGAATGCGCAGTGTCCCCCTCATCTTGTTGGCCTGTTTCATCACGGGCCTCTTTTTGGCCCGGCACCTGCCAGGAGCCACCGACTTCATGGTTACCTGGACCGTGTGTCTAGCTTCTGTTTTGCTCGTGTCCCACCGCTTTTCGCGGCGTCTTTGTGTTCTGATGGCGCTTTGCCTGTGTCTTTTGGGGCTGGGATATCTTCGCTTGTCCTTGTGGCAGAGCGCTCTTCCCGGCACGCTTAGCGCCGGACACATCGAGTTGGTGGGCCGCATCGAGGGTGACGTCACCAGCACCCTCTACAGTACACGCATGCTACTGGCGGCCGAGCGTCCCGCATCAGGTAAGGTGCGAGTCACGTTGCGTCGTTCCGGGGAGGTTCGTCTGGATTCTGGTGACCGGGTGATGGTCAGTGGACAGCTGGTGCCCGTGGCCGGTCCCACCAACCCCCACGGATGGGATGGGCGGCTCTATTGGTACGCAAGAGGTGTCTACTGGGAACTTCGCGAGGCCGTGCTGCTCAGACATGCTCCGAATCCCCGGCGCCCCCTGGCGGTGACGGTAAGGAGGCGTTTGGAAGAAAGCCTCGAGCTCTGCCTTCCCGCCCATCAAGTGGGCCTCATGCGCGCGTTGTTATTGGGCGACCGGTCGGGGTTGCATCCGGCTCTTTACCAGCAGGCACGACGGGCTGGCATTGCGCACCTGTTTGCTGTTTCGGGTTTACATGTGGGCATGGTGGGAGCCGCAGCGGCGCAGCTGGCCGTGGGCATGGGAGCCAAAGGATGTTCCCTTGCGGTGGGAATGGTGG
>SLSY01000065.1 GCA_007130145.1 Bacillota bacterium
ACCTACAATCACCTGTTTTGCCCGGGACCATCTGTCTTCTCAAAGATGCAAAAGCCCCCTGGGGGCTCTGGAGGAATCCTCCGCACCGGCCCGAATGTAGTGAGTAAAGACAAGGGAGCCGGAGGGGATGCAGTGACGACACCCAAGCCGCTGCCCGAACGCATGCGCCCCCAGACCCTGGGGGATTTTCTGGGACAAGAGCACCTGGTAGGCAAAGGTAGAATCCTCTACGAGGCCATCGACCGGCGTCGTCTTTTTTCCGTGGTCTTTTATGGCCCGCCCGGGACCGGAAAGACCGCGCTGGCTCATATTCTCGCCAAGGAGTGCGGCTACCGGCTCTGGACCGTGAGTGCCACCAGTACCGGAGTCAAGGAACTGCGAGAAAAAGCTGCCCTGGCTATGAGCGAACCAACCGTGCTCTTCATCGATGAAGTGCACCGGCTCAGCCGCACACAGCAGGACGTGCTGCTGCCCTTCATGGAACAAGGTACCATCGTGGTGGGAGCCACCACGGAAAACCCGTATATCTCTCTGTCTCCCGCTCTGCTATCGCGGTCGCGCGTCATGCCTTTTGAGCCTCTTGATGCCTCTGCGCTTGACACTCTGCTCAAGAATGCTCTCCTCATACTATCCCAGGACGGTGCGCCGCTTGCCCTCACCGAGGACGCCCAAAAACACCTCCTCACCAACAGCCAGGGCGACGCTCGTCAGCTCCTGAGCAGTGTGGAACTAGCCAGCGCCCACGCCCGCTGTGAAAAGGGAAGGCGGCACGTGGGCAAGGAAGAAGCAGAGGAAGCGGTGGGGAGACTGTTGGTCCATGATGCGGGCGGGGACGCACACTACGATGTGACCAGCGCCTTCATCAAAAGCATGCGTGGCTCTGATCCGGATGCGGCCTTACATTACTTAGGCCGCATGCTCTTGGCGGGCGAGGATCCCCGCTACATCGCCCGCCGCATCATAATCCATGCCTCCGAGGACGTGGGTATGGCTGACCCCAGAGCGCTGGAAATTGCCGTAGCCGCTGCAGCAGCGGTGGAGCGCATCGGTCTCCCGGAAGGGCGTATTTGCCTGGCCCAGGCGGTCATTTACAACGCACTGGCTCCCAAGAGCAATAGTGTGATCACGGCCATCGACAGTGCCATGGCCGCGATCAAAAAGGGACACACCGGCCCGGTGCCCCCCCATCTTCGCGATACCAGTTACCGGGGTGCCGCTAGTCTGGGTCACGGGCGCGGTTACCTCTACCCCCATGATCATCCCCAGGGAATGGTCCGCCAGCAGTATTTGCCCGATTCACTGGCGGACGACCTCTATTACCATCCCTCACAAGAAGGCTTGGAACAACGAGCCCGGGGGCGGCTGGAAACACTGCGCCGCCGGCAAAAGCCTAAGCGATGACGGAGGCAAAGGCTTGTATGGCCGTCTCCATATCCTTGCGGTTGACATCCTTGTGCGTTACCAAGCGCAAGCGACCCTCCACCGCCGCATTACAGAGAACCCCGCACTCCCTTAAACCCGAAGCGACGTCGGCTGCCGTCTTGCCACTGGGGCTCACATCGGCGAAGATGATATTGGTCTCTACTGCTTCCACATCGATGCGTACCCCGTCAAGTCGCGACAGTTCCCGGGCCAAGAAGGCGGCATTCTCATGGTCCTCGGCGAGCCTGTCGACCATGGAGTCCAGCGCCACCAGACCGGCGGCTGCCACGATTCCCGCCTGGCGCATGGCGCCACCGAGCATCTTGCGATAGCGCCGGGCTGCGGGCATCCACTCGGCGCTTCCCACCACCATAGAGCCGACGGGGGCAGCCAAACCTTTAGAGAGGCAGAACATCACACTGTCTGCGTGCCGGGCGATGTCTTGGACCGGAACACCCAAAGAGACGGCGGCATTGAAGATGCGCGCTCCATCCATATGGACCGTCAGTCCTTCACGCTCGGCCAAGGCTTTGAGCCGCTCCAGCGTGTCGAGGGGTGTGACCGCCCCGCCGCCGCGGTTGTGAGTGTTTTCCAAACAGAGCAAACGGGTAGGGGGAAAATGCATATCCGCCGGGCGGAGCACCTTCTCCACATCAGCGGGATCGAGGATACCGCGCTGGCCTTTTACCAAGCGGGGCTGCACTCCTCCGAGAGCGGACATGCCCCCGGCCTCATAGAAGTAGATGTGGGATTCGGCTTCCAGGATCACTTCGTCGCCCCTTTGGGTGTGGGCCAGCACCGCCAGGCAATTGCCCATGGTGCCCGAGGGTACGAACAAACCCTTTTCTTTCCCCAACAAGGCAGCAGCTCGCTCTTCCAACTCATTGATGGTAGGATCTTCACCGTAGACATCGTCACCCACCGGGGCCTGGGCCATGGCTTCGCGCATGGCCGCGGTGGGATGAGTTACCGTGTCGCTTCGCAGGTCAATGATTCGCAAGACGTCATCCCCCCTGTATTGAGATGTCACTTTCCTTCTACAGAGAAGGGGCGAACCCTTTTTGAGCTGTGGTCAGGCAGGAGTACGGAACCCTTGTGGACAATAGAAACCTCCCAAGAGCGAAAGGAGTGTGAGGCACATTGCAGGGTATTCCCCTCACCAGCCACGACGAGCAGCTGGTTCAGGCCGCCCAAGCCATCATCGCCCGCCTGTATCGCCCCGATCAGCACCACGTCGGCGCGGCGTTGGCCACCCAAAGTGGTCGTATCTTCACCGCAGTCCACCTCGAAAGTTACCTGGGGCGGACAACCGTGTGCGCCGAAGCCATGGTCATGGGCAAGGCCTTCTCCGAAGGAGAGCGAGACTTTGCCACCATTGTGGCGGTACGCCATCCTGATGCAGATGACGCTCAAACCCATCCTTACGTGGTCCCTCCCTGTGGTATGTGCCGCGAACTCATGCTTGAATACGGGCCGAACATGGCGGTCATCCTCCCCCACAAAAAAGAGCTGCTAAAATGTCAGGCTCGCGACTTACTGCCTTTCCCCTACCGGCAAGAAGGCTAGCCAAATCAAAGGGACCGGCTCCCAGGCCGGTCCCTTTATCCTGCTACTATGTTGCGAACTCGGCTACCCGACGACCTTATCAATGGCCGCTTCCAGATCCTTTTTGCTCATGAAGCCCACCAAACGCTCCACCGCTTCGCCGTCCTTGAAGAGGATGAGTGTGGGAATGCTCATCACCCCGTATTCTCCCGCCAACTGGGCGTTCTCATCGGTGTTCACTTTGCCGACTCTCAGCCGCCCTTCTTGTTCAGAGGCGAGTTCATCAATGATGGGAGCGATCATCTTGCAGGGCCCGCACCAAGGCGCCCAGAAATCTACCAAAACGGGCACATCTGCTTTTAGCACTTCACTCTGGAAGTTATCAGCAGTCAACTTCAACGCTTCTGCCATATCTATTGCCTCCTTTGTGGATTACTCTTACCATTATACCCCACAAGAAGTGCAGATGCAAAAAACAACCCCACCATGCCGCTGAGAGCCCGACGGTTTTGAACCTGCTTGGCAGGTGGGCGTCCTCTCACTCGCTTTACACTTCCCCCACGAATGAGGGCACGTGCGCCACGCGCGAAGTCCAGACACCCTTGGTGTTGGTGTTGGCTCAAACCACCGAAGTCCCACGAACACAGCAGGGTCTTGATTACTTTGGGATCGCCTTCATAATATCATATTGGCCAGGGTTATTCAACTATATCAGCAGGAAGAGGATAAGAAGCACCACGCCTACATGATTACTCCTTACTGTCTCTTTGGATCCGGTCTCAACCCGGCGCGGGCTTCGTCCTTTCTCCCCTGGGTCTCGAGCGACAGTCCCAGTTGGCTCAGCTGCTCACGCCCAATGGCCGTGGGTGCCTCGGTGAGCAAACAGTTACCCTGGGTGGTCTTGGGAAACGCAATCACTTCACGGATGCTTTCGGCCCCGGCCATCATCATGACAAGCCGGTCCAAGCCCAGGGCGATACCAGCATGGGGCGGAGCGCCGTACTCCAGTGCCTCCAAGAAGAATCCAAAGCGTTCAACCGCTTCTTCTCGCGACATGCCAAGAGCAGACAATAGGTGCTCTTGCCTCTCTCTTTGGTGAATGCGCACTGACCCACTGGCCAGTTCCACACCGTTGAGCACCAAATCGTAGGCTCGTGCCCGTACCGTGCCGGGTTCACTGTCCAGCCGACACCAGTCCTGCTCCCTAGGTGAGGTGAAAGGATGATGCGCGGCTACATAGCGCTCCTCTTCTTCATCGTATTCCAGCAGGGGAAAGTCGGTCACCCAGACAAACGCCCAAGTTCCTTCATCGATCAAGCCCAGCCGCTGGGCCATGTGCACCCTGATCTGTCCCAGGGCCTTACTGGCCACATCTCCCTCGTCGGCGACCAGCAACACCAAGTCCCCCG
>SLSY01000228.1 GCA_007130145.1 Bacillota bacterium
ACCCGCAGGTGAAGCTGTGAGCACCACCGGCCATAAAGAGGCGCCAAACCCGGTATGTCCTCTCATCAACATGCTGTCTTGCCTGTTGATATCGTTCTTCAATCCGACTGACCCAGTGGCGTAAGGTGAGAGCATAGTGCTCACGTAAGCTCTCTACGTCCCTGACTTCAAATCCGGCCTCTTCAGCAACTCTCAGGGTTGTAGAGATGGGCACGAGTTCTCCATCCGGAAAGACATAGGCATCGCTGAACGAACGCCCTTTCCGTTTCTTATCACCCGGAGGTCCCAGACTGATGCCATGATTGAGAAACCGTCCACCTGGTGGCAGCAAGGAAAAGGCGATGGCAAAATATTGCGGAAGCATTCTGGCCCCAACGTGCTCAAACATTCCCACACTCACCAGGGCATCATACTGCATGTTGCAAGGGACTTGGCGATAATCCTGCACCACAATGCGAGCGCGGTGCGAGAGACCGGCTTGAGCAATGCGTTCATTCCCCCATTGGGCCTGTGGCCGGCTCAGGGTCATGCCGGTCGCATCAACCCCATATTCCCGTGCCGCATGGATTAAGAGGCTCCCCCAACCACACCCAATATCTAGCATACTCTCACCCGGCACCAACCGTAGTTTCCTGCAGAGAAGATCGAGTTTGTGTGTTTGAGCAGCGTCAAGATTCTCAGCGTCTGAGTGAAAATAGGCGCACGAGTACACCATTTGAGTGTCAAGGAACAAGCGGTAGAACTCCGTGGGTAAATCATAGTGATAGGTAACCGCTTCCCGATCGCGGTCGATTGAGTGACGCTCGCCGGCCAGAGAGGCCATTCTCCGCCCGACCTCATCCCCCGAGCTTGCCTCGGGGAGCCGGGCCACATCCCTTACCACCGCCCCTTTTTTGACCCACGTCCAGACACTATCCTGAAGGCGGACTGCATACCGTATTACTGTTTCAACGTCACCTTCGATGTCAAAGTCATCCCTGAGATAGGCTTCACCAAGCCCCACTTCACTAGGGGGCGACAGCATGTTCCTGAGTGCACCCGGGTGCTTGAGCACGATGGCAGTAGCACCACGGGAACCTTCGGGCCACAGGGTCCCGTTCCATAGTCTAACACAGAACTCTTTGGGCGGTGGATCAAGAATGGTCTTCAATATGCGCAAGGTGATTTCTACATACTCCCGTTCTTGCTCCCCATTTCTCCTCTCCTGAAGCTCTGTCCTCATCGTCACAATGCATCCCCCCGCAAAGAACTGATTCTTCGAGTTACTCGCATGCATCAGATTACCCGCAGCGGACAACAAATACACGTCTCTTGGACATCGCACTATAGTCCTATTTCTTGATCCGTCTCCTCCCCTATCTCCAGATTGTGAAAGATAGCTGGTTGATACGACTTCTTTCACACATTTACATGGATATCAGTGTCCTTTAGCTTTCTTGGGTGGGATAGCCCACCGTACCGCCTTCGGCGAACCCTATCAGCTCTCCCGGGGTCGTACGCATCCGCAGCACGCCCTCACATTCCATCGTCCGGCCTGATGAAGGCGGGTGGGGACCTTTGCTCAGATACGGGGTCATGGCCCTTGCGAGTCATGCCCTCATGGAGTGATCCGGCTTCCCCCACCCAAGGTTATATTCTCTTGTCAGTGGCCAGGTCTAAGCCGCTTGCTTGGGTTCTACCCCCGCCGGGCTCCAAACCTTGCTCCCGTCATATCGCTCCTGGTTTTTCGCCAGGTAAAATAGTATTCTTATGGCCTTGCACATCAGAGCCACCAGAGCCGGTGTGCCCGCCAAGGGGTTACGACTACGCGTTCGCAAATGCTGATACAGAGCCCTGAATTCCGCATTGTGACCTATCAAGGCCAGAGCCATCTGGTAAAGTACCCGTCTGAGCCCGGGCCGCCCCCGCTTGGAAATGGTGCGGCTTCCCCGTTTCTCCCCCGAACTCTGTTCGGTCAGGTTCAGCCCCGCCAACTTCTGGATTTGTCGAGAGTGCCGGTAGTGAGCTACGTCTCCCACTTCGGCCAGGAACCCGGCGGCCGTAATGACCCCGATCCCCGGCACGCTCAGTAGCGCCTCGGCCAATCCCGTGGCCGCCAACGCCTCCGCCAGTTGGACCTCGCTCGCTTCTAACTGGCCCGCGTAGAAACGTAACTCCTGCAGGCAGACCCCTAGCCGCTTCCGGGCTCCCGTCAAGCCGGTCGTGAGGCCGATGGACTGCTTGGCGGCACTGTGCAGGGCTCGTGCACGCTTCAGGCCCACTCGGTTGCTGGAGGCTCGCTGCAGGCATTTTGCCAGATCCTCCACGGCTACCTCCAGAATGTCACTGGGGAAGGGTAGATACTCTAACACCCAACGCGCTGCCTTGCCCATAGGACTCCGGAATACCGTCGTGAATTCCGGGAAGTATTCATCCAGTCAGGCCTGTAATTGATTCTGTGCACGGTTCACTTGTCGTCGCTGATTCTCCCGGGTGACATGCAAGTTGCGTAGATCCGCATAGATGCACTCCGGCAACAGACAGGTCATGTATTTCCCCTGCCGCACGAGGCTGGCGATGAGTCCTGCGTCATCACGGTCAGACTTGGTCGGACTGTTGTCCTCCAGTTCCTTGCGGCGCTTCACGTGATAGGGGTTGACCAAAACCAGCGTATAACCCGCCTCTTTCAGATGCCAGGCCAGCGGCTTCCAATAATGCCCGGTTGGCTCCAGGCCCAACACCACCGACTTGGCTTGCGTTTGCTCCCGGGCCCTCTCCATCTTTGCCCGTAGACGGAAGAAGCCATCTCTGGTATTCTGGAAGGAGAAGGGTGGGGTCAAACTGAACCCCCGGGTTTCAGTGATACGAGCCCAATGCGTCCGTTTCGCTACATCGATACCAACGATAACGACATTGCCGGTGATCCGGGCCAGTTTCTCATTGTGCTGTTGCATGGGTTTCGCCTCCTGGTTTTAGTATGGTATGTGTTTCCAACTCCATCTTGCCAGGAGGCTCTTTTCTTGTCAAAGTCCATTCAAAACCTTACAGGAATGCTCATCTCGCAATGGAGGCTGAGGTCTCAGGATAGAGAGGATTCCATCAGCTCACAGTCACCCCTCAACCGGACGGAGGCTTGACGTGGGAGGAGGGAAATTGATCCTCAACTGCAAGCGGAACAGATGTGGGAGGCCGTTTATGTCGAATAACCCGCAACAAGCATACTGCAGTCAGAGGTGCGCAGCTGACGAGGAGAAGGCCCGAGCAAGGAGGCGCAACAAGATGGTGCTCAGGATTATGGAAGACATGCAAGATCAGGTTCGCAGACACCCAAAAGCAAAGCGGTTCACTGTCCGTTCCGCATCGAAGACCCAAGTCGCAACATAGTGGACGGCGGCGCAAAGAGCAAGAGAGTAAGACCCCGAGACGGATGAGCGCGCACTCAGACATCGCGCCTACTGGGCGTCGGAGAAGCTCGCGCGCGGACTGGGGATGTAGGCTGCAGAGAGTGCCATGACCAGCTCACGTGGCACCGTCAACCGCTGGAAAAAGACGTCTACTCCTAACCGCTACGACGTAAGTTTCACATCGCTCAGACACAGATTCGTCTGCAAAAGTTACCATCTTTGCAAAATCAGGCGTAATCACGCTGGCATCCACCCTTCTTTCCACCAGCCATTTTTGCCCGAACCACAATGCTTGCTTTGGATGCCTGCGATGTCCCGGGGACTGGGTAACGCCAGTCAATTATGCCCTGGTAACAATATCATATGAGGGAACTCGTCAGGAAGCGGTTGAGGGCGGCCAAAACCGCTTTGACCGCAGCTTGTATTTCATCGCCATGCTCATTCAAGGCCGCACCCGTAAATCTAACCTCCCTGCCAAAGTAGAGCACTCCCACCAGGGCCACCACCGCTTCGTACTCTTCAATGATCACTTTCCTGATACCGAGTAGGAGCAGATTACACTCGGGGGGAAGTATTTGCTGCAAGGCAGCGAGGGTCGCTTCGCCGCCCACGCGCATTCGTAGCGGACTTCTGTCTAGACCACTTTGTTTCCCGCTATACTTCCTACCGTGCTGATCCAGCCGGACTTCCACCGCCACCACGTCTTTTTCACTTCTCACCAATACTCCGTCAATGACCGCCCGCGCTTCGTCATTTTGGCCGACCGCCTGCGTCCCTCGTAAGGCCAAGGTGACCTGTCCTTCGCCAATATCTATGCGCCTCTTCCTGCCACATGCGATAACCCGTTCTAACAGCTGCTGCTTCTGTCGCTCATCTAGCTGGTGAATGAGCAGGTGAACAAACAGTAGTTCGCCCTGAGTGTCCCTGGCAAGCTCAGTGTTCACCACCCCGGGTAACTG
>SLSY01000244.1 GCA_007130145.1 Bacillota bacterium
GGCGGGGGTCATCAGAAAAGAGATGAGCAACCCACGCCGCCAGAAGGAGATCATGGCCCAGCAGCCTACCTTTGCCCTGAGTTGCTCCCGCTGTGAGAAGAAAATGCAGCGTCGGCACTATAGTTACGCCTATCCCGTGATGGTCGATGTTTGTCCCCAGTGTCATCTCTACTGGTTTGATCCAGGGGAGCTGGAGCTACTCCAGTGCCTGTACGAGACCAGCGGTGAAGCACTCGACGCTTGAGCTTGTCAGTCTATCGCTCTTGCTCGCGATGGTGGATAACAAGAGACGTTGTGTGTTCCGCGTAGCGTATCGCTTTGGCCGGTCAATGCTACGGAGCAGATCCTCTGTGCCGTGTTCTCCCGGGCCCGTTTCACACGCTCACCCTCGATACTATGTATTATGGTGTCCTTTGCCTCCGGTGTGCGAGACGTTCCGGGTGTAGGCCAAGTACATGGTGTCTGGAGGGGGAGACATTAAGAAATGTATCGTGTCTTGGATCTTGGGTCGCTGCTTGCAGGCCGTTGCGCATAAGGGGATCTGAACATGCGTTCAAGCATCTTTTTGCACGTGGATGGGGTCGGTTTGTGCCATTGCACCAGGAAATCGGACATCAACTGGTCCACTTTGGTAAAACCCAGGACTGTGCGACGTCACAAACTCATGTCACCGGCCTCCGACCGTCTAAGACTCACCCGCCATGGTATAACACAAGTGACGGGTCAAGCGGCTCACTCGGGCCCGGGGGATTCCCCCGTGTCTCCCGGGCCACCCCCTTTGGGGTAGGTAGCTGATGCCGTCGTGCCGGGAACGTCATGCCCGGTGCCATGGGGGGCCGAGGGATTTCACTCCCTCTCGAGACATGGGGACGTCGCGTGAGTGGCCCATCAGTCACGGGTTCTTGCGGTTGAGGATATAGATTATGGTGGAGACCACGCTGGGACGATCTAGCGACGTGTTCCGGCGGAGACGTCTAATGGGAACCGTTCGTCTTGAAAGGGAGGAAGCAATGACAGCCCATCGTACCTATCATAGTTCTCTTGGCATGTTGAGTTTTCTCTTGGCAGGCTCCATGCTGACGGTGATAACAGACGTGACGCAGCGCAGTCTTCTCGATGTAAGATACAATCTGGTGGTCGTGGGCATGGCCATGCTCCTGACGACACTGCTCTTGGGAAAGGGCCGTCAGAGCCAGACATTGGTCTGGCGTGGTATCGTGGCTGCTTTGGGGTGGAGCGCTGTGGGCTTTCTCTTTGTATCACCTTTGATTGGCTTGGCATCACAAAGGTACGTCCTGCGTATCATCGTTTACACCATAGCCTACGGTAGCACGTTTGCGCTCTTAGCATACGGCACGTCTCAACTGGTACGTTTTTCGTTGCTGGGAGCGTGCTTTGGTGCAGGAGTGAGCTGGTTCTACTATGCTTGTCTGGCCCATGACCCTAACATTTTGCGCGGAATCCTTCAGTTAAACCCCGTCCAACTCGAAGTCGTGCTAACCTACATGGCATGTGGGGGGACGGTAGGACTCGGGATGAGTTTCACTCAAGACGTGACGAAGGCGCAAAAAGGCCGGCGCACCGCGCAAAGCGGTTGATCAAGGGCATCCTAAACGCCTTTTCGAACCCATGTAAGCAAAGATATGCTTTGGCAGATCTGATATGGTTGTGCCAGGGAATGTCGGCGTTCATGGGCTCTTTCCACTGATGAGAGTAAGGTTATGATCCGTGATCCTCGCGCTCGTTCATCTCTTAATCTTTGGTGCGGACAGAGGCATATCGAACCGCTCTGGCTGGTGAACAAGACACCTGTCGTCACCACGGCATGGCGAGCCCCAATGCGGGAGACGCCTGGGTTGACACGACCTCTTGGCATCCATTACAAAGCCGATGGTTTACCGGTTTCTCTTGGCACCAGTCTCCGCGTCTTGTGGATCTTGATCCGCTCTTGTGCCGTCTTGATGGTTCGTTGGGTCCAGGGATAAGGGGTTCCACACTCATGGCAATAGGCAGGGGGTTGGGTTGGACCTAGTCCAGCGGCTTGCCATCCGTGATAGTGTCCGCGGATGGGGGCGCTGCATATAAAACACTCGGTCAGGGTCGGCTCGCCACATACAGGACAGATCTTCTTTCGCAATCTTGGGTTGGTCTGGGCCAGTGCGGTGATAAGATGCCCATTGAGGCACACTTGTGCCATATCATACCAGGGTTCGTCCCGGTTCACTTCTGAAACCTCCTTCCATGAACGCTTGTTGACTTCGATGTCACCGGGTCTTCGGCCCATTGGTGCTGAGCGCTCCGATTGGTTGCGTTTTGATTCTGATCAAGACCTCTCGCCTGATGAGTACGGAGTTCATGACGGTTAGTTGAGGAGTAGATGTTAGTAGATGGTAAAGGAATGTTTAGTTCAAGGATTCCACACCATGACCATTGATACCTGCTACGGCACAAGCGGGGCGATAAGAATGCATCACGGTCAAATGGTAGCGCCCGCGTACGGTAGCTGGGCTGATGGCGCAAGGGGTCTTTGCTCGTGGCCCCTTCGCCCGGTGATGCGCTGCGGACAGCACCGATAGAGTTCTTTTTTCTCACCGTGCCCAGGGGTCAGAATGCTCGTGTGAGTGGACATGAGACCCCAAAAGTTCGTTTTTCATCACAGTCCACCTCATGTCATACGGCGTGATGGGACCATCGAGGAAGGTAGGCCCCTGGACGTCTGGGGCGCGCATGTGCGGGGGCACACCGACGATACCGTGGCAACTCTGTGTCAATGGGAACCTGGAGGAAGAAGAGATCACGAAGAAGCAGTTCGAATCCCTGGTACGGCTGGCCGCCTGGCTCTGGGAAGAGTGGGGCGTGATGACGTGGTTGGGGCATGGAGAACTGGAGCTTACGCTGTGCCCCGGGGCGCAACTTTCCGTGGGACGGGTTTCGGACGGCGGGGAGAGAAGAGTGAGAGCGATGGAAGTGAATCTTGACATTCAGGTGCTTTATGCCTGTTTGGCGTGTTAATCATGATCAAACTGAATGCTTTATTGAAGATGCTCAGGGCCTTTGTGAAAGGCGAGTTCGAGTTGGAATTGGTGCCGAACTATTTGCGAGAGCATGTTTTGCCTGATGGCGGGGCCTTACTGTTAGTGGGTGCTGCCGCCCTAGCGGTGCCGGAGGCCGCGACCTTGTTCTGGCTGGGCGTGGCCGCTGCGATGGCGAAGTATGCGACGAAAATCCGAAAGATCATGGAGAACAAAGGGCTCGTTGGTAGCCCTGATTAGGTGATTGATGCTTCGGGCCCCTCTGCAGGCTACTATTTCTGCCTTGAACTTTGAAACCCGCCCCTCGGCTGGGGGCGGGTTGATGTCATCGGTGTGACCCTCTTCGCCGTAACTTGACCGTTTGGGTGCGTATACACTAAGATAGTAGGCAAGAAGTGCCTCAAAATCTTCTCTTCCATCCAGGGTCAAAGTCCATAGTCGCTCTGCAGCCTCTCAAGACCCTCTGTTTCGCCCACCAGTACCAGAATATCCCCTTCCTTCACCATGTCATCAGCGATAGGCGACAGATTGCAGTATTGGCCACTGCGAAGACCAATCACGTTGACGCTGTACTTGTTGCGCAAGTCCAGTTGGCGCAATGTCTTACCAACAAGCGCCCCTGCGACCGTCAGCTCAATGAGGCTGTGTACAGGGGACAACTCAATGAATTCAAGGAGGTTTGGGGCAATCAGGTGCTTGGCCAATCGCGCTCCCATGTCTCGCTCAGGGAATACTACCTGATCAGCTCCAACAAGCCGCAATGCTTTTCCATGGAGATCGCTCGAGGCTTTTGCAATGATATGCTTCACATCGAGATCCTTGAGCATGACGGTGAGCATGAGACTGGCAGCAATATTCTGGCCGATAGCGACTACTACGTGATCAAAGTTCCGGAGTCCTAGTTCTTGTACTACCTGGACATCGGTAATATCCGCGATAGCGGTCTCTGTCAACACTCCGGCTAAGCCATTGACGTGTTCTTCACAGAGGTCTACACCCAATACGGCGACTCCCATGCTCTGAAGAGTTCGCGCGAGGCTGCTCCCAAAACGCCCAAGACCAATCACAGCAACATCTTTGCACTTCATCGTTGTATGGCTCTCCTCTCAATCTCAACCTACCATGATCTTTTCCTCTGGTCTACGATATGCACTAGGCTTAGGGGCCTGTGCCGCGATGGCATAGAAGATGGTCAGAGGACCTATCCTCCCTGCAAACATAGTGACTATGACCATGATCTTCCCTAGCGAACTCAGATCGTTCGTAACCCCCATGCTTAGACCCACCGTGCCGAAAGCGGA
>SLSY01000074.1 GCA_007130145.1 Bacillota bacterium
AGGGAGAGGATTTCGACCTTCCGGCCCGCCCGGTTCTTATTCGATGTGTGCGTTTGGTTGATTATGCGGCCGAATCAGGTCTCGTTTTCATGGAGGTTGTTTGCGGAAAGGGTACGTATATACGTTCGATGGCTCGTGATTTGGGCCAAATTCTGGGCACCGGCGCGGTGCTGACCCACCTTCTGCGCACGTTTTCTGGCCATTTTCGCTTGGAGAATGCATTCACTCTCGAAGAGGTGGCTAATGGAAAAGAGGCAGTTATGCTTGCGCCCATAGAGGCTCTGGCCCACCTCCCCTCGCTTGGCGTTACCTGGGCACAACGAGAGAGGATCGCGCATGGTGTTGCTCCTGTTCTTGACATGCCGTCTGCCAAGACCGGGTCGTTGTGCTTGGTTGACCCCGATGGTGCTCTTGCTGCAGTAGCAGAGCACACAGCGGAGAGAGGCTTACGTTTGCAGAAGGTCTTTACCTAGGGAGAGCGGATATGGAAGTAACTTGCAGATTAGAAGAGACCGGCGCATGGCCACGTCCCCGAGTGCTGGCGGCAGGATTTTTCGATGGTGTGCATCGCGGCCATCAAAGGCTCTTGATCCGTACGGTGCAAAGGGCCAAAGCAATAGAGGGAACCAGTTGTGTGTTAACCTTCGACCCTCATCCGTTGGCCGTCGTTCGTCCTCATCGCGCCCCTCTCATGCTCGGCACCATGGAGGAGAAGCTTCGACACATGGCTGCCTTGGGCGTGGAGCATGTTCTCACCCTGCCATTTGATCGTTCATTGCAGCGATTATCGCCGGAGGAGTTTGTGGAAGAAGTGATCGTTCGTCACTTGTCTCCCGAAGTGATGATTGTGGGCTTTAACTTCACCTTTGGCTCAGGTGCCACAGGTCGAGTGGATCGGCTTGAAGAGTTACTAGACCACCGTGATATTGTCACACAAGTAATCCGCCCGGTGGTGGAGGGCAAGACGGTGATTTCCAGCACAGCGATCCGGGATTGTCTGGCTGACGGTCATGTGGAGCGCGCTACTTCCTTACTCGGACGTGCTTATCGCCTGGTCGGGAAGGTGGACTCGGGTTACGGTCGAGGACGCAAGCTGGGATTTCCTACCTGCAATCTTACCCCCCCTGCCAATGTCATGGTACCCAAGCGCGGGGTTTATGCCGTGTCAGTTCAGATGATGTCGGGCGAACACGTTCATGCTGTTTGTAACATCGGTCACAGACCGACCTTTGGTGACAGTTGCACCGCCATTGAGGTGCATCTTATGGATTACGCAGGGAATCATTATGGTGAAACGCTGGAGGTTGACTTCCATCTTTACTTGCGTGACGAACAACGGTTTGCCAGCGCTGAGTTGCTCAAAGAGCAGATCGCACAGGATATAGGGAGGGCTAGGGAGTATTTCTCCCGTTTTGCGTGCACGTCAAGAGTGTGATAGAATCTGGGCGTAAGTAAGAACCATCTGCTCGGATCATCGATGACTCCGACGGTTTTCTGGGCATGTGGGGATTATACTAAGGAGGTTGCGCTTACATGGCGTATGATGGGGAAAAGAAGCAAGAGATCATCGAACAGTTTAAGAGGCACGAGAATGACACTGGTTCTTCAGAAGTTCAGATCGCTCTTCTCACTGAGCGTATCAACTACTTGACAGAACACCTCAAGACTCACCGTAAAGATCACCACAGCCGTAGGGGCCTGCTCAAGATGGTGGGTCAGCGCCGCAGTCTGTTGGATTATTTGCGTGACACGGATGTGGAACGGTATCGGAGTATTATCAAGAAATTATCGCTGCGCAGATAGCACACGTATTGCTGGGCGCATGACAGGAGGGCATGAAAAGTTTGACAGAGCAAAAGCCTGAGTGGAATGAAGGCTTCTTTGTGTACCGCACACAGTTTGCAGGTAAGGAACTGGTTTTCGAAATTGGGGGCATGGCCCGGCAAGCCAATGGCGCCGTATTGGTGCGTTATGGTGATACGGCTGTGCTGGCTGCTGCTACCGCAGCGAACCAACCCAGGGAAGGGATAGATTTCTTCCCGCTTACCGTGGATGTTGAAGAACGATTGTATGCAGTGGGACGCATTCCTGGGAGTTGGCCTCGCCGTGAGGGCAGACCGCCGGAAAGAGCAGTACTGGCGGCGCGCCTTACCGACCGCCCGATAAGACCCCTGTTTCCCAAAGGATATCGCAATGATGTTCACATCGTTCTGACCCCGTTTTCCATCGATCACGACTGTTCTTGCGATATTGCGGGCCTTGTGGGGGCGTCTTTGGCCCTTACCATTTCCGATATTCCCTTTGAGGGACCCATCGGTGCGGTTGAGGTAGGTTACGTGGATGGCGAATTGGTGCTCAACCCTTGCAGCCAGGACATAGCCAACAGCACACTCAGCTTGGTCGTGGCCGGAACCAAGGATGCGGTGCTTATGGTGGAGGCAGGCGCCCATGAAGTGACAGAGGACATTTTGGTGCAAGCCATTGCCAAGGGTCATGAGGCCATTAAGGAAATTGTGGCCTTCCAGGAGGAAATCCGTCTCGCCATTGGCCGGGTCAAATGCGCCGTAGAGGTGCCCGAACTGCCTGAGGGCCTGCATGATGCAACCTATCAGCGAGCAACTGCTGCATTGCGAGATGCCATGCGGGATGGGGACAAGCAGTCCCGTGAAACCGCTATTGATGAGATAAAGCAACGGATCCTAGATGAACTTCTGCCAGAGTATCCTGAGCAAGAGGCGGCCATTGCCAGCGTCTTCCGAGAACTGGTCAAGGAAACGGTCCGCACCCTCATTGTGGACGAGGGTATACGGCCCGACGGACGGGGTCATGACGATGTGCGTGCCATCAGTTGCCAGGTGGGTCTGTTCGCGCGCACTCATGGTTCGGGTTTGTTCCAGCGTGGGCAGACGCAAGTTCTGAGTATTGCTACTCTCGGCACTCTCAGCGAAGCCCAAACCCTGGATACCACGGGAGAAGAAGAACAGAAACGCTACATGCATCACTATAACTTCCCACCGTACAGTGTAGGAGAGGCGCGCTTTATGCGCGGTCCGGGCCGGCGTGAGATTGGCCACGGGTACCTCTCGGAAAGGGCGTTGCTTCCCGTACTGCCTGATCATGAGGATTTTCCGTACACTTTGCGGGTGGTATCAGAAGTCCTCGAGTCCAACGGCTCGACGTCTATGGCCAGTGTCTGTGGTAGCACGTTGGCTTTGATGGACGCAGGGGTTCCCATCCGAAAACCCGTGGGTGGCATTGCCATGGGCCTCATCAAGGAGAGGGAACGTATTGCCGTACTGACGGACATTCAGGGCATGGAAGACTTTCTGGGCGATATGGACTTCAAGGTGGCGGGTACCGAAGATGGTGTTACCGCCCTGCAGATGGACATGAAGGTTAAGGGGATCGATCAGGAGATCCTGGCTGAGGCCATGGAGAGAGCCAAGAAGGCACGTTTGCTCATCCTTTCGCGTATGCGAGACGCGCTACCGGAGCCCAGGGATGATCTGTCGCCCTATGCTCCTCGGATCATAACCTTGCAGGTAGATGTTGATAAGATTCGCGATATCATTGGTCCGGGCGGCAAGATGATCAACAAGATCGTAGCCGAGACCAATGCCAAGATTGATATCGAGCAGGATGGACGCGTATACATTGCAGCTGCAGACGCAGAGGGCGGCTTGAAGGCCCGCAAGATGATTGAGGACCTAACACGCGAGGTCGAGGTGGGCAATGTCTATGACGGCAAGGTCACACGCATCATGGGTTTTGGAGCTTTTGTCGAGTTCTTGCCGGGGAAGGAAGGGCTGGTCCATATCTCCGAACTGGCCCACGAACGTGTGCCATCAGTGGAGGCAGTGGTGGACATCGGTGATGCGGTCAAGGTGAAGGTCATCGAAGTTGATCGCATGGGCCGTATCAATCTGTCCATGAAGGCGCTTCTTCCCGTGCCGGAAGGGCATGTCGAGGAGGATAGACCCTCATCCAATGACAGACGTCCTCCACGTCGAAGCCCCAACCGTGGGCCGAATCAAGGGGGTCGGCCCAAGAGGTGAGGCTTGGGGCTCATCTCTCCATCGCCAAAGGTTGGAGAGCATTGGTTCTGATGGCGGTGGATTTGGGCTGCGAGGCGGTGCAAGTCTTTTCCCGGAGCCCACGGGGGGGAGAACCGAAGGCGCTGCATAAACGAGACATGGAGGCTTTTCAACAGCTGTGCAAAGAGGCGAATATTTCGCCTCTTTGTGTTCATGTGCCCTATTTTGTCAACTTAGGGGCACAAGAGGATCATACCTGGGAGTACAGCAAGAGCACCCTCAAA
>SLSY01000195.1 GCA_007130145.1 Bacillota bacterium
AATTGTGGCCGTGCTCACATCGGGCCGAACACTTGCGCTGGGTTTGGGTGTATTCGTTCAGGTGGTCCAAACTGCGCATGTTGTACAAAGCCGGTTCGCCCGACAGGTGCAGTTTGCGGGCCATGATGGCGCTGCCCAGAGCTCCGGTGAGCTCGGGCATGGGAGGAACATACACTTGCTTGTCCAACTCCTGGGCAAACGCCGCCGCCAGAGCATGGTTATGGGCAGTGGCCCCGGTAAAGACGACTTTCCCTTCCAACGGCCGGTACTCTGTGGTTCGCGACAGGTAGTTGCGCGCCGAAGCGTAAGCCAAACTAGCCAGCTGCGATGAAAGCGGCAGGCCCTCCGAGGCTGCCTCGGCCAGGGCGGATTGGGACAGCAAGGTGCAACGATCTCCCAAATCCACCGCATAGTCACCTTCAAACGCGAGCCGGGAAAACTCCTGCTTAATACTGACCCCCAAAATGCCGGCTAGATTCTCCAGGAAGGTACCGGTGCCGGCCGCACATACGGGGTTCATGTTGTAATCGGAAAGGACTCCATCCTGCAAACTCAGAAACTTGGAATCCTCCCCCCCGATCTCGATGATGGACAGCACCCCGTCTTCACCGCACAGCTGGGCCACGCCCTCCGCCTGACAGGTGATCTCATCCACGGCGTATTCGGCGTTGAGCACACGTTGGGAAAGAAAGCGACCCGAGCCGGTGGTGCATCCTACCATGGGAGACTGTCCTATCCGGTCGCCATATTCGGCGCGAATCCGCTTCATGAGTTCCAAAACCTGCAGCACCGGGCGGCCTGAGGTGGGAAGATACACGCCTCCCATGAAGCGACCCTGACCATCCAGGAGCACACATTTGGTGGATACCGAGCCACAATCCACACCCACATAGATGGTGGATGCATCCAGCTCGTCGTTGGGCACTTCTGGGTGCTGCATGTACGTTACGCGCTCCGGCTGCAGCGCAGGCAGGGGTTCTTCGGGTTGATACTGGCGCTCTTTTTCTTCTAGGACCAGAGTGGACTGTTTGACGATCTGGCCGCTTTCGATGGCACCCAAGGCAGTAAGGTATTCGTGGTGTTCGGGGACCAGAATGCGCACGGGATGCTCCGAACACAATTCCTTCAAATACCTGAGAACCGCACGGTTGTTAGCCACTCCTCCCACAGCCAGCACAGTCGCAGCAGAAAGGATGCGGTTTTGGGTGATGCTATTTACGATCATCTCGGCCAACACCCGAGCCAGCCCCGCCGATACAGCCTTTTGCGTCGCCCCTTCATTGATGGCGTGGGTCATATCCGACTTGGCAAAGACAGCGCAGCGTCCGGAAATACGGGCCGCCGAATCGGCACTGACGGCCAATTCGCTCAGCTCCTCAGCACTAAACCCCATCCGGGTCGCCTGTTGATACCAAAACGCTCCGCTTCCCGCCGCACACTGACCGTTGCGATTGAAGAAGCTAAGCCTTTGATCTTCTTCCAACTCTAGATAGTACATGTTCTCATGTCCCAGTGACAAGACGGCTTCAGCCGCAAGGCCCGCTCGCGCAATGCCCTTGGCCAGAGCTTCTATGTCAATGACCGGCACTAGCTTCCAGCGCTGCGCCAGGACATCGGCATTGGCGCCCGTCACACCGACTCGAATCACATCCTGCTGGGCATAGCCAGCTTCTTTCACGAGCATATCAAGGCATGCTCTTGCCCCGGTTACCGGTTGTCCGGCCGTGGGAACCGTAACCCGGAACGTCCTTTCGCCGTCGGTCAGCACTCCTTTAATGGCGTATGTCCCCATGTCCAAACCCACATGGGGTATTTCTCTATCCAAAACCATTCACCCCAAAACGTAATCGCTTGATATTATGTCCAACCTTCCCATATTACGACACAAACCTAGTGTGTCCCTGCCGCCGCTAGGCCTCGGTCCGGGCCATGTGGGAGAAAAGGCATTGCTCATAGGTCAGGCCCGAATCCTGGTTTGCCGATACTTTGGATTGACACAGGCATGATGCTATGGTAGATTATCCTCAAACCATAATACCATAGGCGATGAAGGGGATGAGTAAGCGTATCACCCTCAGCCCAGCGAGCCGGGACCAGTGAGAGCCGGTGCTGAGAAGAACGACTGAATGGACCCCGAAGCTGCAGCCCGAACCGCCTTGAGCCCAGTAGGCGCTGCCGGAACCCCCGTTACCGGGAAGAGGTATAAGGACACATCATACCACGTCCCGTACCTTAGTGAGGGAGAGCGTGAGCAATGTGAGCTCGCTGCATCTCTGTAATGGGGTGGCACCACGGCCATATCCGTCCCCACAGGGGACGGATTTTTTGTTTCCAAGAAAGGAGCGATGGAGATGACCAAGAGAGTCAAATACCTACTGCGGGAAAGTGACATGCCAACTGTCTGGTACAACTTGGCCAGCGACCTCCCTGGGCCTTTACCGCCACCCCTGCACCCGGTCACCAAAGAGATCATGGGGCCCCAAGAGTTGGGGCGTTTATTCCCCGCCTCTTTGCTCGAGCAGGAAACCAGCACCCAGCGCTGGATTGACATACCCGGCGAGGTGCTAGATATCTATCGCCTGTGGCGACCTTCTCCCTTGTACCGAGCCTACCGCTTGGAAGAAGCGCTGAAGACGCCAGCACGCATCTACTACAAGTACGAAGGCGTGAGCCCTGCCGGGAGTCATAAGCTCAATACTGCCATTGCGCAAGCCTATTACAATCGACGTGACAAGACGGAGCGCTTGACCACCGAGACCGGGGCAGGACAATGGGGCAGCGCTCTTTCTGTGGCCTGTTCCTTCTTTGATCTGGCGTGCGACGTCTATATGGTCAGGGTGAGCTACGAGCAAAAGCCCTACCGGCGATCGTTTATGCAAACCTACGGGGCTCGCATCTGGCCCAGTCCCAGCACGCATACGGCCGTAGGGCGCCAGATGTTGGAACGCGATCCGCGCTCACCGGGTAGCCTGGGTATGGCCATAAGCGAGGCCGTGACCGATGCCATGGCCGATCCAACATGCTCTTATGCCCTGGGCAGTGTGCTCAACCATGTCCTATTACATCAAACCATCATCGGGCTGGAAGTCAAGGCTCAGCTGCGCATGGCCCAGGAAGAACCGGACTACATTGTGGCCTGCGTGGGTGGGGGCTCAAATTTTGCCGGGTTGACCTTCCCCTTCATCGGCGACAATCTGCAAAACCCCCAGGGCCGTTCTCCTCGCCTGGTGGCGGTGGAACCGGCTGCCTGCCCCACGCTGACGCGGGGCGTCTACGCCTACGACTATGGAGACACCGCAGGTATGGCGCCTCTGGTCAAGATGCACACCCTGGGCCACCGTTTCGTCCCGCCACCGATTCACGCCGGCGGCCTTCGCTACCACGGTTGCGCCCCCATGGTCAGCGCCTTGCTGGACCAGGGGCGAATTGAGGCACGGGCTGTGCCCCAGCTGGCCACGTTCGCCGCCGGCCTTCTCTTCGCTCGCCAGGAAGGTATCCTCCCGGCCCCCGAGTCCAACCATGCCATACGCCATGCCATTGATCTGGCCCTCTTGGCGCGGGACGAAGGAACCGAACCCTGCATCGTCTTTGGCTTGAGCGGACACGGGCATTTCGACCTGAGCGCCTATGACAACTATCTGGCCGGACATCTCGAGGACATGACCGATGCCGAGGAACGCATGGGGAAGGCACGGTCCCAGCTGCCCGCCGTTCCCGCAGAGGAGGAAAACCCATGAATGACAGGACAGACGCGGGCGCTCTCACCACCACCTTCGCCCTCATCCAAGCGTCATCGCTCCTTGGTCACGAGTTGACCGACAAGTGGCGGCTACAGGTCCTGTACCGCACACTCTACCAAGAGGGAGTACTGCAACGTCCGCTGCTGGTGGATCGCCACAACATGGTCATTCTTGACGGCCACCACCGCTTCGAATGCCTCAGGCGCTTGGGATGCTGGCTCATCCCCGCCTATCTGGTGAACTACTTCGACCCGCGCATACGGGTCTCATCGCGTCGCGATGGCATCACCGTGAGCAAACAGGCTGTCCTCAGGCGGGGGATCAACCGTAGGCCCTATCCGCCCCGGACGACCTGCCACACTCTCACTGTCTCCCTCTTTCGGCGGCCGATTCAGCTCAAGAGTCTTGCATGCAGGGACTCGGCGCCTCCATGCCAGACCATGGCGCCCAGACCCAGCTGGGACGTATGCTGACGCAGGGAGGTGAGGGATAGATCTGCCATGGATCTGCCGGAGGCGGCCACGAGAGCCGCTTCCGCCAGATTCGCGGCCAGCGG
>SLSY01000021.1 GCA_007130145.1 Bacillota bacterium
ACTGACTCTCAATGGTTGCAAAAAGATGGTTGACTGTCGACGGCTGGCCCGTACCGATATTGAACACGCCCGTTTGAACACGTGTTGCCGCCAAGAAGGCGTCAACCACATCAGCAACATAAACGAAGTCCCGGGTTTGCTGACCATCCCCGTGGATGCGGGGCGCCTGCTTACGACAGGCGCGGACCATGAAGGCAGCGACTACACCGGCTTCGCCCTCTACGGTTTGACGTGGCCCGTACACGTTGGCCAACCGCAGGCTCACACTGTGAAGACCCCGGCTTTGATTGTACGCGGCGAGGTATTTCTCGGCTGCCAGCTTACTGACCCCATAGGGGGTTTGGGGCACGGTGGGATGATGCTCATCAATGGGAAGGTAGACGGGCTCGCCATAACAGGCAGCAGAGGATGCGTAGACAATCCGGGCGCCGGTGTCCAAGGCGGCCTGGATCACCTCTAACGTACCGGTGATGTTGATGCGCGCATCCTCATGGGGCGACTGCCAGGATGCACCCACCGAGGGCTGGGCAGCCAGATGGAATATGGTGTCGGGACCATACTCACAAGCCAGAGGCAAGAACTCGCTCTTTTTGGCCACATCCACGACGTGGAATGAGGCCCCGGGGGAAACCTGCTGGCGGTGTCCAGAGCGCAAATTGTCACAGACCAAAACCTCATGGCCATCTTGCAGCAATGCATCCACTAGATGCGAGCCGATGAATCCGGCGCCTCCGGTCACCAATGCCTTCATTCCATCCATTCACTCCCCGTCGATGTTGTGGCAGCACCTTCCTTTGATTCTCCGTGGTTTGTCAGGGCTCCTGCTCCGGGAACGGATCAGGCCAAACGGGTGAGACCGTACCGGGCCGCCAGTTCAAGCGCCTGATGATATTCACGACGTGAAACCCGACCTTGTAGCTCTTTGTGGCGACGGGCCAGGTAATGAGGGGAGTACTGGTTCATTACGTTCAAGTAGGTGTTAGCACCCAGTTCTCGGGCAATAAAGGCCAACACGTTCTCGGTGTCGGCGGTGCCCGCCGGGAGAAGCAAATGGCGGATGATGAGTCCACTTCGGGCCATACCCCTATCGTCGAGCACCAGATCACCCACTTGCCTGTGCATAGCTTTGACGGCCTCTTGGTTGACTTCCACATAATCCTCCACCCCGGAATAGCGCCGGGCCCTGGTGTTGTCACCGTACTTCATGTCGGGCATGTAGATGTCCACCACCGAGTCGAGAAGTTTGAGCGTATCTGGGCAATCATACCCGCCGCTGTTGTACACGATGGGCAGGTTTAGACCCTGTTCCACTGCAGGGATTAAAGCCTCCAAGCAGTGATTGACCACATGAGAAGGGGATACCAGATTGATGTTATGGCAGCCCATGGTCTCCAGGCGCAGCATGATCGAAGCCAATTGCTTGGCATCTACCGGTCGTCCTCGCGCCTGGTGAGAGATGTCGTAGTTTTGGCAGAAAACGCAAGAAAGGTTGCACCCTGCAAAGAAGATAGTGCCCGAACCACGTCGCCCCGTAAGAGGCGCCTCCTCTCCCCAATGGGGTCCAAACTCTGATACCAGAGCATGGTCAGATGTGGCGCACAAGCCTTTCTCTCCTTGCTGGCGCTGCGCTCGGCACCGCTGGGGACAGAGGCTACAGGAACGAATGCGTTCCCCGGCCTCTTGGGCCCTCTCCCTGAGTTCGGTACCCGAGAGCTGTCGATAGGATGGACCGATTCTGTCTCGGGACATGCTTTCACCCCCTCCATGTATTCATTATAGCCCACAAAGGATCGTTCCTTCCTCTCCCCGAGGAGGGGCAGCCTTCCTTACCCGCGAAGTAACAGGTGAGTTTTACAGAGGAGGTTGTTATTGTGAAATATATAGAGCGTGCGCGGTTTCACCTGAAGGATTTTCTCGGGACCGTAGAGCAAGTGGTGAACATGGAGTCACCCTCCCGGGAGCCTGACGCCGTCAATCGGCTCGGAGCCTATCTAAAAGAGCGCTTTGAGACTCTGGGAGGACGTGTGGAAACCGTTCCGGGCGCGCCCTATGGTGATCACCTGTTTATCGAATACGGTCAGGGTGACAAGGAGCCAGTACTCGTTCTCTGTCACATGGATACGGTGTTTCCCCTCGGAAACTGTCCTCCGTTTGCACGTGAGGATGACCGACTCAAAGGGGGAGGGGTACTGGACATGAAGGGCGGTATTGTCCTTTTGATCTATGCTCTTTTGATGAGTCAGGACTTGGGGCTGGATACCGGACCTCTGCGGATCATCATCAATAGTGATGAGGAAATAGGCAGCCCTACTTCGCGCCAGCTCATCGAAGAGCACGCGCGTCGTTGTCGCCACGTACTCGTGCTGGAGCCGGGCATGGGCCCCGAGGGGAAGATTAAGGTAGCCCGTAAGGGTGTGGCCATCTTCGGCCTGCGGATTACCGGTCGTGCGGCTCACGCCGGCTCTGATCCCACTGCGGGCGTATCAGCGGTGCACGAACTTGCTCATCAGATCCTTGCACTACATGCACTCAATGATACCACCACCGGGACCACGGTGAATGTGGCTCCCGTCAGCGGAGGCAGCGCCAGCAATATCGTAGCCGAGCAGGCCCAAGCCGAAATCGATGTCCGCATAGAAAAGGCCTGCTACGTAGAACCGGTTTTGCAGGCCATCCGCTCGCTCCAACCGGTGTTGCCTGGTGCTGGCATCGAGCTAGAGGGGGGCTTGAATCGCCCGCCCATGGAGTGCTCTGCGGCCATGGCCCTTCTGGCACAGAAGACCCAGAAGTTTGCCGGTGAGCTGGGATTCTCCCTTGATACCGGCATGACCGGGGGCGGCAGCGATGGCAATTTCACTGCGGCCATCGGGACACCGACCCTCGATGGTCTGGGCGTGGCCGGGGCGGGCGCCCACTCGCAGCGTGAATATGTCCGGTTGGCGTCAGTGCCTGAGCGCCTCGCCCTCTTGGTGCGACTATTGTGCGAACTGTAGCGCGAAATCCCTGCATACGGTGCTGGCCTAGCCATTAAGGCGATGTTTGTGTTCTAAAAAGCGCTTCCAGAGCGTTGAGGGCCAGTTCATAGCCTAGAGCTCCCAGGCCATGAATGCAACCGGCACATACCGGCGTGAGTACGGACTGGTGCCGGAACGGTTCCCGTGCGCTGATGTTGGAAAGGTGCACTTCAATGACGGGAACGGAGATGGCTTCAACCGCGTCGCGCAAGGCATAACTGTAATGCGAATACGCGCCGGCATTCAACACGATGCCCTGAGCCCATCCATTGGCATCATGGAGGCTATCGATGAGTTGTCCCTCACCAGAGAATTGCTGGCAGGTAACGTGAATGTTGAGCTTCACTGCATACTCGTCCAGCCGCGCTTCGAGATCCTTGAGGCTGAGGTGACCGTAGATGTCGACCGCACGCTGGCCGAGGAGGTTCAGATTCGGTCCGTTCAACACCAATATGCGCATAGATATTCCTCCTCTACATACTCAATCGAGTTCGTTGGCCGCGCGTGCGGCCTCGTTCCAGGCTCGCTTCATCGTCTCGAATGTGATGCCCGTTTCGAGCCGGGGCATGCCGGGATCGTTCAACAGGACGAGAGTCAATCCCTGGCTACTACGCTTTTTGTCCTGGGCCAAGTGAGACAAGATCTCGTTAGCATCCCCCTGGGGCCAATGGGGGGGGAAGCCCAAGTCCAAAAGAAGTTTTCGTACGCGTGGATATAGATGGCGTGCGGGCGAGAGACAGAGTGCCCACTGCAACCCGTAGGCTACCGCATCCCCGTGACCGATGTTTCCATAGCCCAGGCTTGTTTCCAGAGCATGGGCAAGGGTATGACCCAAATTGAGGACATGTCTACTGCCCGTGTCATATTCGTCAGAACGAACAATATTTGCCTTCAGTTTATTGGCGGCGTAAATGGCACCATGCAGGACATTGGGCTCGCGCTGGCTCAAGGCCAGAGCATTGGCTTCGAGCCAGCTCAAGTGCTCTTCACCCTTTAAGAGGGCGCACTTGACGATCTCGGCCAAACCCTGGCGATACACCTCGTCGGGTAGCGAATGCAGGGTCGATGTGACTTGCAACGAAGCGCGGGGAGCATAGAAACTGCCCACCAAATTCTTTCCTGCCTCCAGATTAACCCCTACTTTGCCACCTACCGAGGAATCGACTTGAGCCAGAAGCGTGGTAGGCAGTTGTACCAGAGGTAGTCCCCGTAAGTAAGTGGCAGCAGCAAAACCCACCATATCACCGGTGACGCCTCCTCCTAGCGCTATGACGGTACTGG
>SLSY01000009.1 GCA_007130145.1 Bacillota bacterium
GACCGGGCCATGCCCCAGGCCGATAATGGACACATGACCTCCCCGGGCCGTGGAAGCAAGGGCATGGTGTAGAGTTTCTTTGCGTCCCACCGCCTCAATGGACACATCAGCACCCCGGCCGCCGGTCAATTTTTTGACTGCCTCAACCACGCTGGTCTTGGCAGCATTAATGACTTGGTCCGCACCCATTTCCTTGGCTTTGTCCAAACGATAGTCGAGTAAGTCCACCATAATGGTCTGGGCAGGACCAAAGAGCTGGGCCGAAGCAAGCGTCGCCAACCCAACCGGCCCGGCCCCAATGATGACGACACTATCACCCGGGGCGATGGAGCCATTCTGGGCACCCATGAACCCGGTGGGGAAGATATCGCCAGCCAAGAGCACGTCTTCATCCGACAATGCATCCGGAATTGGTACCACAGAGTGATCAGCAAACGGCACCCGTACATATTCAGCCTGAGCCCCGTCAACGTGCCGACCATAGCGCATGGCTTGGTGACAGTAGACTGGGCGGCCCCGGTTGCACTCAGGGCATTGCCCGCATTGGATGGTGCACATCCCCAGCACCCGGTCACCAAGCTGGAGTCGCTGCACTGCAGAGCCCACATCATCGATTACACCGACAAACTCATGGCCCCGTATCTTCTCGGCCACAGAAGGGTCTCCTCCTCCCCGATGGAGAGCGTGCAGGTCACTCCCGCAAATCGCGGTCAAGGTAATGCGGATGATGGCATCAGTGTCGCATTTGATTTCAGGACGCGGAACCTCCTGTAGCACCAAACCTTCTTTCTCGTCGAGCAAGAGTGCTTTCATCATACTTTGCGCGGCCCCTTTCATTAAGCTCATTGTCAAACTCGCTGCCGTTGTGCAAACCCATTTTGACTCAGTTACTACACTGAGGGCGCCAAACCTTTTCCTTCATGAAAGGGTGTTTCCAGGAGAGGAAATGAAGAGTATACTAGTGATAATCTTGCCCATTCACACAAACCATTGAGGAGGTCGCCCAATATCATGAAACGACTGTCAGCCCTTATTATGAGCATTGTCTTTTCATTGGCCATGGTTGCCACGGCTTACACAGCATCCTTCACCGACATCGACCACACTCCGCACCGGGATGCCATTGAGGAAATGGCCCGATTAGGAATCCTCGAAGGGGTGGGCAACAACCTGTTCGTTCCCGACATGGAGCTGAACCGGGCTGCTGCCGCCAAAGTGGCTGCTTTTCTCTTGGGCTACAACGAGGCAGACGCCGCTGCCGCTGCCGAATGGGATGCTCGGTTCCCTGACGTCCATGAAGGAATGGGACAACATGAATGGGCCCTGGGCTGGATCAACTTGATGGGCGCTGATGGAATTATCATTGGCATGCCGGGAGGAAACTACGAGCCCGGAAGCCCGCTGCAAATGGTGCAGTGGGTTACCATTCTCACCCGGATCCTGGAGCATGAGGAAGAAGAGATGGCGTGGCCCGATGATTATAATCAAATGGCTGAAGATCTGGGCCTGACGGCGGGACTCGACTATGAGGGAGCGGCCATTGTCAACCGGGCAGAAATGGCCCGCATGAGCCACACCGCCATCTACGACGTGGAACGGCCCGACGGCCTCAGAATCATCGATATCGTGGAGTTCACCATCGTCGAACCAGGGGACCCGGAGCCACCGGACGACGAGTTCTTGTACTACAATGACGTCAGCCTGTCTCTTGCTTTGAGTAACAATGTGGTGCCACCGGGTGGAGGACAACAAGTTTACATCACAGCCATCGTCACCTATGGTGAGGACAACCTGCCGGCCGCCGGAACCCAGGTTGAGTTTTTCGCCCATGGGAACGACCAGGACAAGCGCCAGCAGCTATCGGTTAAAGCAGCGGTCACAGATGCCAATGGTGTGGCTACAACCACCTACACTACTGCGGCCGCAGATGACGAGAAGCAGATTTACTTCATGGCTAACGTCCCGTCCGATGATGACTGGGTGGAGCAGGGCGCCCATGCGTTGGTATCCGATGTGGCTTCACTGTTAGAAGGGCGGCTGGTCAATCCCTTTACGGGCGAGCCCGTAACCGGTGCCAAGATTGATCTGCATGATGACAGGACCAATTACTACGTGATGTTCGACCGGGTGACAGACAAAAATGGAGCATACCTTCTGCCGGTGCTACCTGGAACCTATCATGTTCACTTCCACCTCGATTTCGGAGTTTCATCTTATTACACCGGGACCTTTAGCAGCTCTCACAGTAACTTCTTTGCGGATAACACAGGTATCATAAGAGTGGAGTTGTCCGTTGGACAGAATCAACAGTATATCATAGATTCGGAGATGGGAATTCTGAAGGGCACCCTCACCAATAAGGGTTCGCTGAACGAACTCTATGCCTACCGGGGCGCTGATGGCTATACGGTTGCATTGCAATTGACTGCTGATGGTAGCTTCATGGTTGCGCTTCCCGAAGGCACTTACACCCTTGGTACCCATACCGGAGCCACCCTCAGGCACACTATTAAGATGGAGAAAGGGCAAGTCACGAACCTGGGTAGTTTCTCCAGATAGTTCTGGTCGAATCGCCAGACGAGATTCCGTTAGACAGAGGAGCGGGGCGGGAAATTCCCGCCCCGCTGGCATAAAGAGTTCAGCAGCTATGGATTCTTACATGTTGACAGCAAGATGCGGATAGGTAGGACAGTAGGATCTTTCACTAGCTCAACCCCAACTTGCTCCTCTAGCTATGAAGAGAATTCACCCCTTTTGGGTGGTCAATGCAACCGAACCCCCCACTAATGCTCTCATACCCGCCACTTTGAACAGCTGTGCGGATGCCCCCTGGACCGCGCTCAGCGGCAAGAGCCAACCACAGTCTTTTGTCTTCCACCGTTACCGGAGAACAACATCTTCATAAGCAAAGCGATGCAAGCGAGATCCGGTTTACGAGGCCGGTCGGTGTTCTTTATCGCCTACCCAAAGGAGAGGAATGAACCCCACGAAGTAGTATCGCCGCCGGGTTATCTTGGCGAGGGAAAACATGAGGGACACGCCAGGGTCACCAAAGTGGTGGCCCGGGACCCCAATCCAGGCTTCGAGGAAGGAGCGTCCGCCGTCCTTCTACGAATACCCGTAGCTGCCGGTAGCTCTTCGGCAGCACTAAGACGGCCGTAGGATCATCAAAGCCGCTTTTTCGTCATGCCATGGCCTGCGGAGCCTTCCTTTCATATTTGGCCCCTGTCTGGTCCAAAAGCAGGCGTGCGGTCTTTGGCTCGAGCGCCGTCAGAATCGCTCGCACCGCCTGCTTGACCTCCGATCGCAGGGTATGGGGTGTCTTATCCAGTATGTTGCGGGTCAGATGCATTTGACATCACTGCCAAGTTGCTCCCTGAAAAGGGGTGCACACCGCCTGCACCTTCACCACCGGGTCATTCACCACAAAGGGGTAGCGTCGCGGCCGCCAGAAACGCCCGTTCGCCGCACATTGCTCATCAATGCATCGTGCAAAAGCTCTACATTTTCCAAGAAATTCGCTATGACTCCTCCTGTTTCTGCCGGCAGCAGTCACAGCATAAAGGTTGAATATCATACGGTGACATTTCATTTCGTGATGATGTTCCATCAGACATCTGCTTATGGCAAGTATGTATCGCCACATTGCAATGTTTTCATCGTGCTCGCAGAGCAGAACACGAGAACCGATGGGCTGTTCTGCGAGTTTGTGGCATGGCTGGTGATGACGCAGAAAAGAGGTGATGGTCTGCATATACCCAGGATAATCGCTGCTGTGAGGCCTGTTTGACCAAAGGAGGATTGTCATGAAAGATATAAGAGATAAGTGGCTTCGCTTGTGCATGATCGTTATCTTTTTGTTCACACTTTCGTCGTGCGGTACCGCTGTAGATCCAGACCAACCAACACCGCCAACTCCAAGCCCCTCGCCCGATGAACCGGTTGAAGTAGCCAACGAAATCGTGATCGTGACCAACGGGGATGCGAACAACATTAACCCGATACTCGTAATGGATCTTGATGGATATTGGAGAACAGACTTGCTATTTGATGCCCTGATCAAACTGGACGGGGCAACGCTTGAGCCCGTTCCCCATCTGGCTAAGGACTGGGACATCTGTGAAGATCAGGTTACCTATACCTTCTACCTGAATGAGCAATCACGTTGGCACGATGGTGAACCCGTTACGGCACACGACCTAGAGTTTACCGTATTGAGTATCCTGTCGCCTGATTACACGGGCATCTTTCAGAGGCGATTTACGGTGTTAGTCGGTGCAGATGCCGTCATTGC
>SLSY01000001.1 GCA_007130145.1 Bacillota bacterium
ACAAACATGATGCAACTCTCCCCCCCATACACACTATGCACTCGATCTGACGCGTAGTAGAGAGAAAAAGGCAAACTTGCGTTCGGGTTTGGGCAGGAGCTTATCTTCTGCATCGAGAACTAAATGGCGCGAAGCGTGCGTGTTGTCATAAGGAGGATAAAGATGCATTTCTTGCAGGTTCTGACTCAGTTGAAAGAACAGCCCGAGACGGTTCATATTCAGGAGTGCCAAGCAAGGCCTGCGCGTACTGTGGCCATGCCTTCATGGTTGCATCCTGCTGTGATGACGGCTCTGGACAAGAAGGGCATTAACGAACTCTATACCCATCAATTTGAAGCCATCGAAGCGCTGCGCGCTCAAGAACACGTGATGGTAGTGACGCCGACTGCTTCGGGAAAGACTCTTTGCTACAATCTGCCCGTGCTCGATCGCATCATGAAGGAGCCAGAGACAAGAGCGCTCTACGTTTTTCCCACCAAGGCTCTGGCCCAGGATCAGGTACACAATCTCCAGAGCCTCATCACAGAGTTAGGACAAGATATCAAGACCTATACGTATGATGGTGACACGCCAGTGCAGGCGAGGCGCTCCATTCGTTCTGTGGGCCACGTGGTTTGCACGAACCCTGATATGCTCCATACTGCCATCTTGCCCCATCACACGCGCTGGGTGAAACTCTTTCAAAACTTGGAGTATGTGGTCATCGATGAAACGCATCAGTACCGCGGCGTCTTTGGGAGTCACTTTGCCAATGTACTGCGCCGTCTCCGGCGCATAGCCCAGTTTTACGGCTCCAGCCCCCGCTTTGTCCTCTGTTCGGCAACCATTGCCAATCCGGAGGAGTTGGCTTACCAACTGTTGGGGGATACCGTCGCAGTGGTGGATGACAATGGTGCGCCCCAAGGTGCCAAGACCTTTTTCTTCTATAATCCCCCGGTGGTCAACAAGGAACTGGGCATCCGTAAAAGTGCTCTTTTGGAAGGACGGGCGTTGGCGCGGCGTTTGCTGGATGCACAGGCACAGTGTATCGTTTTTGCTCGCAGTCGCACCCAAGTGGAACTCTTGGTCACGTATCTGCGCAAGGGAAAGGGGGCCCAGGCGCAGCAGATCCGCGGTTATCGGGGCGGGTATCTTCCCCGGGAACGACGGGCCATTGAGAGAGGACTCCGCGAAGGTACGGTGCGGGGCGTGGCCACCACCAACGCGCTGGAACTTGGGGTCGATATTGGCGGCCTGGATGTGTCCATCATGGTGGGTTACCCGGGAACCATTGCCAGCACCATGCAGCAGGCGGGACGCGCAGGCCGGCGGAGCAAGACATCAGCAGCTGTCCTCATTGCCAGCTCATCACCCGTTGATCAGTTTCTCATGGCCAACCCCCACCACTTCTTTGCCGGTAGTCCGGAGCACGCTATGGTCAATCCGGATAATCTCTACATTCTGGCCAGCCACCTCAAGTGCGCCGCCTTTGAACTACCCTTTGCCGAAGGAGAGTCTTTTGGGGTTGAGGGTACGGGACTACTCTTGGATTACATGGTGGATGAAGGGGTCTTGCATAAGAACCAGGGACGCTATTTTTGGATGGCAGATGCTTTTCCTGCAGAGGATATCAGTCTGCGGTCGGCAGCTGGCGAAAACTTCGTGGTCATTGATCAGACTCTACCCAAACCACAGCTCATTGGGGAAGTAGACCGGTTCGCAGCCCCTATGCTGTTGCATGAGGAAGCCATCTACATACATGAGGGCCAGCAGTACCAGGTAGAAAAGCTGGATTATCCCGAGAAGAAAGCCTACGTCAAGAGTGTGGACGTGGACTATTACACCGATGCCAATTTGGCGGTGACGGTGGAAATTATCGATCAGTTCAAGGAGGATGTTTCCTGCCCGTTGGGTCGCGCCTACGGCGAAGTTAGCATGCGTGCGCTGGTCACCATGTTCAAGAAGATCAAACTCTTCTCCCATGAGAATGTGGGTTGGGGCCGCGTCAACCTGCCCGAGGAGCAAATGCATACCAGCGCCTACTGGGTGACGCTTGCCAGTGAGCTGACCCATGCATGCACCAGAGAACAGGTGCAGTCAGGTCTCAAGGGACTGTCGCATCTCCTTTCGGTGGTAGCCCCACTGTGGGCCATGTGCGATGCCCGCGATTTACACAGCCAGGCTCACGTGCGCGATCCCTTCACAGGGCTTCCTACCATCTATTTGTGTGATGCGTATCCTGGTGGAGTTGGTTTGACTGAGCGTCTCTACAACCTGCACGAGCGTTTGCTCCACGAAGCCTGGGCGGCAGTGAACGCCTGCGAGTGTCCAAAGGGATGCCCGGCCTGCGTGGGTCCGGCAAGTCAGGTGGGCGATGAGGGTAAGAGCATGGTCTTATCGTGGTTGGAGGGGAGCCTCGATGCAACCTGACCTAAGACGTCTACAGGAACTGTTGAAGGCTCCTCGCCGAAAGAATGAGCCTGGCCTTGCCCAGGGCACCGCTCCCGATGGCTTTACCCGGGAGGTCGTCAGCGAGGGGGAGGTGTTCGTGTCTAAAGAAGAGATCAGCGTGGACGGTGCGTATTGGCCACCACAACTGGATCTGAGCCCCCTGATTCCTCCCCAGGGAGCCAAGCGCGACGAATTGGTGTTTCTGGATACGGAGACCACCGGCCTGGGCGGCAGTGGGGTTTATTCTTTCATGGTGGGTGTGGGTCGGTTTAACGCTGATCGGCTGACCCTCACGCAGTTCTTGCTCCCAAGTCCGGCCCAGGAGCACGCTTTCCTCAGCCGGCTGCAGGATGCGTGCTCCCAAGGTGCGGTATTGGTAACCTACAATGGTCGGGCCTTTGATTGGCCCCACCTGTCGGATCGCTTCATCATGAATGCCATGTCCCTACCAACGTGGCGTTTCCACCTCGATCTATTGTTCTGGGTACGCCGGCTGTTGGGGCCCATGGTATCTGATTGCCGTCTGGGTAGCATAGAGAGGGAAGTGTTGGGGAAAATGCGACCGGAGGGTATTTCGGGTCGTCAGGTCCCGGCCGTGTATTTTGATTATCTTCGCACCGGAAACACCGTCTTGCTCAACGAGGTGGCCCGTCGCAACCGTGTCGATATTCTATCGCTGGTGGAATTGACCGGTCACATTGCTGCGTATTGGCGCGGGTTGTTGCCCCAGCGCCTAGGGGGTAGCATTCTTTTGGGATTGGGCCAGATCTGTGAAGAGCGCGGCCAACTGGAGCGTGCCCTCATACATTATGAAACGGCATCGGAGCGGGCCCAAAATCGACGCCAGTGCGCCGAGGCCATGAAGCGCCTTGCCTTCATCTACAAGCGAAAAGGGAACGCCCAAAAAGCCCGTCACTGGTTTTCGAGGGCATGGCAACAAGCTCCCCATGATCCCACCGCCGCGGTGGAACTGGCCAAGTACTACGAGCACCAGGACAAAGACTATGATTTAGCCCGCCAGTGGGTCTTACAGGCTCTGGCTGCGGTCGGTCATCCGAACCGCAGAAAGTGGCAGCATGATTTGCTGCATCGTTTGGCGCGGCTGGATAGGAAAAGGGAGGAAGGATGTGGAAGTCATTCTGTGTGTTCTGTATGACGTGAGCGTAAGAACGGAGGTATGACGTGGAGGAGCGCATGCGTGAGACCACCGAGAAGGTGGAATCTAGCAAGTATAAACTGACCAGACAGAGACGGGAGATCATCGCAATCGTGGTCAGGTACCACGATCGCCATCTGAGCGCGGAGGAGTTATATCTTCTCGTGAATCGAGAACATCCCGAGATCGGTCTGGCAACAGTCTATCGTACTTTGGATATGTTGGTAGAACTGGGCGTTGTGGCCAAGCATGACCTCGGGGATGGGCGCGCGCGTTACGAGCTCAGCTCTCCTGGACGACATCACCACCACCTCATCTGCCATGAATGCGGGCGGATCATTGAATTACAGGAAGGGTCGCTGCACCAGATGGAGCGCAAGCTCGAAGGTGAGCATGACTTCACTATTACCGATCACCGCCTCGAATTCTACGGTGTTTGCGGGGAATGCCACCGTCAACAAGACCCCCAAAAATAGCCCAGGGTGATAGCCTGGCTCTCTTGTGCATAAGCCTACCAAAGAGAGTGTGTCACGAAGAGGGGCAATGCCATGCGCATCATTCTGACAGGCCACCCCAACGTGGGCAAAAGCTCAGTGCTTAACTTGCTCTGCGGGCGCCGGACCATGGTTTCCAACTACCCCGGAACTACGGTGCAGAGGCACTACGCACGCCTG
>SLSY01000013.1 GCA_007130145.1 Bacillota bacterium
AACCATATAGCGGATATGCTGCGGTGCAGAGCCGGAAACCAGTTTTCGATCATGGTCCAGTTCGCGTCAAATTCGCGATCAGGTAGTAGGGCTTGTTTCTGCGGGTTCCATACTGGTGCTGCGGGTGGTCTAGAAATATCCTTGTAAGCATCGTGGGTGTCTTTGTGATAGAGGGCCAAGAGCGCCATCTCTTCGTCCCACTCATCCGCTTCCTCATCATGAGTCCCTACCCTCACTGCCGTCCACGTGGCAAATACCATGTGTCCCCTGAGGATCGGTTCATTCGGACCAGGTTCCTCCAGGTCACCCAAGAGATCCATCGCTCTAGCCGCGACCAGGGCACTCTCGGGCCATTCGCCAACTGCTAAATGCTCGTTACTCGTAACCCTGGCAAGGAGAATGGATGCTTCCGCCCAGGTCAGTGAGGCACTAGGTCTTACACTACCATCCTCATACCCAATAAACCAACCATGTCTCTCCGCCAACGCCATGAATCCGGATGCCCAGTACGGTATATCCTCATCGTCAGTCCACCCGGTCTCGCTGCCCATAAGGCTCATGGCTTGGGACTCTTGCCCCGTCATCCGCACTAGGACCACTGCCATTTCGGCTCGGGTTAGAAGTCTATGCGGTTGGAGATTCCCATCCTCATCACCTATGAAGATGCCGGCATGCCCCAACCAATAGCCTGCTTCGGTGTAGGGCTCATCCTCCCACAACCAACCGTCCGTAAAAAACTCACCCAGGTTAATCGCGACAGCTGAGCCGCCAACGCTAACCAAAAAGACCAACACCACCGCCAACACCAATGGTTTCCGTCTGGTCAGTGCCATTGCTTTCCCACCTCTCTAAATAACTAAAGTGAATCTTCTCCTGCAAACGCTAGTATCTATCTCCATCCCAGCCTTGGAGTGAAAGATCTTGTCTTACTACCTTATACCTGTGGCTCTTGGTCCCCCACTCTTTCCTAAAAGCGTCACCTACTTGCGGTTTCGAACTAGCGAGTCTTTAACCCATCCCTTGGCGAGTCCCTCCCTTCAAAGGAGAAAGAAAGTGATGATGAGCAGTCATTTGATCTATTCGGAATGTGATTGGTCGGAAAAAACGCTAAACCTACAAGTCTGACTCCAGCCGAACACTACGACCCCAAGTAATGACCGAACTTGATCGCTCCCACTTAAGAGATTATCTATTGGAAGACATCCGTCGTGATGGGGCATCAAACGGAGTACTCCCGCCTGAACAATTCGGTGGGTCGATATTTTGCCGCAAAATCTGATGGTGCTATCTTCTTTATACACCATGCAAATCCTGGTATGAGTGGCGAGTGAAGTACTTGTATTAAGGCCGGGGTAGCGTCCGTCTCTTTCGAGGAAAGCCGGGCTGTGTCGGCGTCCCCCCCACATAGGATTGCTGGACCTTCCCATCCCAACTGATGGTATAGCCACAATGCGGAAACTCCTTCTGCAAGTCCCTCACCAAATCCTGGAAGTGGCGGGCCAAAAGTTTGCGCTAGAACCGGCTGTAGAACCAAGCCGGGGTACCGGGCCGGCAAAACCGCATAGCCAGCGCATCTATGCATTCCGCGACAGTTCCCGGTGCAGGCTCTCAATTCGCACGGATGGGATAACGTTTAACTTAGATCTTAGAAAGCATATCCTGCGCCGTAATCTTTAATGTTTGCAGGTGTAAGCATGCGATACTTATCCTTTACAGAAGAGAAATACTCTCCAATAATTTGTTTGGGGATCACTCGGTCAGTTGATGTTTCGGCCGGAGAATCTAAATGCGTAAAAGACTCAAGGGTCTTCCCACTGTAACAGCATAGATGTCTAACAACACTATCCAGCAGCACCTTTTCGTCGGCTGTCATTGGGAGATGTCATGTTCCTTAACGCTGCCAATCGGGTCTAGCAATGTCCATTGTAGCGTCTATAGATGTCACGACAGATCCTCAGTAGCTGCTTTGCTTTTTTCGTTCCAGTAGAGACAAATAATAAGCAGGGTCAGCAAGTATCCGTCGTAGCGTTTCAGAATATTGCTTTGCAGGCATATCGCCGTCATAATACCTACTGAACGTTTGCCCGCCCCAGCCAAGCAGTAGCGAAAGACGTCTCTTGCCGATATTGTACTTTTCAGGAATAGCCCTGATATCATCTAGGGAAATAATACCATGTCTTTGGCGATAAGCATCATATAGGGCCTTCAAATTCTCGTCTTCTATTTCAGGAACACATACTTCAGTTCCGCATTCATTGCAATAAGCGTTCTGAGACGTGAACCCATAAACTTCACCTTTCAATTCAGCAGAGTCGGTTTTCCCTCTTAATGAAAGATTAACGTCCTGTCGGCACTCCATACAGAATGCGATTCTACTCATTATGGTGCGTACCTTGTGTATTCCTGTAGTGTTGACCATTAGCCACTCTCCTCGTCATCACCATCATTATGTTATAACCCCATCAACCCCCAATTCAGCCTTCACACCCCGCCTAGCGTGTTCACCCGGGTTGTTCTGGGTGGTGGGGGCATGGGATCGGACTGCTGAACTTGACTAGGTGTGATAGGTTGTAGTTGCGGGGTTAAGATGGTAAAGGGAAGACCCAGTGATTACGGAAAACTGCCGAGTCGCTTGTAAACATCAGCCACCGCGAATTAAGGAATAACGTTGACAACTATACCACCATAGCATCGATTTCACCTTATAGTTATAAGAAGCTCAGCCTCTATGATGAAGTCTAAGTTTTTTTGAAACAGGGCAGAGCCTCATGATCACCTCATTCTAACGAGATGTTCCAATCGCCTACCGCATTTATCTCCAACACGAAGGTACCTCTCTGGACTCGAACTGTTCCTTTGTAGACATCCGTTGTGTTGATCATCAAATTACGATTTGGACTGTAGCCCAGTACCGCGAAATGTCTAGCGTCAGGATTCCCTTCAATCGTTGCCAGAGTGGGATCACCTTCAACCAGCAAGACCTCATCCCCTGTACCGCTAATGCTCCCTGGTGACTCGACTATCCTCGCAGAACGAATAGAGCGTGATTCTACGATCCATGAACCATACCCCTTGATCTCCAATAAATCTGTTGTCCCACCAGGGTCCAGAGTAATTCCCTCATACTGATTAGTTGTGTTCACAAACAGTGTTGTCCTATTATCATCTGCATCAAAGCCGGTAACCGCAAAATGCCGTTCTGTATCATTGCCTTTGATGTATAACATGACCGGACCTTCTTCAGGTTTCTCTATCTTTATTACACTGTCACCCGTTCCGGTATAGACAATAGCATCGGGAACTGGTTCTATCTCTTCCTCCACCGGAGCCGGAGTTGGGACTGGTTCTGGCTCTTCCTCCGCCGGAGTTGGAGTTGGATCTTCTGTTTGTGCCACCGGCGGCACAGTTGGTTCTCCTTCCTCAGGTGGAGCCCCAACGGCGAAGAAGACTATGGCTACGCCCAAAAGCACCACACCCGTTATACGGTTTGGTATCCTCAAAGCGGGCAACCCGTTCTTAAAAATTGCAATGACACCGACTACGAAAAGAATCAAACCAAGAAATGGCACAGTGTCGCTCCTTTCTCGCGCTTATTTTGGGAACACGTCTGTTTCGTTCCATAGCACCTATTTTCCTAACCTGACTTGCTCTCAATTTGTCGGGTTGTGGTGGAAATCTCCAAAAAATTACGAACAACAACAAGAGAAAAAAACGATATGAGCTACTGTTCTTTTCAACTGAACATTACACCTGCCATAAACAACGAATTATTAAGATATTTCTTAACCACGGCGCAATTCGCTGTTTCCCGCGGATCCTACTGGCTTATCGTCTACAGTGTGGATAATGTGGGTTACATACGCGTGGTAAGCCAACTGTGGCTATTGAGTTATCTTACTAAGTTAGGTGAGTGGATCACTAAGTGGTAGAGGCATTCTAGCGAGAAGATAACAGTAACTCCTACTGCTCCTTCCAATACTCATCCCTCGTAAGCCGCACCGTGCTGCACTCCCACCCGGAACAATAATGCGGACAACTCCATCCGGACTCCTCGCCAGAAGCTTACTGTCACGGTGCTTGCCATCATGATAAGGTTCCACGTCCATGATACAGGCCACTTCGCCAGTGTCCTCCGTAGGAGGTGAAGTTGGGAGAGAGGCTACTAAAGGGTCCCCGCAAGAGACTCTGCGGAAAGTCTGGCCCCGACAGACACTGCCAGGGCGTTCCAGAATAGCATGGTACGTAATCTCGTT
>SLSY01000030.1 GCA_007130145.1 Bacillota bacterium
CATCCACTCCTTTCTCACTACACAAGCTGCCCCAAGGTGGGCAGTGACGTTTCGAATATACGCCAAGAATTATATCAGAAATCCCCCGACCTGCAAACGACACCACCTGCATGAATCTTCTCCAGGCAGCAAGCGCACCCTGATCAAGTTTCGGTGACATTTCATAGCCAGGGCAGCCCTTGACCACAAGAAACCGGTATGTGTTGAAACTTTCCACCATTTTCCCAGCAGTTCTCATAAGCACGCCGCCAAACCGCCATAATGAACCATAGAAGGAGGAGTGCGAATATGTCCCGCGTCCTCGCATGCAGGGTGCTGGTGACCGTTTGCGTGGCAGCTTTGGGGTTTGTGGTGCTGATGGTAGGCATCATCTGGGCTGTGCCTTTGCCTGATCCGGACATCGCACACGCCAGTCGCGTGCTAGATATCCATGGCCGGCTGATCCGCGAGCTCTACGTAGAGCGCCGGACGGCCCTAACCCTGGATGAGATTCCCTCCACACTGCGGTTGGCCATCCTGACGGTAGAGGATGAACGCTTCTACCATCACTTTGGTCTTGACCCCATCGCCCTGGTGCGAGCTACCGTAGTCAACTGGCGGTCTGGTCGTATTGTAGAGGGAGGCAGCACCATCTCCCAACAACTGGTAAAGAATCTCTATCTCAGCCATGATCGTACCTATTACCGAAAAATCATGGAGGCTCTATTGACGGTCAAACTGGAGATGCGCATGGACAAGAACACCATCCTCCAGCTGTATCTGAACCAAATCTACATGGGGCACGGAGCATACGGAGTGGAAGCAGCGAGTCAGACCTATTTTGGCAAGAGCGCCCGCGCATTGGATCTGGCCGAAAGCGCGTTGCTGGCCGCCATCATTCGCAGTCCGGAAAACTACTCCCCCTACAACAACCCCGAACGGGCCAAACTCCGGCGCAACCAAGTACTCGACCGCATGGAGAAAAAAGGCCATATCACGGCCATGTCGGCAGACCAGGCCCGCCAGGCCCCCATCCACCTAACAGGACTTATCAGCGAATCTGCCGCCCCCTATTTCATTTCCTACCTCCTGACCTAAATCGAAGCCGACCATCCCGAGCTGACGCCGCTTTTGCATCGAGGCGGATTGGTCATCCAGACATCGCTGGACCTAGATGCACAGCACGCAGCCGAGCAAGCCGTCTTGTTGCACCTTGCAGCCGGACAGCCTGACAGTCACGGTATTATCCAACCGCAACTGGCCCTGGTGGCCCTGGATCCGTCAAACGGGCACATCCGGGCAATGATCGGGGGACGGGACTACGCCCAGACCCAGCTCAACCGGGCCTGGCAAGCGTTTCGCCCTCCCGGTTCGGCCTTCAAGTTCTTCGTCTACACGGCAATCACCGCCCAGGGCTATCCCCCGACCAGCTGGCAAGTATGTGAACCGGTAAGCTATCCCGGCGCCGATGGCACAACCTACCGTCCCCGCAACTTCGACGGCACCTATGCCCACGGTCCACTCAACGTGCGCCAAGCCATCGCTACCTCCAACAACGTGGTGGCCGTGCGCTGGACACACCTGCTCGGACCCTCTATCGTGAAGGAATACGCTAAACTGCTGGGTATCGAGAGTCGCCTGCACGATAACCTCTCTTTGGCTTTGGGTACCGCCGAGGTCAGTCCCTTGGAGATGACCGTTGCCCTGGCCCCCTTGGCCAACGCGGGGCTCGCTGTGGAGCCCGTTGCGCTCATCTCCATCACCGACGCGGACGGCCATGTGCTCTATACCCATCAGTCCCATCAACGAGCGGTGCTCGATGCCCGGGTCAGTTTCCTGGTAAGCCAGCTGTTCACCAGCGTGTTTTCGCCCGGTGGCACCGCCCATCACCTCGCACCACAGCTGGACGTTCCCGTCGCAGGGAAGACGGGCACCACGACCGGGCTGATGGATGCGTGGTTCGTCGGGTACAACCCGGCATTGGTCGCTTCGGTCTGGGTGGGCTATGACGGGCAAGAGAAGAGCCTGAGCGGAACGGGAGGGATGGTGGCCGGCCCCATCTGGGCCGAGTTCATGCAAAGGGCCCTAACCCAGCTGGGTGCAAAGTCCTGGCACACGCCGGTGGGCGTGGTGGAATTGACCATATGTGCCGAGACCGGGCTCTTACCCAATGCCACCTGTCCCGGGCGGCGTGAGTTCTTCTTGGCCGAGACCCAACCTCGAGCCATCCACAGCGTGCGACACCCCCAAGGATCAAGCCCAGAGGATCCCAAGGGTGAGGATGAAGCGCCGGATGCAAACGATATCAATAATGATATGGTTCTTGGCGAATAATGCGAAAGGCGCGATACAGTTGCTCCCATACTAGCATGGGAACCATTTGATGAGGAAATGTGAGCCGTGAGAGGGACCAAACCCGCTGACTTTTGGCCAACACTGCATCGGACAGACCCACCACACCACCAATGACAAAACCCAGGTGGCTTTGTCCGCCTACGTGCTGCTCCTCCATCCAGCGGGCAAACTCGAGCGATGAAAACGCTTCCCCCCGCCCGTCCAGTGCGGTCATCATGACATGCGCAGGCCACCGTTTGATGATGGCCTGCGCTTCTTTGTCCTGTATGGCTTCGATAACGCTTGCAGTCAACGGTTGTGGCACGGGCTGATCAGGTATCACGATGGACTGTACCCGGGTGTACGGTGCCAGTTTCTTCCGGTAGAAGGCAGCTCCCTCCGCCAGAGGCTTCGCCCGTGTCTTACCCACTTGCAAGAGAGTAATCTTCACTCCCGGGGCACTTCTCCCAACTCGATTTCCAACGTTACCTCTTCTTCGTCCCGCATGACGGTGATGGACACGCGCTCATTCACGCGATGCTCTCGCAAGGCCACCTGCAACTCGGCAATGTCGTCGATGCGCCGTTGATCCAGACGGACAATGACATCTCCCGGCTGCAAGCCTGCCTGATGGGCGGGGCTCTCCGGTTGCACTTCCTGAATCAATACCCCGCGCGTGAACTCCACATCGACGTCAATGCGAAAACGATCGATGGTGTCCCGATCGAGAATGGTCACACCCATCCAGGGTCGCCGCACCCGGCCCTCATTGATCAGATCCTCCACAATGCGCTTCACAATATCAGAGGGAATGGCAAATCCCATACCCTCCACCGCAGGTATATTCAGCTTGAGGGTATTGATGCCGATGACCTCACCCCGGTAGTTGGCCAGGGGACCACCGCTGTTACCCGGATTGATCACCGCATCGGTCTGCAACAAGCGCACATACTCTTCACCCACCTGCAGGATGCGATCCACCCCGCTGATGACGCCTGCCGTCACGCTGTGCTTGAAATCCATGCCCAGAGGATTGCCGATGGCCACCGCCAATTCACCGACGCGAAGAGTTTCAGAATCACCCAGACGGGCATGGGGCACATCGCTACGATCAATGCGAATCACAGCCAGATCCACGGGCGGATCCGAACCCACTACCTCGGCCACTTCCGTGGTGCCGTCAGCCAGGAGTACCGTGATCTCATTGGCATCGGCAATGACATGGTAATTGGTAACGATATATCCGTTCGAACTGATAATCACACCGGACCCCGTGCGACGTTCCAAAAAAGCCCGTCCCCGGAAGTCGTATCCGGCCACCGCTTCGTTGACGATGCCCACCACCGCCGGGCCCAGGGTTTCTGCCACATGGACCACCGGTGCACCCGCACCAACCTCTTTAGGCCAATCGGGGGCTTGGGGGAAATCAAAACGAGGGAAACCGGCTTCCCCCTCAAGGCGCTGCATCACAAGTTCAGGACCTACCCAAAGCAGCAAAGCCGCTCCCAGTAACACCCCCACCAGACTCGCGGCTATGTAACCGAACCAATGTCCTCGATGATGACGAGGGGGCTCGTAGAAGTAACCCATTCTACCACCACCCTACTCCTCCTCTAGATTGCATTGTGCTCCCAACGAGCTAAGCTTACCAGCAATATCCTCATACCCTCTATTCACGTGCGCCATCCCGTACACGTCACTGGGGCCTTCAGCAGCCAGAGCCGCAATGATAAGAGCTGCGCCCGCCCTAAGATCATGGGCATTTACGGGGGCGCCCAGAATGGTGGGAACACCCTCCACAATGGCGGTACGGCCATCGACTTTGATACGAGCGCCCATGCGCAAGAGCTCGTTTGCATAGCCAAACCGGTTATCATACAACGTTTCCTGCACCATGCTCACCCCAGAAGC
>SLSY01000197.1 GCA_007130145.1 Bacillota bacterium
CGCATTCATGGCGCGATCGTTTGGACGCGGCTGTCGTTGTTTCAGCTCTCACAGGCCAGGGAATCGATGATTTACTGGTAGACGTAGACCTGGCTTTGGCAGAGACTCGCGAGCACTTGAGCCTGCACCTCCCTTATGCCCAGTCAGGCATGTTGGATCGCATTGAGCGGGAGGGCCGCATAATCGCCATAGAATATAAGGTGGATGGAATCCACGTCGAGGCTGAGGTTCCGAGGGTCCTCAGTGGCAATATGAAGAAATATGCTCGGGCCAGCGGTCATGAATGAGACCCTGTGGCGCCAGGTCATGTCTCAAACGTACGGGATTGGCGATGGCCTTTTGAACCTGGCCGAGAAGGTTAGCGGTGAAGTGGATCGGCTTTGTGCTGATTATGAGCGGCGGGCGCTGGCGAACCAGGCCCGCGTTATGGATGCTTTCTACGATGTGCGTTTGAGCAGTGTGGATATGACGGGTACGACGGGCTACGGTTACGGCGACCAAGGTAGGGAGAAGACAGCAGAGATTTTCTCGCGGGTGTTCGGTGGAGCCCGAGCTCTGGTTAGTCCGCACCTTCTCTCGGGTACGCACGCTCTCTCCGTGTGCTTGTCAGGGCTGCTCAGACCCAACGATGCGGTATTATCGCTTACCGGTACTCCCTATGACACTCTCGAATCAGTGCTGGGCATTCGACCCACCCCGGGCAGCTTGGCTGAATACGGGATCACCTATCGCCAGTGTGTAGCCACCGAAATGGATGACCAAGAGTTGGGTGAGCTGCTGCGACCACCGGTGAAACTGGCCTACATACAGCGCTCAGGAGGCTACAGCCAGCGGCCCGCCTTATGCATTGAAGAAATCGAAGAGCTCATTGCACGTGTACGCGAACTTGCGCCACACGTCCTGGTCTTGGTTGACAATTGCTACGGTGAGTTTGTCCAGACCAAAGAGCCCGGTCATGTCGGTGCCCACCTTTGTGCAGGATCGCTTATCAAGAATCCCGGTGGCGGCCTGGCGGAGAGCGGCGGCTATGTGGTCGGTGACAAGGATCTCGTGGAACAGGTGGCCGTCCGTCTCAGCGTGCCCGGCCAAGGTGGAGATGTGGGTTCTTATCTGCCGGGGTACCGTAGCTTCCTGCAAGGATTGTTTGTAGCTCCCTCTGTCGTAGCTGGTGCGCTCAAAGGCGCAGCCTTTATGGCACGGTTCTTTGAGGCTTTGGGATTTCCTACCTTGCCGAGGCCCTATGAGCGGCGCTCCGATATTATTCAGGGGGTGGAACTAGGTTCGGCAACGGCCCTCAAAGCCTTTTGCCGGGGAATACAGAAGGCTTCACCGGTGGATGCTCTGGCTCATCCCGAACCATGGAATATGCCGGGATACCAACACCAAATCATCATGGCAGCTGGCACTTTCGTCCAGGGTGCTTCCATTGAATTGACAGCCGATGCACGCTTTGCGGCGCCTTTCATTGTTTATCTTCAAGGGGGGCTTACCTACCAACACGTGCAGTGCGCTGCTTTGATAGCCGCCCACGAGCTGGAGGCTGCTGGTTGTTTAGTGCGAACCTAATTTAGGCGTCTGAACAGGCCGATTACCCTACCCAGAATGATTAGATCCTTCACGAAAATGGGCTCGTACAAAGGGTTTTCTGGTTGTAGACGCACTCCTTCATCTTCGCGGTAGAATGTCTTCACGGTTGCTTCATCTTCGATGAGCGCAGCAACAATGTCTCTGTCTTGCGCCGTAGGCTGTTGGCGCACAATCACGAAATCGCCATCCAAGATCCCGGCGTTCATCATACTATCGCCTCTGACCTTAAGGAGGAACGTATTATCGCCGGGAGCCAATTCCAGAGGGAGAGGGACATAATCTTCGACGTTCTCCTCAGCCAGTATCGGTTCGCCGGCTGTGATCTGACCGATGAGGGGCACCTCAACGACTTCCTGCTTTTCTCTCACTCGATCGAGGACTTCAATGGCCCTGGGTTTCGATGGATCTCTGCGGATATATCCTCGCTCCTGTAGGCGTTGAAGATAGCCGTGTACCGTAGAACTGGAACGCAGACCCACCGATTCGCCAATCTCGCGGACTGAGGGTGGATATCCCTGGGTGCGTATGGAATCCTTGATAAATTCGAGGACCCGACTCTGTTTTCGCGACAGGTGCTGCTTGGACAAATCGACCCCTCCTGTGCAGCCTAGTTGCTTCAGATTATATCACACGTCTTGCTGCGGCTTCAAACATAAGTTCTCATTTAAGCCACTTTGCCAGTAAATTGGTGGGGGATAGGGGTTGCACCCGAACATATGTTTGTGTTATCATTGAAGCGAACATACGTTTGGGAGGCTGAACTATGAATAGCTGGCGAAGCATTAAAGGGCGGGTTCGTCGCAAGAGAAGGCAAAGGATGGGGTTGATCTTGATGATGACCCTTGTGACGGCAGCGTTCATCTTTGGGACCAACAACGCCTTCAGTGCCGACGAAAGCGTGCAAATGGTTGAAGTAGTAGTGCAGCAGGGAGATACGCTTTGGGATATTGCCGCCAGGCATACAGCGGGACGTGACCTACGTCGAGTGGTGTGGGAGATGCGACAAGTGAATAGCTTGGAGGATGTTAACATACACCCAGGGCAGATCTTGTACGTGCCGAAGGGATAGAGAAATGCATAAGATGCAGGGAGTCTGTCAAGACTGTCGCTAGATAGGGAGACAGGAGTGATGGGCATGCCTGAACCGAGAGTACCGGGTCCATGGTTTGATCCAGCAGGTGAATCCCTGCCGTGGACAACATCATATTCGTGGTCCAATAGACGGCAGAGGGAGGAGCGGCGCTGGGAAGCGCATGATGAGCAAGCGTGGTTAGAGGAATATGGCGAACATGCGCACGATCACGTATATCCGTCGTAATACCGACATCCGCTCGTCTGGTAACGAGGGTAGGCGGTGATATGAGGAGCGACCGGTTCACGGAAGCCGGTCGCTTTCTCTGTGTCTGCTGAACCCGTATCCGCGTGAGGCAGTACGTACCGCTCGACGGGCATATGATAGAATGAACTCAAGTGGGGCATCGCGACTACGTTTTCGATTATGGGAGGCTTTGATACACATGCTTCGAGTCCTTATTTGTGGTGCGGGCGGCAATATGGGAAAGCAGGTTATTAAGGGGTTTGCACGGGAGGAAGACTTTTCGATTGTAGGCGGTGTTGATCCGGCGGCCGGGGTAGGTGAGGATCTAGGAGAGCTGGCGGGAATCAAACCCATTGGCCAGACGGTTCTACCGAGTGTGGACCAGCGCCTGGCGCAGCAACAGGTAGACATCGCCATTGATTTTACCTATGCTGAAGCCGCCATGGAGAATGCCCGTAAGCTCCTGCCACACGGAAGTGACATGGTCATCGGCACCACGGGTTTCAGTTCGCGGGATCTGGAGGAGTTGAGAGGCTTGAGTGCGGATACAGGCCGTGCGGTCCTTGTTGCGCCCAACTTCAGCATCGGGGCACTCCTTCTCATCAAGTTCGCTGGGTTGGCCGCACAATATCTACCGGACAGTGAAGTCGTTGAGATGCACCGGAGCGAGAAACGCGACGCTCCTTCGGGAACCGCACTGCGTATTGCCGAGGCCATAGCCGGCGAGATGACCGGTTCGCGTCAGGCTTCACAAGCGCCGGCCCGAGGCGAGCGAATCGAGCAGGTTCCGGTACACAGCCTACGGCTATCCAGCTTCATCGCTCGGCATGACGCCGTGTTCTCCGGTCCGGGAGAACGGTTGATCCTTCATCATGAGGTCGTTGACCGTAGCTGCTTCATCCCCGGTGTCATTTTGGCCTGCCGTCGCTTGGCTGGCACCGGTCGCTTCGTTTATGGACTGGAAAACCTCATGGGTATATGATCGCCGCAGAAGACACCTACATAGACACCAGGTGACCCCGCGTGTTTGAGACGCGGGGTCACAGACATACCGGATCTACCCGCTTCCGAAGAGTTTGCCCCGGTGGCGAGGGGTTGTTCCATGTTTGTGGCGCTTCTTTTTGCCTGCCTCATCGTCTTTTTGCTTGGCAGGAAGGTGGTTCTCTTCGTCTGGGAGAGGAGGGAGCAGGGGCACCTCGAAGGCTTGTGTCTCTGCCTGCGTCTGCTCATCGGCCAGAGACACCACCAGCTGACGCTCCTGGACGAGCTTGAGTTTGAGGCCAATGGTAAGTTCTTGGCTGAAGGACGCGTC
>SLSY01000051.1 GCA_007130145.1 Bacillota bacterium
CCAAGGTGCGGGCCTATCTCCCTACCATACGCGGAGCCTTCTTATCCCGACCCTCGGCCAACTCTTCATCACGTTCCTGGAGCACCTTCTCGAGGAGCTCCCGGGTGGTCTGGTTGACGAGGCGCTGAACTCCCTGCTCCAGGTCCAGCATGTCCTCGCTCTGACCCACCACCTCAGACACATCAGACAAAAGCTGCAGGATCAACCCGGGTACATCTTGAACTACAGACATCAGAGATCTCTCCTTTCTCTTGGTTGGGGATGGGCTGTCTTTACGACAACCTCGGGAGAGATCTCTTTCTATCTCAACACTCTCACTGCCTACTGCCTACCTAAACTTTACTCGCTCCTCGAGCGTCCTCTCAGGTAAGGAAAAGTCGTCCCTCTCCATTTCCAGGCTCAGCAGCACTCGCTCAATCAGCTCTTGGCGGTTCTTACAGCCTACCTTCCGCAGAATGTTACGCACGTGATACTTCACCGTGTTCACCGTGACGAAGAGCTCGCTGGCGATCTTGTGATTGCTGTTTCCCAGAAGAAGCAGCTGATAGACCTTCCCTTCCGCCTCCGTTAGCGCGGCCGAGAACTCCATGGACACCACCGAGCCAAGGACGCCAGCTCTAGCCGCGGGGTCCTTCCGATGGACACCGGCCGGAGAAGGGGCCAGGCGGGGGACGATGAGGGGGATGAGGATGAAAAGAAGAGCCGCCCCCAGGAGTGCTGCCAGCGGCAATCGCATCGCTGAGTCAAGCATCACCAGTTCGGACAGAGTGGTAATCGCCCAGATCAAGAATACATTGAGGGCGAGTCCCGTGGCCACCACCCGGGGGTGGCCGCGACTGGTCAGATAGATCAGGGAGAGCCAGATGAAGGCGTCGGAAAAGGCGGCTCCGATCATGGTGCCTGTGAGGCTGGCCAGTTGAAGACCCATGGAATTGGCCGAGACCGGCAGCGACAGCGGCAGAAGGGCCAGTCCGTACACGCTCAAGGTGACCGCCGGCAACAGCTCGTAGCGACGGGAAGCGATGAAACTGGCCAGGGCAAAGGCCAGCATGTAGGGCCAGACGCTCAGCCATCCGATGCCGTGCCAACCTTCCAATGCCGGGATGATGACCCCGTAGAGCAGACCTCCCACGTAGCCGGAGGCCACAATGAAGATGAGCAGGGGCCAGAGCAGGGGCCAGGGTGAGGAGCCCCGTGCGACCGGTACGGGGATAGCGTTCTCTCTGCCCAGGACAAAGGCCACGGAAACGAAAACGGCCGCTGCGGTGGCCGCGAGAAGGAAACTCCCCAGTGACCCGGGTCCAGCCCACACCGCGCCATAAACCAACAGATTGGCTGTCAAGACTCCCACCGCGAAGGGAAGGACCCGTTTCTCCATGCCCGCCAGATAAGAGGTCCAGGCCAGGGTGGGTGAGGCGGTGAGGATGCCGCTCACCAACATGAAGGCGACGGTTAGGGGTAGAGCAGGACGGGGGAAACACAGAACTACCAAAGCTATGGCCAACACGGCGGACCAACCGGGAGGAAGGTGCCATTGCCTTCCTGGCCATGCCGCCAAAGCATAGCCCAGCGCCAGCCCCAGAGTAAAGGCACCGGTTCCCCAGGTGGCCTGTTCTTGCAGCCAACAGCCAGCCAGAGGTCCGTAGAAGGGGAGAATTAGGGGCCAACCCAGCACCCCCACGCCTCCAGCCACTGCCAGCAGTCTTCTCCAGGATTCACGCGGCATTGCACATCATCCCACCGAATAGCTAGTCCTGTGGCTTTCGGCTCGCAGTCGGCGATCTCCTCCTGTTGGATGAAAAAGGGTTTCATGTCCCACCCCATTCCCATCCCTGCACTCTATACCTGAGGGGTGGGGTGGTCCTGATAACTACCTGGTAAGATGAATAGAAGGAGTGACGCCTTAGAGGCGGACACCAGTTTCGTCATCTCTGAGAGGGCGGGGGGAGGCGGTAGCGCAAGCCAGAGTGGGTAGAGCGCATAAATGCGGAGACAATTCCCTGAATTAGGTTCAAATCGCGTTCCTCAATCACCACCCTTCTCCCTGGATCCTCAGGGCATGGCGTCGCCGACCTGCTGACTGGGGTGGGCGCATGGCTGAGGACTTGACCCTCCCTTCGTTCAGAGTTCCGGTGTTAGATGATGAAAGGAGTGATATTGTGCTAAGAAGGTCACTGACAGCCGCACTCTCCGTCATGTTCATCTTGTGGATAGCAGTAGTGCCGGTCTTGGGTATCGATAATCAGGCGGCGATGGAGGAGCCCTGGGCGTTTGTGGATATGCCGGATGACTGGTCAACAGCGGCGTTGCAGAAGGCGGTGACTCACGGGCTGCTGCAGGGCTACGCCGGCAGGATCATGCCTGCGGACCCTGTGACGAGGGCGCAAATGGCCGCTGTGGTTAACCGAGCCTTTGGCGCGACCAAAGAGGCAGACATCCAGGCGTTTACGGACGTACCTGCGGATGCTTGGTATCATGGCGACATGAGTCGCGGGGTGCAGATGGGTACTTTCGTAGGGAGCAACAATAAGCTATTCCCCGAAACTGCGATGACCCGGCAAGAGGCCTTCATTGTGCTTGCAAGAGTCTTGCATCTTGAGAAGACAACGCTTCCCCCGACGGGCTTTGTCGATCTGGATGAGGTATCTCCGTGGGCCCAAGCAGAGGTCTTCAGTATGGTTCATGCTGGTTATGTCCAAGGCTATGCGGGCAGGCTCGCGCCGAAAAGCCCGATCACCCGGTCAGAACTCGCTCAACTCATGGACAACATTATAGGGTCCTACCTCGGGGAGCCCGGCGAGTACACGAGGAACGCGGCCGGGAACGTGATGATTCGGTCAGCCGGGGTTATTCTCAAGGGCTCTACTGTGGATGGCGATCTCATCCTGGGTGACGGCATTGGGGATGGTTCCGTGATCCTTGACAACGTCATCATCACCGGTAGGCTGCTCGTGCGCGGAGGAGGACCGGACTCGGTCATCGTGCGCGGTGACTCCTCTTTGCAGAACATCATCATTGCCTCTGTCGATGGTGTAGTGAGGGTGTATAACGAAGATGGCTCCCCGGTGGGTGACGTCATCATCGATGGACAAGACAATGTCATCTTGGAAGGTGACTTTGGTCACGTGGTCATCATGGCCCCGGGAGTCTCCGTGCACCTAAGAAATGGCAGCGTGGCCACGGTGGATGTGATGGCCGACGCTTGTGATCTCGTGCTAGAGCATGGCTCGCATGTAGGGGAAGTCAACATCCAAGAAACTGATGGTCTGGTGGAAGGCACGGGAACTGTATCCAGTGTGAACATTCACACGGGAGCTCATGGCAACAGCATTCTGACTTTGGGAACCATCATTGACGTGGCTGAAGGAGTAGAAGGTACAACGGGTACTGGTGGGGTGAATCTGGTCGGAGGCAAGACCTACAAAAATGCCACAACTCTCGAGGGAGAGGCAGAGGAAGTCGTGGAGTCGCCTCCCACTCCGCCCTTCACGCCGCCCGTGACCATTCCTGTGCAGAGCGTTACCATAGACCAAGAAGACAAGACTCTGGATACTGGGGATACCGTTCAGCTGAGTGCTAGCATCCAGCCGACCGATGCTACCAATAAGAACGTTACCTGGGCATCAGACAATGCTGCGGTAGCTTCCATAACCGCCGACGGTTTGCTCACCGCCGAGAGTGATGGGCTGGCCAACATTACGGTGACAACAGCGGATGGGGGTTTCACTAGCACCATAGAAGTGACAGTCCGTAGCAATGATGCCAGTTTGGTCGACCTGCAGTTTGACGGTCATACGGTGGCGGGCTTTGACCCGAACATCTTAGATTATGACGAGGAACTGCCCTTTGGGACCACGAACGTGCCCACGGTGAGCGCCACGACCAGCCATGCGGGAGCTACCGGGGTCATCACCCAGGCTGCGGCCCTTCCGGGTACGGCCACGGTGGTGGTGACGGCTCAGGACGGCACCACAGAGCTGACCTACACGGTCAGTTTCACCGTGGCTCCTCCCAGCGATGACGCTGGTCTGAGCGACCTCCAGGTGGATGGGACCACCGTAGCTGGGTTTGACCCTGACACGTTGCTCTACGAAGTGGAACTGCCCTTCGGGACCGCGGACGTGCCCACGGTGAGCGCCACGACCAGCCATGCGGGAGCTACCGGGGTCATCACCCAGGCTGCGGCCCTTCCGGGTACGGCCACGGTGGTGG
>SLSY01000239.1 GCA_007130145.1 Bacillota bacterium
CATCTATCCGGGTGCTTTTGCCACCGGGGCCGGCGTTCCCGTAGCGATGGCTGCCTCCGGGCGCTTTGATATGGCCAGCTGGTGGCCCCTGTTTGTGCTCGGTCCGGGTTTGGCCTTCTTGCTCATTGCCGCCTCGTCAGCGCAGGAGCGGTGGGCGCTGGTTCCAGGAAGCATCGTGACCGTGGTCGGGCTGGCCTTTCTTTTGGCCACCAGTGGTCTGCTTCCCTGGTCTTATCTGCATGTTGCCCAGAGATGGTGGCCGCTGCTGCTGATATTGGCCGGTGTCATCGTTATTTTGCCGGGTTTAAAGAACACCAAAGACTAGGCAAGGGGCGGGTGGCGGGTGGATCCCCGTTTCTTCCCATCCCTTAGGGCCGGAGCATGCCTGGGCGGTAATAGGGTGAGATGATGTTTGGTGCTGCTTGCTCCTGTGGGTGGCATCAGGGAAGCGGTCAACAATGTATCAATGCAGCATATAGAGAGAAAGGAGTTCTAGCATGACCCAACCCCTGACATTGGAAGCCATTTACGGACCTGAGGCCAGCTGGGAGGGAGTATCTCTTTCCAAACTGCAGTGGCGGGAGGACGGAACCTCCTTCGTCTATCTCGACCCAGAGGAGGAGGCCGGCGCCAAGAGCATCTTTGAGCACCCTGTGTCAGAGAAGAGGCCGCATGTAGTGGTTAAGGCAGCTTCGCTCGTGTATGAAGGAAAGCCCGTACTGGTGCAGGAGTTTGAAATGAGTGGTCTGGTGCAGCGTTTTTTGCTAGCGGGTCCTCCCCGGCCCTCGCACTTTCGCTACGGGGCTCCTTCTCCCGAGCGGGATTTCTTTTTGTATGATGTTGAAGACAGCATACTTCGTCCCTTGTCCCCCGCGGCCGGTCCACAGCGCTACGCCCAGCTCTCCCCGGACGGGAGACGCGCCGCCTTTGTTCGCAACGACAACCTTTTTTGCGTTGATTGTGAAACGGGGCGGGAGACTCAGTTGACCACCGATGGAGGTCAGGGCATTGTCAATGGAGAGAACCGGGGCTATGGTTCACGGGGCTGGTGTTGGTCACCGGACGGTGAAAGAATTCTTTTCGTCAGAGTCGATGAGAGAGACGTCAAGAGCATTCCCTTGGTAGATTACCTGCCGTCGTATCCCAAGATACACTGGCGCAAATATCCGAAAGCGGGGGAGGTGAACTGGCGCTTTCGGGTCGGGTTGATTGACATCGTCAACGGCCAGATACAATGGCTCGGCTTGGGAAGTGAAGAGGACGTGTACTACCCCCGGTTACATTGGGCTCCTGACGGCCGTGAGGTCTTCGTTCAACGCCTCAATCGCCGGCAAAACCACCTGGAGCTCTGGCGCGCTGGTAGCCAGACCGGTCAGGCAGAGCTCCTGTTGACCGAAGACGATGAGCGCTGGGTTCGGGCCGATGACGACCTCATCGTGCTGGAAAAGACACCGCAATTCGTCTGGACTTCAGAGCGAAGTGGCCATAAACACGCCTATCTTTACGATAGAGAGAGCCGGTGCTGCCAGGCCTTGACGGCAGGGGATTGGGAACTTAGTGCGGCACGTTCATCCCGGGCGCTCATGGGGGTGGATGAAGAGGAGGGCTGGTTATATTTCCTGGGCAAAGTAGATGATCCCACCCAAGATCATCTTTACCGCATCGGGATGGACGGGACGAGACAGCAGCAGCTGACGTTCCGTCCCGGATGGCACAGTATCAGTCTTTCTCCGGACCGAAAGCATTTCATCGATACGCATTCCGATATCAATACGCCGCCCCGCATCAGCTTGCACCGGACCGACGGGAGAGAGGTCATTGGCCTCAAAGACGGATGTCTGGCGGCACGGGCGGCCATCAACTGGTCACCACCCCAATTCATGACCATCACCAATCGTGACGGCGTCAGGCTCAGTGCGGTGATGACCAAGCCGGTGGACTTCGATGCCCAAAAGCGCTATCCGGTCATCTTTTATGCCTACGGAGGCGTATCTTCGCAGACGGTTGTCAATCGATGGGGGGGTGCCCGTGGGGTCTGGCACCAGTATCTAACGCAGCAAGGCTACATCGTTGTCAGCGTGGACAACCAGGGCACCGGTGGCCGGGGCAAGGAATTTGAAGCCAAGATGTATAAGAGCATCGGCACCACGCCGGTGCTGGACCACATCGATGCTGCTCGCCAGCTTATGACCCTGCCCTACGTTGACAGTGGCGCAGGATTTGGGATCTATGGCGTCAGCGGCGGAGGTTTTTTGACCTGTCTGGCACTCACCCGGGGCGGGGAACTGTTCAAGACCGGTGTGGCCATGGCCTCGGCCACCAACTACCGTATGTATCAAAGCTGTTGGTCAGAGCGCTACCTTGGCATGCCGGATGACAATCCCGGGGTCTATCTCCGGGAATCGGTGATTCCCTATACCGGGCTGTTGCAGGGACGGCTGCTCTTGGTCCACGGCATGGCCGACGATAATGTGCAGCTGCAGCACACCGTCGAGGTGGCCGAAGCGCTGCAGGAGGAGGGCAAGCAGTTTGACCTCATGTATTATCACGGGCGCGAGCATGGTATCCGAGGCGAGAATACCCAATGGCACCTGTACCGAATGATAGCCGATCACTTTCTCAGACATATGCCACCGGCCCGTCCGCATGCGCTCGTCTAGGGCCGTACCTATGTTGCAACCCCCGTCCGTTATGAAAGCACGAGGAGGATGACAATGACATATTGTGTCAGGCAACTGACCGGCACCCAGGAGCGGTTCGAGTTTGCCCGCATTGCCAGCAGCGCCTACCCAGGCTTTGGCAGATCTCCCCGGGAAAATGCCGAAGCTGTGGAGGAACTTGCCGCGGAACCGACCAACACCTTTTGGGGCTGCTTTGAAGGGGACCGCCTGTTGGGGGGCATGCGCCGGTTGGATTTGTCCATGAATTATTGCGGGGAATTCATCGATGCTGGCGGCCTGGGCTTTGTGGCGGTAGGCCTCGGTGACAAACGTCGTGGCGTGGCCCGCTCCATGGTCCGCAGCTTTTTGGAGCACTGCCAAGCGCAGGGCATTGGCATGACGCTCCTCTATCCTTTCCGGCCCGACTTTTATCATGGCATGGGCTTTGGTTTCGGCCAGGAAGGGCGACTCTTTGCCCTCAAACCCCAAGCGCTGCCTCATCGCGTTTCACCTCATGCGGTGCGGCGCCTGACCGATGACGATGTCAATGCCTTAGGGCGCTGCTATCGGGACTTTGCGGTGGCGCATCACGGTTACTGTCATAAGACCTGCCGCGAACTTAACGCTCTTTTCGGGGCCAAGGGGCTGTACGGCTACGAGACAGAAGCAGGTTTGGAGGGCTATGTTGCCTTCGATTTTGCTCGGGCCCACCACGCCAATGCGCTGAAGAATGACCTTGTCATCCGCGAGTGGGTGTGGCACAACCCCCGGGCCTTTTTAGCCCTGTCTTCTTTTCTCCATTCCCAGCGGGACCAAGTGGATCGCGTGCTCTTTGCTACGCAGCAGTCAGATTTTCAGTTTCTGTCTGCCGATCCGCGTAACGCCACCGACAATATGTTCAACAAGCACTACCATGAATGCTACACCGGGGGCGTAGGCCTGATGTACCGCATGACCTCCTTGCCCTTGTTGGTGAAGGCCATCGCTCATCGCAACTTTAACGACATGAACTGCCAATTGACGGTACGCGTTCGAGACAGCTTCTGCCCCGAGCATTCCGGTGTCTATTCCTTGCGCTTTGTGGAGGGCCGCCTCTGTGAGGCCGGCGAAGGGGTCCCCTCCGCTATCGCTATCGAGTTGGATGTGGCGGAGCTGTCTTCACTCTTTATGGGGAGCGTGGAGTTTTCTACCCTTTATCGTTTGGGCAAAGTGCAGGTTGAGCCTGAGGCGGTGAACCGCTTGAGTCGACTTTTCTGGTATCCCATGCGCCCCGAATGCGTGACAAGTTTCTGATGCCAGGCGGGAGAAGGAGCACCGGCGGCCCCTTCTCCGCTGGACTTTAGCATCCGGGCGGACAGTGTTTCAAACCATAGCGCCGCAGGTGTTCATAGATCTCGCGGGCCAAATACCCTTCACGGTACTTCTCCTCGAAGTTTTCGCAGCTGTGGAAGCGGAGAATGGAAGCTTGAAACCGTCCGGTCAGTTCCGGTTCCACTGGCCCCTGATAGTAACCTGTTTCTTTGAGCAGTTCCTGCAGG
>SLSY01000032.1 GCA_007130145.1 Bacillota bacterium
AATCTCGAAATTCAGCATACCCCGAGACGCGGTCTTGATTTGACTCCAGCCAGCTCCGCTCTCGGCCGGATGCAGGTAAATGGAGGCATCGGCGCGATACCCTCGTACCATAGCGCCGAGAGTGCCCAGTGCCCCGCCTTGTTTTCCCAAAATGCTGAGGATGCGCACCTCCCCTGCGGGATAGAGGCCCGCTTGCCGGAGGACGCGTATGGCCATGAGCATGGCGGCCACGCCGGCCTTGGCATCAGCGCTGCCCAGTCCATAAAGACGATCCCCTTGGGTGGTTGGCTGGAACGGAGGATGATGCCATTGCTCAGGATGTGTCAGGGGTTCGGTGTCAATGTGGCTGAAGATAAGAAGTGACCTTCCTCTCTTTTGCCCGGGCCAGGCAGCATAGAGATTCTCGCCGCCGCCGGCTTGCGGCGGGGTGTATTCGGGGTGATCGGCCACTTCCTTGGGATCGATGATGAAACGTTCCGTTTCAAGACCCAGCCATCCCAGTTCACGAGCGACTAATTCCTGAGCCTGGGTAGGACTGCCGGCGGTACTGGGCAGCCGGATCAGTGCGCAGAGAAGCTCTTGCGCCTCCGGGCGCAGCTGGCGACTCATTTCCCGAATCACCTGGCCCATATTGTGCTCTAGCACGCGTAAGCCCCCTTTTCAGCTGCGGCGTTCTATGCCCAGGCGTTGATAGTATTCGTCAGGTACAAGGCGCGGGTGCTTGTAGAAGTACTGAACGCATGCTCCCCCTGCCTCTTGGGGTGGGTGGAAGACGATCAAGGGATAACCATATTGCTCAATCCAGCCCAGCTCCCACATGGTGGGACAGTGCAGGCAGTAATAGGAGAAGCCTTTCTCATTGTAGGCATAGGGCTTGGCTCCCTTCATGCGGGCATCTTGGTTGCCGTCGAGCCACTCGTTGAGGCGTCCACCGCTCTCGCACGGAGTGAGGGTAAGAATGTATTTCTCTTCATCTTCTTGCCAGGTGAACTCGTTATCGTGCCCGTGCCACATGCTCGTTCGTTGCTTGATGAACTCTTCCAGGGGAAAATGGTCCGGGTCGGCCCCGGCCGCTTCCCACTCTTTGATCACGGGCGGGCGGAACACCTGGGCGAATTGCTGGTGCACTTCTAGCACAGCATCATCACCGAGCTTCTCACCAATGTAGCATAGAAGCATATTGGCCCACTTCACACAGAAGTCATGAAAGCCTTTCTTGCCGGCCAAAGATTCCTCCACCACGCTGAGCGCTTCTTCACGGTCTCCGTTGAGGATGAGATCGCGGGCGCGTTGGTTCAGAGAGTAGGACATGTCTTTGAGCGTTTGCTTGTCCAAAATGAACTGCCTCCTTAATTCAGACCAGATTTGTCTTCTTGCCGAAGGTGGTCTTGTCGTCCACGGGAAACGCTACGCTTTTTCCCGTATCCTGTGACTGGTAGATGGCCCGGATCACTTCCAGTGCCCGGCGTCCTTCACGACCGTCCACCAAGGGTGGGCGGTCCTGGCGGATGCTGGCGATGAAGTCGGCCAGTTGCTCCTGGTGATTGCCAATGTCGGCATATCCGGGCTGGGAGAAGGTATTACCCAAGTCCTTCTTCCCGGTGCCAACCCAATCGGGACGCTCTTGGCCCTCAATGTCCCAAAGATGCACATCATCGTCCAGCAGGCCGATGCTACCGCGCTCGCCGTGGATCTCCAGGCGGCGCGGGTACCCCGGCTTGGTAGCGGTGGCGCTGATAATGGTACCCAGTGCTCCGTTTTTAAAGCGTAGATTGGCCACGGCCAGATCGTCCACCGCGATGGCATGGGCGGCGGTGCGGTAATATCCGCTCAGCTCCACCACATCCCCCATCATCCACAGCATCAGGTCGATGGTGTGAATGGCCTGGCTCATCAGGCTTCCCCCGCCTTCGCCTTCCCAACTACCTCGCCAGTCGGCCGAATCGTAATAGGCCTGGTCGCGGTAGAACTTGGCCACGCAATCGGCCAGATAGAGCTGTCCCAGCCGGCCCAGAGCAATGGCTTCTTTGAGGCGGCGCGCGGTGTCCATGAAGCGATACATGAAGATGCAACCCAGTTTAACGTTGGATTCGTCGCAGGCGGCGATCATGCGGTCGGCCTCCAGCAGGTTGACGGCCAGAGGTTTTTCCGTCATTACGTGTTTTCCTGCTTGGGCACTGGCGATGACCATCTCCTCATGCTGCTGGGGGGGAGTGACGACGCAGATGGCGTCGATGTCGTCGCGATTCACTAGCTCTTGCCAGTGCTCATGCCAGTCACTTACCCCGTAGGTCTTGGCAAACTCGGCCAAGGCTTGGCCGCGTCCCGGTCGGGATGCTACGGCGATGAGGTCTGCATCGGGTAAGTTCTGCAGCGCCTGGCCGAAGTAGCGGCCGGCCATGCCGATGCCAATCAGGCCAAATCGAATCCTATCCATGGTACCCTCCCTTTCGTTTACTGACGGTGGTTTCTGCAAGCTGTTAGACGCGTTAGGGTGAAATCCTTCTTCTCAGTACTGCTGGTCGCGTAGCGAGTGCAGTTTACCGGTGACGGGCTTATGAGACGACCAGGTCGAGAAGGTGAGCTAGAGCGCCTGCCCCCATGCACAGGGGGAGGCACAGTCCCACGCGAATGAGGGTAAAACGAAGCCCGAAAAAGCCAATTTCAAAGGGCATCTTGTTCAGGCCAAAGAGGGCCCAAGCGGTGATAAGCGAGATGACCGTGCCCCAACCCGCCCCGGCACTCCAGATGGAGGCAATAATGGGGAAGGACGCATAGGGGCCCATGGCCAAGAGCGATCCACCAACCGTGCCGAACAGAACTCCTCGCATCCCTGCTTCCCGAGCCAACCACTGGCGTACGAACTGTTCGGGGATGAGAGCTTCCACCATACCAGCAAGGACAAATGCCACCACAATGACGGGCAGAACACCCCAAAGCATGGTTCTACTGTCATTGAGTCCGCGTCCATGCCGGCCGGAGCGAGCGTTCAGGATGACAAACAAAAGGCCCAGACCCAAGAAGATGAGAATAGATGAAGTCATACCCCTGCCTCCTTCCCTTTGTGCTGCGTACAGATGTCATCTAGCGATGCTTCTCCGAAAAAGCAACGGGTCAGAAGGCCCATGCTTAGGGGAAGGGGCAGCGTGAGCGCCAAACGCAAACAGGCGATGGAGGGGCTGATCAGGCTGACTTCCATGGGGAAACGGGCGAGGTCATAGACCTGTTTGCCGCTCAAGAAGGACAAAAAGAGGTACAGGGGGATGCCCTTGCCGCGCAAACTGGCCATGAACGGATAGTACACATAGGGTGGGGCGGGAAATATGCCCCCCAGTGCCGAGCCGTAGGCGATGCCGCGCCACCCGGAAAAGCGTAGGATGAGACGGTTGATGAGTTGGGTTGAGATCAGCTGCTGAACCTGACCAATGAGCAAGAACGCTGCCAGTATGAGGGGAATGGCGCGTACCATGGTGTGGTAGGCATTGCGAAAACCCTCCAAGAGAAGGGGGGTTCCTCCCTGGAAATAGGCCATGATGATGACGAGCGCGGTAGCCCCTGTCATGGTTGTGAGAGGACCTTTCATTACCAAATTCCTCTTTTCTGGATACCCCGTTGAACCGGCCGGGCCCGGACAGAGGCGTATTCATAGGTTATCATTCGACAAGAGCCAGTCACTCCCCCTTCTCATGGTAAGGCGATTCAGGATTTCGGTTGGACCGTGCATGCTCTCGTCTTTGCTCTGCTTCACCCCTGCACACCTTTATGCCGGGGAAGGTCTGGCCCCGCGTGTGAGGAGGTCCTCACGTCGGTTGACGGTGGGTGTGGGGTACAGTACAATGAGACGAACAACGATGCGGCAAGGAGGAGTCTCAGGTGCAGGCAAGAAGGCCACGAGGGACTGCCGATATCCTACCCCAGGAGGCAGCCAGGTGGCATCATGTAGAGTCCACCATTCGTTCCCTCTGTTCTCGTTACGGATACGGCGAGCTACGATCGCCTTATTTCGAGCATACCGAGTTGTTTTCCCGCATTGGGGAAGCCACAGACATTGTGCAGAAGGAAATGTATACGTTCCAAGACCGGGGAGGACGCAGCCTCACCTTGCGTCCCGAAGGCACAGTGGGTGCTGCCCGTGCCTTCATCGAGCACAAACTCTATGGCGGCAACTTGCCAGCCAAGT
>SLSY01000016.1 GCA_007130145.1 Bacillota bacterium
AACCCCAGGGCCAACAATGGATCGGCTATGCGCAGCTGGGCGCCGCTCTCCTGGAGAGTTTGCGCCAGATCCCAACGATCCAGTGCCGACAAAACCAGCACCCGTTGCTGGTCCCATTGCCAACCCTCCGTTTGGGCAAGAAGACCGTACAGGGCAGCTTCCCAGTAACGTTTCACGCCGGACCCGTCCACAACCGGTGTATAGCGTACTAGTGATGCCAACCACTGCGCTTCAGGAAGGGGGTAGGAATAAGACCCGCTGCGATAGGCCAAGTTGATACCGCCCAGGCCGATGGCATCGGCATTGCCGTCAAAGTGACGCAAGAGGTAACTGGCGGACTTGAGATTGCCGTCGGTACCGATGCGCTGGAAGACCAGCTGCTCTTCACCCCACGTAATCTCATGGCGAACATCGCGCGAGGCGGCACCCAGGCTAACACTGACAGCTCGTTTGCACACCATAACGTTTGCAACCTCTCACACCAGTTTGCCATAACAGAAGACTTCCCACGACCGTCAACACCACCGACATCATGGCCACAGAGGAGACGAACGCAGGAACCGGCAAGGTGGGATGGAGTCCCACCACGTAATCGAAAAAGTCGTTGATCAGATACCAGCCCGTGGCTACCGCCCATGCTTGCGGAGCCAAACGTACATGACCCAGGAACAAGAGGGCTTCGACCATCATGGCCAGGTGGGAAAGCATAAGCCACAAGTCGAGGGGCGACAGGGAGTACCCGGCAACATACATCTGGGTAAAGATAAGGACCGTCCAGCCCCCATACTTGATCATGCCCACCACCGCCAGGGCCGATAACCAGCCCGGGGCTCTACGGTAATACCAGCCCACGAGGAACAAGGCAAACAGCAGGTTAGACAGGGGAGAATCAGGTACTAGCGGCCAAAACCACCAGGGCGTGGTGACCAATTGAGGCCAGTACCAGTATATGCCGTAGATGGCTCCCACCAGATTGGCAGCTATAAGCCACGGCGCCCAAGCACGGTTTCGGGGTATGCTCAGGACCCAGCCAACCAGCTGATGCAAAGATTCCTCTCCTCGCTGCATAAATTGCATCATCAGGAGTATTGGCTAAACGTCGCTTTCACTCCTTCTCCCAACAGGAGATCCTCGAAGAGCAAGTGAGATGGAGAGTCCGGCGGACTGAATCTTCATGCCAGCATGCCGGTGGGTGACAAGGCTATGCGTGGGCCTTGTGGCCCTCCTCTGACTCCAGCAGAGCCAAACTGTCTTGAGCGTACACTCTCCCGACAACCGGTGCATCCTCCACAACCAGCCCATCCAACAGTCGGATGATACGCCCAGAATGGGCCGCCACGTTCTCGTCATGGGTAACAACCATAATGGTTATTCTCTGCTCGTGTAGTTGCTGAAACAAAGCCATGATCTCTGTACCGGCGCGACTGTCCAGATTCCCGGTCGGTTCATCTGCCAGTATGATAGAGGGTTCGGCCGCCAACGCCCGGGCAATAGCACAACGTTGCTGCTGGCCACCGGACAGTTCCTGCGGCTTGTGGCGCACGCGGTGGGATAATCCCACCGCATCCAGGGCGGTGAGTGCTTGCTGTCGTCTCGCGGCCGTACCCACGCCGCGATAGATGAGGGGCAACTCAACATTCTCAAGAGCAGTGAGCCGGCCCAACAGGTTGTAGGTCTGAAATACGAAGCCCACGCGGCGGTTGCGAATGTCGGCCAGCTGGTCCTCTTTTTTCGTGGCTACATCTTCACCGGATAGGAAGTAGTGCCCCTTGGTTGGTTGATCGAGACATCCGATGATGTTCATGAGAGTGGATTTTCCCGAGCCCGACGGACCCATGACCGACAGGAACTCTCCTTTCTCCACATCGAGGTTCACCCCGCGCAGGGCGGGCACACTCACCTTGGCCAGGCGATAGTGTTTCTCAATGCCGCGCAAGCGTATCATACATCTTCACTCCTCACCCACAGACTCACATGACCTTGCACCTTATCCACATCCTTAGCAATTTGCGCTCCTGCCGCATTCCCAGCTCTTCTAGACGCTCGCCATGACCTCCATGTTCCCTCTTTTCGGTTTTTTCCCATAATTCTCCCAAGCAATCCCAGGCAGGGAACGGCACAAACCGCCAAGAATGTGTTCGGGCGGGCGTTGCAAGAATGGGCCCTGCCATCACCCCAAAGGAGGATACGATGGCCAAAAAAGGACGAGAACCCCTCTTTCGTATCGAAGAAGACTGGTTGGGATGCGCACTGGGTTTGGGCATCCTTGCCTTCATCATCCTGCTCTATTAGACGCAGACCAAAGGCAAAACAGGAGGCTTTTCACCTTGGCTAAGATACCATCTGAACCATACGATAGTTGGTTTGCGTATTTGACAGGTATAGGACCGGGGCTGTTGCTCTGTCTTTCGCTGGGCGTGTTGGCCCGGTGGATCGATCGAACCATCATACCCGACGAACTGTTCATGGTCAACTATGTGTTACTGGCCATTGTACTGGGGCTTTTGGTGAGAAATCTCTTGCCTCTTAGCGCTGCCTTTTCTCCTGGTATCACGTTTTCAGCCAAGATCTGCCTTTTTGCTGGCATCGTTCTCTTAGGAGCTGGCATGGATCTGACGCGCGTGTTCGCCGTTGGCTCAAGGGCCCTATTTATGGTCGCCATATCCATCACCTTGGCCATCCTTTTTTGCGGACAGATGGCGCGCCGTCTGGGCGGTACCACCCGGGGCGGTCACCTCATCGGCGTGGGCATTGGTGTCTGCGGGGTGTCAGCCATCATGGCCACGGCCCCGGCCATCCGGGCGCGAGACAAGGAAATCGTTACCGCCATTGGCGCGGCTCTTCTCACCGACGTATTGGTGCTCATCCTCTTGCCTCTCATTGGCCATCCCTTGGGCTGGTCGTGTAATATGGCTGGCTTCATCGCGGGCATTGTGCCCTCCAACACCGCCCAGTGCATCGCCATTGGTTACGCTTATAGTACCGAGGCCGGGGCCATTGCCACCATTGTTAAGTCGGCCCGCAATGCCCTCTTACCCATCGTTGTGTTAGTCATCACCTATGTCTACACCAAGCAAGGGCTCCCCGTGGGTGAGAAGGTGCGGGTTTCACTCTTGTGGCACAAGTTCCCCAAGTTCATCCTGGGTTTTCTGGCCGCCGCTCTCCTCACCACAATGGGTGCGGTATCAGCAGCAGGTATAGCCGTTGCCCGGGAACTCTCCACCTGGTTCTTTGTGACCTGCTTTGTGGGCATAGGGGCAGGGATTGAAGTAAAGGAACTGGGACGACACGATGTGGCCGTCATCGGCTTGGGCTTTGTGACCACGTTCCTTTTGTGGATATACGTGTATCTGTTTGTCAGCTGGTTCTTTTGAGTCTTTGGCATCTCAGGGGAGCCGTGGCCCTGACCCCCCTGTCGATACCCCAGACCATAGCGAACACGAGCTGACAATCACTGAACGAGGGCGGGGGCCAAAACTCGCACTGTGGTCTGACCAACGTAGGTATTGGTGACCGTCACCACCCCTTCGGGAAACTCGTAGGTTATGCGAACGGTGGCTGCTGCTTGGACGGTGAAGAAGCCCGGTCTTTCCCAGAACACGCGAAACTGCACCCCTGGATCCACACTAACCACCTCGCGCCGGGTGTGTGAGAGTCCCCCCGTCTCCACTTCCACCGAAAACGTGGCCGGACGTCCCGTGACCCAGGTCACGGGACCACGAACTGTTACTGTCACATCCGGTTCTATGATGCTCATGGCCAGAAGACGCACGGGCTGGGGACCGGCTTCCACCCTTTTCACCCAGCTCAGGTTCCGTATGATTCGACCGTGGTTGTCATAGGCCACCGCCTGGATTTGGTAGGTGCCAGGCTGGTGATACATGTGTTTAACGCCCATATGAGCATGTTCTTGACCCTCAAACACCTTCACGATGCCGTCTCCCATATCCCAGACCCAGCGCTCATGATATGTCCTGTCTTCATGTCTTTGGGTGGTACGCTTGTTTCGATATACCACGCGAATGGGATCCGTCTCGGGAGGCGGCGGCTCCGACACGCGCAAAGGTGAGTAGACAGCCTGAAACTGAACCGTGTACGGCACTGTCACGGTATGCTCTTGTTCCCATGAACCCCCAGGGCCCATGACGGGCCTTAGCGATACC
>SLSY01000241.1 GCA_007130145.1 Bacillota bacterium
TCCAGATAACATGCGATGACGCGGGTGTTGGAGTCGGCTGCAGCATCGCGAATGAAGTCGGCTTCATTGAGATCGGCCTTGTTGCCCAAACTGATGAAGCGCGAGAAACCAATACCCTTTTGTAGACTCCAGTCCAAAATCGCAACGCACAAAGCACCACTCTGGGAGATGAATGCAATGTGGCCCTTTAGCGGGAATGCCGCCGCAAACGTAGCGTTAAGCGGGCTATGAGTATCCATAATGCCTAGGCAGTTGGGACCGACCATGCGCATGTCATAACGTTTAACAATCTTGGTCAGCTCGCGTTCTAGTTCCAAACCATCGGTGCCCACTTCACGGAATCCGGCAGTGATCACGACCAAATTCTTTACGTCCTTTTCGCCGCATTGTTCAGTGGCGCCGATGATAGCGCGGGGTGGCACGGATAGAACAGCTGTATCAATTTCAGCGGGCACCTCCGTCACAGAGGGATAGCACTTGTGTCCCAAGATCTCCTCTTCCTTGGGGTTGATGGGATAAACCTCACCCTCATATCCGTTTTGAAGTATGTTGTTCATTATGACGTAGCCAAGTTTGGACGGGCTCTTGGAGGCTCCCACCACGGCAATGCTTCTGGGATTGAACAGCGACTGTAAGCTCAGAGTCATAGTTAGTGTACACCTGCCTAGCTCTTCCTTTGGTTTTGGGAAAGATCGCCGCATCAACGACCGACACTGGGGCACGAATGTACCACCTCAGTTTAACACGTGATCAACGGTGGCGTAAAGTGATTTACCACGGATTTGGCACGGCTCTAGGCGAAACGTGAAACTAGGTGTCATGGCAGGACTTCTTGGCCACGGCACATAAGGTGACCGGCCACTCTCCTGGTACGCAAGGATCTGCCCGTGTCCGGTTTTCATCTCAACGAGGTCGTGTTGCGTGGATGAGCACCCAACATAGTATTATGTTTCGGCGCGATAAGCAGACTTTCCTCTTCGCTGAGGCTGAGGAAGCAACGATATGGGTCGGCATGACAAATATGGGAAAAGAAGGAATTTATGTTCCGGTGGGAGAACATCTCTCTGGGGGGTGAGACTGTGAAGAAGATCGGGCAGCGCAAAGCTGTGATCGCCAGAAATCGTACGCGGATGCCTAGGCGGGCCCCCCAGGATGAGAACGATGATATGGGTGAGCTGCGCCAGGCTTTATCGCAAGCGGCACAGATCTACTTTTCGGAGGCTACGGCAACCGTCGAGAGAGATGTGCCCTTCTCCCGTTGCCATTTTGAAGACGTCGGTGCTCGGCTTGGGGTTTCCATTGAGGTGCTACAGGATTGGCTACGATCTTTGCCGGGCGTCTTCGCTCAGGATGTTTCGTGGAATGAGTGCATGATCACCCAGGAGGGAGTGAAGAAACTGATAGCTCTGGCTGAAATGAAGGAGCAAGGACGTTCCGACGAAGATATTAGCCACTACCTGAACTCGCATACTGAGTCTTCGTCATGGCAGGATAGAATCGATGAGGTGTTGGAGGTGTTAGATCGGGTTCGGGCACAGAGGGATAGGGATCGCCACATGTTGCTGAAGGAACTCGGTCGCAACCGCGAAGAGATTCAGCACCTCAGGCATGAATTGGTGGCGGCTATTCCGAGACGGGCGCGCCGGCGCAGTTTCTGGTCGCGCCTGGTCGGTTCATGAACGGGCAGTTTTCAGACCAGCTGTGGGTTCACTTCGGGAAAGGGCGCATCAAGTGGAAGGAGCGCTGCCGGGCATGTCAGAGCCACGTGTGTCCTGAGGATATCGTTTTGCCCATTGAGGCACTGGATTGTTGGAAGGTCGAGATATGGTATAGTGTCTGGGCTCATCCCCACCACATCGACCGTGTGTTCTTGGCATGGGTCATGGAAGATCCATCACTAGCAGGCAAGTTTTCCATCGAGAACCTCCCAGTGATAGCTAGTGACGCGCTGCAAGAGCCATATCCGGATGAGCCCAGAAGTCGCGTTGCGTTCATTTATGTTTGGCAATACGCTGACCTCTATCGGCGAAAGGAGGAAACGCACATGCGCCTTGTCGCGGGCGGAGCCGGGCCAGGCAGGGTTCATTTCAGGCGTGGATGCTGGGGATATGACGAGATCTATCGCCCGTGGCCTACGTGGCCGTTTGCTTCCAAAGACCAGTGAGAGCGGTGCGGAGTTGCTTATGAAGGTAGGGTATTTGGCCTTGCAATTGGTCAAGCCATTCCTTGGTCTCATAGCGTTTGGTGTGTTTCTCTCTCGGACAACGGCTGGGGACAATGGGAAGAGAACGAAATTCGGCATAAGAACGTACTTGCCGCTCGGTAGTGTAGGAAAGAGGGCGGATGGCGGTAAGATCGCGGCGGCTTAAATAGGTTTTCGGATGGAAGCAGGCGAGGCGACCCTGAAAGAAGAGATTGAGAAAGAAGGTCTCAATCGCATCGTCGAGATGATGAGCTAACGCCACCTTGTTGCAGCCGAGTTTCTTGGCTACGCCGTAAAGGGCACCGCGTCTCAGGTTGGCGCAGAGAGAACACGGATTCTTTTCTTTCCGGATATCGAAGACGATCTGGGCGATGTTACTTGGCTCAATGACATAGGGAATCTTGCGTCTTCGGCAAAACTCCTGAGTTTGAGAAAAGTCAGCACCCAACCCCAAGTCTACGGTAACGGCCTTGAGCTCATAATGCACAGGGGCGCGGTCTTTTTGCCAGTATAGTAAGTCCAAGAGTGAAAGGCTATCCTTGCCCCCCGATAAGCCCACAGCAATACAGTCGCCTTCAGCTATGAGGGAGTAATCGCCAACACATTTGCCGATGGATCGCCACATGTTCTTCTCTTGCATGCTGCTTCGCATCCCTTCCTCTATGCCTATTCAACCCAGCTCAGATCATACCCTGCTGCAAGGAAAAGTTAGCGGGTGCCCCATGTTCATTGGCGGGATTACCGTGATAAGGAGAGAATGCTGTTGTTGCAAAACCGTGATAAGGTGAGGGGCGCGCGAGTGTGGGGTCTAAAAGGAGCACGAGGTCTTCTCGATGGCGGGGACCAGTCACCATTAACTGACAAGACACACTCAACCACGGAGTGGCGGCCCCTGACCCTGCGCAAGTACAAGAGCTCTCTACTTGATGACAGGCGCGGCAAAGGCAATGAATCTTGAGACGATGCCGGTGACTCGAACCGTGGCCCCGTACTTGTCAGCACAGGTGCGCTCGCATCAACGACGAATCTTTTGTATAATGAACATAATGTTAAGGGCATTGCGGTCAAGCCCTAGATCCAAGAGTATCCAGCGTGCAGGAGTTGACTTGCCATGATAAACCATGAGCCCAGGACGTATCACCTGATTGTGTACGGCTGTCAAATGAATGCGCATGAAGCCGAATACATGGCTGGCCTATTGGAGGCTGACGGCTACCTCGCGGTGACAGAAGCCGCTCAGGCGGATGTCATCGTTGTTCACACATGTTGCATACGCGACAGCGCTGTCCGGAAGATCTATGGTCGCATTGGTCAGCTCAAACAGGTCAAGGACAGTCGACCGGACACACTCCTGGCTGTAGGCGGCTGTATGACACAGGCGCCGGAGGGAGCCAAGCGTCTCTTGAAGCACGCGCCCCATGTGGACATCGTGTTTGGAACTCATAATGCCCATCGCTTGTCCGAGATGGTCGCCAGTGCATATGGCACCGGAGAGAAAGTGGTGGAGATCACAGAAGAGGAATCGCTGCCCAAGGCCCAGCGCCCGCTTCGACGCGCTTCAGACGTGAGTGCGTATGTGGAAATCATGGCCGGTTGTGATAACTTCTGCGGTTATTGTATCGTTCCTTACGTTCGCGGTCGGCAAAGGAGTCGCCCTTGGGATGATGTACTGGCTGAAATCGAAGCCCTGCAGGAGCAAGGATACGCCGAGATCATCCTATTGGGGCAGAATGTAAATTCGTATGGTGAGGATCTACGTGAACCAGTTACCTTTGCCCGCCTGCTTGCCATCATTGACGAGCGGGCGATGATCCCGCGCCTACGCTTTACCACTTCGCATCCTCGTGATTTCACCGGCCAGCTCATTGACGTCATGGCCCGGGGAATGAGCATCTGTGAGCAGGTTCACCTGCCTGTGCAGGCCGGCAGTGACAGAATACTGACTGCCATGGGGAGGGGCTATACCAGAGCCCACTATCTCGATATGGTGGAACGCCTACGCCTAGCTATGCCCGATATGGGCTTGAGTACGGACATCATGGTAGGGTATCCGGGGGAGACCGAAGAAGACTTCCGTCAGACCCTGGATTTGGTTCGACAGGCGCGTTTTACCAGTGCCTACACGTTCATGTTCTCCCCTCGCGAAGGCACCCGGGCTGCCCGTATGCCAGAGCAGATTGACATGGCAGTGAAGCGACGGCGGCTGTCGGAACTGATTGAGCTGCAAAACGCCATCAGCCGGGAGTGCAATGAGGAATGGGTGGGGCGCGAACTACAAGTGCTCATTGAGGGGCCCAGCCGCAAGGATCCACAGCGCATGGTGGGCCGTAGCCGCCAGAACCATACCGTGGTGTTGCCAGGACCCACGCTCAGACCCAGAGATCTGGTGATGGTAAAGATAAAAGAGGCCTTTACCTGGCACCTGGTGGGAGAGGAACCAACGCCCCATAGATAGAGAGGGATCGGATTTGTCACAGAGCATGACCCCCATGATGCGTCAGTACGTCGAAATGAAGAATGAGCATCCCGATTGCATCCTTTTCTTTCGCCTGGGTGATTTCTACGAGATGTTTTTCGATGATGCCAAGAAGGCTGCCGACGTCTTAGACATTGTATTGACTTCAAGGGAGATGTCCGGCGGGGAGCGTGCCCCCATGTGCGGCGTACCGCATCATGCAGCGGAGAACTACTTGGCTCGTCTTGTGGATCATGGTTACCGGGTGGCCATTTGCGAACAGGTGGAGGACCCCCGCAAGACCAAAGGGCTCGTGCGCCGGGAGGTTGTGCGTGTAGTCACCCCCGGTACTCTTAGCCAGCTGCAGACCAAGGATGAGCGTAGCCATAGTTTTGTGGTTGCGGTCAGTGAGAATCAGGGTAGCTATGGGCTGGCCGCAGTCGACGTGGGCACCGGTACCTTCACCGTCACCCAATTCGATGGACAAGAGGCATGCAAGTTGTTTTCCGATGAGGTCATGCGCCTGAGGCCCGCCGAGTGTTTGCCCAACGCCAAATTGAGCCAGGATCCTGCTTGGCATCGACTTGTGGACGAAACCGGTGCGCTACCAGCAGAGGACGATGCTGGGTATTTCGTTCCGGAGCGCGCTGAGGAGGCACTCTTGCGTCACTTCGGTGTGGTTTCTCTCAAAGGATACGGGTTGGAGGGAAAGGAGCAGGCAACAACGGCAGCCGGTGCCCTCTTGCAGTATCTGCAGAAGACACAGCGCATTTTCCTGGCTCATTTGAGTGGTATCACCTACTATCACACCGGTGCTTATATGTTGTTGGATGAGGCTGCCCGACGCAATTTAGAGATTACTCGCCGGCAAATGGACGGCAAGCGGGAAGGAAGTCTGTTGTGGGTTGTTGATCACACGGTTACGGCCATGGGTGCCCGTTGCCTCAAGGATTGGTTGGAGCGCCCCCTATGTCGCCTAGAAGAAATCAATGAGCGTTTGGGTGCACTCGAGGAGCTGGTGGGCGATGCCCTGTTGCGCCTGAAGGTGAAAGAACATATGTCTCCCATACTGGATCTAGAGCGTTTGGCCAGCCGCATCGCATATGGTTCGGCCAACGGACGCGATCTTCTGGGTTTGGCTGCGTCCTTGCGGCGGGTGGGGTGTCTGAAGAACGCGCTGGCCGAGAGCCAAAGCTCGAAACTGGTATCCCTGCACGAGACGCTCTCCACCCCCGAGCAGCTGTGCAATGCCATTGAAGCGGCTATCGAGCCGCAACCGCCCGTTAGCATTACCGAGGGAGGCTTGATTCGCACCGGATATGATGACACGGTGGACCAGTTGCGCCTTTTGGCTGAGCACGGTAAGCAGTGGATCGCAGATTTAGAGCGTAGCGAAAGAGAACGAACCGGCATAAAGTCTCTCAAGGTCGGTTTCAATAAGGTCTTTGGTTATTACATTGAGGTAACGCGCAGCAATTTGGGGGCGGTTCCTGAAGACTACATCCGCAAGCAAACTCTGGCCAACGCCGAACGCTATGTCACGCCTCGCTTGAAAGAAGAGGAAGAGAAGATTCTCAACGCTCAGGAACGCTTGTGGGAACTCGAACACCAACTGTTCCTGGAACTGCGCCAGAGCGTCTTGGAGCATTTAGGAGAGATTCGGCGACAAGCAGCTCTTGTCGCTCAACTCGATTGCCTGCTCAGTTTCGCCATCTTGGCGGTGGAGAACGATTATTGCCGTCCAGAGCTTGAAAAGAGCAAGATCATTGCCATAGAGGATGGAAGACATCCTGTCATTGAGAAGGTTCTGGGACCGGGACAGTATGTCCCCAACGATGTGCAACTGGACGAAAAAGACAAGCGGATGCTCATCATCACCGGACCCAACATGGCAGGAAAGTCTACCTATTGCCGGCAGGTGGCGCTGCTAGCGCTCTTGGCACAGTGCGGATCCTACGTTCCCGCTCGCTCCTGCCGTCTGGGGTTGGTGGACCGTATCTTCACTCGGGTCGGCGCGCACGATAATCTCAGTGCAGGCCAGAGCACGTTCATGGTGGAGATGACCGAAGTGAGCAGTATCCTGAATGCGGCGACCGATCGAAGCCTTGTCATCCTCGATGAATTGGGTCGGGGTACCAGCACCTTCGATGGTCTAAGCATTGCGTGGGCGGTAGCAGAGTATTTGCACACTAAGGTGGGGACCCGCACTCTCTTGGCTACGCATTATCGCGAGATGAATGAGTTGGCTTCCCAATTCCACGCTATTTGCAATATGGTGGTGGCAGTACAGGAAGAGGGGGAGGATATCCGCTTCCTCTATCGCATTGTGCCGGGGCAGGCCGATGCCAGCTATGGCATCCATGTCGCCCGGTTGGCTGGTGTACCGCCGGTGGTGCTTGAGCGTGCCCGATCCATTTTGGAAAAACTGGAGAGCGAGCCGCGCAACCACAACCATGCCTCGGTAGCTCCGAGATCTTCGCGACGCCAGCTCGCCCTCTCGCCTCAGTTGGAGCACCCAGCGCTCCGTGAATTGAAGGGCATCGTCATTGACGAGCTCACTCCGTTAGAAGCCCTTAATCGTTTGCAACGATTGCAGCGCCTGGTTAGGGAGGAGGAGTCTTGATATGAGCCGTATCGCGCGCCTTAGTATCGCTACCGCCAACCAGATTGCTGCGGGCGAGGTCGTGGAACGTCCGGCCTCTGTTGTCAAAGAATTGATTGAGAATGCGCTGGATGCCGAGGCGCGTCGCATCACTATCGAGTGTCAGGATGCAGGTAAGAGGCTGGTAAGAGTCACAGACGATGGTGCGGGCATGGATCGACACGATGCGGTATTGTCGCTTGAGCGGCACACGACCAGTAAGCTGCGGGAGATCCATGATCTTGACAGTCTCAAGACCTTGGGCTTTAGGGGAGAAGCGCTCCCGAGTATCGCTGCGGTGGCACGTGTAGAGATCCTGAGTCGTCCCCGACAGGAGATGGAAGCAACCGGCATTGAGGTGGAGCCCGGCTCCGAACCGAACGTGCGTCAGTGTTCGGGCCCGCCAGGCACTTCAGTGTCCGTAAGAGATCTGTTCTTCAATGTCCCGGCGCGTGCCAAATTCTTACGCAGTGCGGCTCAGGAAATGAGTCACATTGTTGATGCGACGATGCGATTGGCCTTATCCCATCCCCATGTGAGCTTTGGCCTCTTGCATCAAGGCAAAATGGTGCTTAGTACCAGCGGTAGCGGTAAGACCCAAAATGCCCTCGCTGAGGTCTGGGGAGCTGACCGTGTGCAGGGCATGCTACCCATTGAGTGGGAGTCTCCGGAAGGGGTGGTGATTCGGGGTTTCGCTGGCAGTGCCGATGCGGCCACGGGCCACCGTCGTTACCAGTTCTACTTCGTCAACGGTCGCGCCATTCGCAGCGCACCCCTTCGTTATGGGGTGGATCAGGCCTATCAAGGCATTCTTCCCAGCGGGCGTTTTGCTCCCATGCTGCTGTTGGTGCAACTCTCTGGCTCTATGGTGGATATTAACGTTCATCCGGCCAAGTGGGAAGCACGCTTTTGGAACGATCGGGCCATGCAAGACATGGTCACCGAAGCAGTACGCGGTGCATTGGGAGAACCCTATCGCAGACCGCCTTCTCGGGGCGAGTGGAGTGCTTCGTCTTCCTGGCGCGGAGAGTCACATCCAGAGGGCGCTCACATGGCTCAGCGCGTGCAGGAACCGCTGTTTTCGCCATATTCTACGCCTTGGGAGGAACAGACGCGGTGGGAGTGGTTGGGACAGGCCCACCAGCGCTACATACTCGGCTATGATGGCCAGCGCATTTGGATGATCGATCAGCATGCAGCGGCAGAGCGCATCTGCTATTTGAAACTCTCGGAAGCGCAGCGCTCTGTGGCGCAAATGCTTCTGGAGCCAGAGACGGTTGAACTGGGGCAGGCTCAACATCAGATGACCGACGATTGTTTGCAAATCCTTCGCCAAATGGGATTTGAAGTGGAGAGTTTTGGTCCTCGCACCTTGCTGGTGCGCGCGATACCGGCTCCATTGTCGGGGGTCCCGGTAAGACAACTTGTCACCGATGCGATGGAAAGACTAGGCCAGCACAAGGGTATGTGGGGTTTACAGGAAGCCCGCTTAGCCCTGGCAGCATGCCACGGTTCCTTGCGTTCAGGTCAGCGCCTTTCGCAGGTGGAGATGCATGCGCTCATCCGCGAGCTGTTGGCTACAGATCCACCCTTTGTGTGTCCCCATGGTCGTCCTGTCATGATTGAGATCGGCGAGGACGAGTTGGACAAGAAGTTCGGGAGGTAGAGAAGATGGACGCCCGACCAATCATTGTGATTACGGGTCCCACTGCGTCGGGCAAGAGCCATCTGGCATTGCCATTGGCCCGCAAGTACGGCGGCGAAATTGTATCGGTAGACTCCATGCAAGTCTATCGCAAGCTGGACATCGGAACGGCCAAGCCAACCCGTTCAGAACGGCAAGAGGTACCGCATCACCTGGTGGATATTATTGACCCGAAAGAACATTTCAGCGTAGCACGATTTCAGCGCTTGGCGTATGCTGCCATTGAGGACATTTTGGCGCGGGGCCGCTTGCCGTTTATGGTGGGGGGGACCATGCTGTATATCAAGGCCATGATCGAAGGTTATGCGTTCTCGGATGTTCGCCCCGACCCGACGTTACGCAGATTCTTGCGGGCGCGGGCACAACAGATGGGAAGTGAAGGACTGCATGAGTATCTGGCCAACCGAGATCCAGCGGCGGCCGAGCGCATTCATGGGCGTGACCTACGTCGTATTGTGCGAGCTTTAGAGGTATACTATGCCAAGGAGCAGTCAGTGACCGTGGACGATACAAACCAACGGCCGGAACTCTCGATGTTGGTTATGGCCTTGCACTGGCCGCGCACCGAGCTTTACGCACGGATTGAAGAGCGTGTGGACCAGATGGTCGAGGATGGCCTGGTAGAAGAGGTGAAAGGTCTTTATGCCCAGGGCTATGCTGATGATCTCAGGCGCATTCGTGCGCTTGGCTACCGCGAGATCGGCTTCTATCTACAAGGACAGTGTAGTCTCAGTGAAGCAGTGCGCTTACTCAAGCGCAATACGCGGCGCTATGCTAAGCGACAATTGACATGGTTAAGACGTTTTGAAGGCATAAAACTGCTTGAAGCGGGCCAGAATAGGGCAACAGAGGAAATACTGGTAGACGCTTCCAAGTTGGTGCAGGAGGCATGCCTAGAGGCGTAGAAATCCCTAGCAAGCTATCATGAATGGATGGATCTGGAGGGCGAGAAACGTGGCAAGAAGCCAAGGGAATCTGCAGGATGCTGTTCTCAATCAGCTGCGCAAAGAGAGTGTGTTAACGACTGTATATCTGGTCAATGGATTCCAGCTCAAGGGATATGTGCGTTCATTTGACAATTTTACCGTTATGTTGGAAAGCGACAGCAAGCAAATGCTCGTCTACAAACACGCCATTTCCACTATCACCCCTTCGCGCAACATTGCCTACGGGATAGATGCCCAACACGGTGAGAGTGACGTAAGTTAACTACAGTTTTGCGCGACGCAGGAGATTGGCGTTGGTTACCACCGTAATGGAACTGGCCGCCATGGCAATTTCGGCTATGACTGGGTGCAGCAAACCGAGCATAGCCACGGGTATGGCTAAGAGATTGTAGATGCTCGCCCAGAAGAAGTTTTGCTGAATCTTACGGAACGTATGTCTTGCCAGGCGCAGTGCCGCTACGACTCCGGTGAGTTCTCCCTGGACCAAGGTTACATCAGAGGCGGCAATGGCAACATCCGTACCCGTGCCAATGGCTATGCCCACATCGGCCTGGGCCAGCGCCGGAGCATCGTTAATTCCGTCTCCTACCATGGCTACCTGTCCGTATTCACGCCGGAGAGCATTGATGGCCTCTACTTTTTCGTGTGGCAGCAGCTCGGCCACTACGTCATCTATGCCTACTTCTCGGGCGATGAGCGTTGCGGTCTTTTGGTTATCACCCGTGAGGAGGATGGTCTTGATACCCATCTTGTGGAGGATTGCCAGGGCTTCAGGGGCTTCCTTCTTGAGGCGGTCAGATATACCGATGAGGCCCAATACCTTCCCTGCACGTGACACGGCCACCACCGTTTGATTCTTTTCTGTCAGTTCCTCCAGTGCCCGGTTGGCCTGTTTGGTATCTACACCGCGACTGGTGAGGAATCTGACACTGCCCACCAGAATCTCTTCTCCTTCCAGTACGGCCGACACCCCCTGTCCCGGATGGTCTTCAAACTCTTCGAGCCGTGGGCGTGCGGTAGGAGGTTCACCGGCGGCGTTTACAATGGCTCGGGCTAGAGGGTGAGTCGAATCGGTCTCCAAGTGCGCTGCCATAGCCAGAACCATCGCCTTGTCGCCCTCAAGCCCTATCACGTCGACAACGGTCGGAGCCCCTTCGGTGATGGTACCGGTCTTATCAAAGGCCACCGCCTTTACACTGCGCAGAATCTGCATCGCTTCTCCGCTTCGTATGAGAATGCCGCGCTCAGCACCCATACCTGTTCCCACCATCAAAGCTGTGGGCGTGGCCAGGCCCAGCGCACAGGGACAGGCGATGACTAATACGGCGATGGTAGCGAAAAAGGCCAAGGTCAGGGGGCTATGATCCAGGTTCACCCAGGGAATGTAGGGTGCGGCAATGGCGGCCACGGATGCTAGCTGTTCGGGGAAGACGTTCCAGATAATGAAGGTAAAGGCGGCGAGAGCCAGGATGACGGGGACGAAGATGGCGGTGATGCGGTCAGCAAAGACCTGAATAGGAATCTTGGTACCCTGAGCTTCCTCTACCATACGGATGATCTGGGCCAAGAACGTCTCCCGACCCACGCGGGTCGCTTCCACGTGCAAAAGTCCCTGCTGGTTGATGGTCGCACCGATCACTTCATCTCCTATCTGGCGCGTTTTCGGTAGGGGCTCTCCCGAGACCATGGATTCATCTACGCTGCTCTGACCATAGACTACACGGCCATCTGTGGGGATCTTTTCTCCCGGGCGTACGACCATGATGTCTCCCAACTGCACTTGGTCCAGTGGTATGTCCTGTTCGTCTCCGTTGACCAGAACCCGGGCCCTTTTCACTCCCAGCTCCACCAGCTTTCGGATGGCTTCTGAGGCTCTGCCTCTGGCTTTAGCCTCGATGTATCGTCCGGTGAGGTGAAACGCCATGATCATGGCGGCGATGGGAGCGTAGTTGTCCACCGGCATGACGAAGGAAAGCAGGCCACTTATGAAGGCGGCCGATGTTCCGAGTGCGATGAGGACGTCCATATTGGCCATACCGTGTCTGACCGAGCGGTATGCGCTCCATAGGGTTTCTTTTCCGGCGATAAAAAGCACCGGAATGGTTAACAGCAGCATGCCTAGATGCATGGTGTGATGGTCGGGCCATACCAGGTCGAAGAACATGGCCGGAATCATCCAAATGAGCACGGGTATGGTCAGGGCCCAGGCCAGGCGAACACGTCTACCTGCTTCTTGTAGGGCCATGACAGAAGGGTCAATATCGTCTTCAGGTTCATCGCGTATCACCTGGTAACCGGCCTTCATTACAGCGTTTTCCAGTTGGACTGGCTCAACGAGCTCGGGATTGTAACGGATACGAGCCATTTCACCCGGCAAATTCACGGTTACTGCCGATACCCCATCAAGAGTTGCAAGGGCCTTTTCCACCCGCGCCGAACAGGCCGCGCAGGTCATGCCAGCAATATGCAATGTGGCATGGGCCACGGGGAGACGGACTTGATAGCCGGCCTTCTCGATAGCTTGGTGAAGTGCCTCTAACGGAACACGATGGGCATCGTACTTTACCATGGCTTTACCGGACAGAGCATTGACAGAAGCAGCATCGACTCCTTGCAGATTCAACAGTGCCTTTTCAACTCTGGCCGCACAGGCAGCGCACGTCATTCCCTCTATCTCAATATCAGTCTTGGTAGTTTCTGTAGTTTCTGGTGTGGTCTTTTCTTGCATAATTAACTATCACCCCTCCTAAATGTAGCACCTTCGCAGTTACGGGTCAATGACGGTATGGGGCCGTGTGGACAAGACTCTTTCACACCTATGATATCCCACACGTAATATGAAAGATGGTGAACCGGCGTGGGCTCCGCATAAACAGATTCTCCACGTGGGCAGGAGGCTGGCCGAATGGGCGAAACGGGTATGCGTCCCAAATCGCGGGAACAGGTCTTTGCCTCGGTAGAGACGGGGGACATGGGCATCAGCGATGCGCTCTTATACTTGAATCGGGAGCTGGGACGACATCTTTCGGGTATGCGGCGGGAAAAAGCAGAGATTCCCGCTGTGTCCAGCCTCTCGGAGAGTCTTTTGGAACTGGATGCCTTAGTGGGACTCGATGAGGTCAAGCATTTGGTCCGGGAATTGCGAGCTCTTGTGGAGATCCAAAGACGCCGTGCGGCTGTGGGGTTGGCGAATGAGCGCTTGGTTCTGCATATGATCTTTAAAGGGAATCCCGGTACGGGCAAGACAACCGTAGCCCGTATCCTGGGCTCCATCCTTTGCTCCATGGGCGTATTGAGCGATGGGCATTTGGTGGAGCTGGAGCGGGCCGATCTAGTAGGTGAATACGTGGGCCATACTGCCCAGAAGACCCGTGAGCAACTGAGGCGGGCAATGGGAGGAATCTTGTTCATTGATGAGGCCTATGCTCTGGCCCGAGGGGGAGAGAAGGATTTCGGCAAGGAGGCCATCGATACATTAGTCAAGGCCATGGAGGACCATAAGGATCAGCTTATCATTATTCTGGCCGGTTATCGTCAGGAAATGCAACGCTTTCTGCAGAGCAACCCGGGCTTGAGATCACGCTTCCCCCTTCACATGGTGTTTGAAGACTTCACCCTCAGTGAACTGTTGAAGATTGCCGATCTCATGCTCATACAGAGGCAGTATCGATTGACCCAGGAAGCTCGCATTCGATTAAAGCAGCTTCTGACCCTTCGCCTCAAGCAGGAGTGCATACCAGGCAACGCCCGTTTGGTCCGCAATCTCATTGAGAAGGCCATTCGCGTACAGGCGATCCGCCTCGTCGCACAGTTTCAGGCCGACCGGGATGATCTGATCGACATCACCGCGAGCGATTTGGGGGAGACCACGCGCGATGAAGCACTGTCTGGTCATTGGTAAGCCAAATTCGGGAAAGACTCTTTTTTTACTCAATCTCGCTGAGTATCTCGGCTACAAGGAGATAGAGTTTGACGTGGAGCGCGCCGATGGTAGCCGCTGGCAAAGACAGTATACGTTGATGGAGGCGAGGATGACTTTGGTAGGGCCCACACCTCACGTGACGCAGGCGCTGTATGCGACTACCGTCATCTTGCGTAAAGGGAAGATGACGGTGGAAGTGAGGCTGACCGATTCGACAGGTTTTTGTGAAGGGATTCATAAAGATGCGTCCGTACGCCAGGCCATGGCGCAAACGCTGCGGCAATTGCGTCAGAGGAGCATGATTCTTCATATGATCGATGGGGTGGATGCCGCGTGTGGTGGAGTGAGCAAGATTGACGAGCAATTGGTTCGCTATGTGACCGGATGCAGTGGTTACGCCATTCTCGTCAACAAGATGGACCTTTTGCGGGCCTCAGAGGGGCTGCTGAACGTACGAAACCGCTTCCCCCATCATATGGTGATTCCCGTTTCGGCACTCAAACGCACAGGTTTCGGTGAGGTGAGATCTTTTGTGGTTGGTGCTTTCTAGGATTGGGGCCATCGCCTTTACGGGCCTTGCTATCAAGATCGTGGATGATGCCTTGGATGGGGAGTTGGATCGTCTGCAGGGAAGGATAAGTCTCACCGCTGGACTGGGAGACGGCAGTTCGTCCTATACGGGGATTTTGCTGGTCCTGGCTGCACTGCTGAGTCCTGTTGATTCCATATCGCTGTTTGCCGCAGCTTACATCTGGGGTATGGTGCGATCGCCCCGGGTGATTCTGCCCTGGGGGGCGCGGGCCTGGCAAGAATCATTGTTGGTTGCCCTGGCCGTTGGAGCGGGTTTGGGTATGCGGCCGTTGCTCGGTGCTCTCGTTCTCATGGTCGCGGTGCAAGGGCTGGACGATCTAATCGATGACAACCCATACTGTGTCCCAAAGTGGTTGCGGTGGGAGCGGGGCGCATTGATCCTGGCCTTGCTGGTCTTCGCTCTGTACATGGATGGGCTGAAGACACTAGCGGTGTTGGCGACAGCCGCTGCAGTGTGGGGTACGGAGATGGTGATGACCGGAAAGGGGAGAGGGGACAAAACATGAGTCTGCAAATCAATGTTGTGTTGTTGTCATTCGCAGGAGCCATTGGTTCTTACTTGCTCGGACGCTGGTCCGGCGTTGTGGTGGGGACTCTCTACGGTGAGAAGCAGCAGTGGTTTAGGTGGCGAGAGCAAATGCTGAAAAACTCTTGCTGCCCCTTGTGTCA
>SLSY01000080.1 GCA_007130145.1 Bacillota bacterium
CACAAACCCCATCTCGTTATGCTTCGGTGGAGGATCGCCTCGAAGAGGTAAAGACGGTCCCGCTGCTCGTGTGGCCACTGGCGGGCCTGGCTCTTCTGACCGGTTCGGCCCGGTGGCTATGGGTCCGGCGGAAACGTCGGAGGTTTCTCCCTACAGCATCGTAGGCCCATGCGCACACCCCGATGCGGGAACAGTCTCTCACTGCCATTGCGGCACAACCTGGGGGAGATATCATGGCTTGAGAGCCGCCACCACACCCGCGAGGATCCGAGGTTTGATGAGCTAGGAGGGCGCCCAAGGCCAAAAAGGAGAACAACCCAGAGGGCCCGGGGGTGGCTGCTCTGGGTTGTCTCACATCTCACACTGACTCAAGTGGCACTGAATTCCTGGGTTTGGAGTCTAGCACCTATCACATCCAGTGTGAAATCCTTACCACTATGTGAACCATGACCAAGGGTGTCAATGGCTCTTTTGCTCTTCAAGCTCTTCTACCGTCTCCTGCCAAAGACCGGCCAAGCGTCCGCCGACAAAGCGCACCCGTGCTGATAAGTTGGAATAGCCTTGGCCGAGGTATTTTACCGCCTCATTCAGTCCCACCTGCGCCGAGAAGGTAGGATCGGTGCCTTGCCAGTACCCATCCTCGGAAAGATACTCAACCCAGGCATGTCGAATCCACCGTTCCGACCGGGGTGTGAAAACATATCCATAGACGGTACGGCTGGGAATGTCCAACGCATTGGCCAGAGCTACCAAGAGCTCTGCGTAGTCCTCGCATACCCCTTCGGCCTGATGGAGTGCCTGCAGTGCACCACCATTTCTCCACTCCGAATCGAGGGAATAAGACATATGCTGGTAGGTGAAACGTTGCAGCGCGGCAAATCTGTTCTCATCGCCCTCAACATCGCCGGCGACCTCCAGCGCCATGTCTAGAATGGCCGAATCAGGGGGAGGAAGAGAAGGAAGCACAACCTCATCACCGTCAACGAGCAAACTCGCGTCAGGATCAATGAAGTACTCTAAGCGAATGGTGAAACTCTCACCCGGTTTCAGGGTTCCAATGCGAAAGATCCCTTTTCGGGTCCCGCAATCAAGGACCACGATATCCTGCAACTGGGCATTAAACTGCTCGGACACAACGAGACCGTACGCACTGTCTTCAACGATGAGAGGCATTTCAACAATGGCCCGGTTCATAGTGGTGGTTCCAATGTTTTGTAGTTGCAACTCCGTCCGGAGCAGCCACTGTGGTTCCCATGCCGTTTCGGCTCCAACCGCTCCAACGGCCAATACCAGATTGGCAACTAAGACCCATACCAGCCATGAGAATCGTCGTGTCATAGGAACAGTCCTCCTTCTATGGTAAGAGGAGGCCGCTCCCTACGACAGGGAGTGGATACGAAAAAGCGGTTCGTTTCCTTTCGGCAGCCCGGCTGTCTCCTCCCTGTGGAGTAAAGACCCGTGGCTTTGCGCCCGTACCTCTCGATACGTTTGCCTTTGTCGCTTGAAGCAACCCGCCTCATCTACCATATGAATAGCTTTATGCTACTGTCTATAAGTGTACCATAACCTTTTGCTATGCGCAACAGGCATTCAGCCCTTAATGAACATTTATTTCAAAAAAAGGAACTCCTTCGGATATTTCCGGAAGAACCGCACAATAAGGGTATACGGTGCATTTGTCTCCCTAACGATGTCGCTTCATCTTAGGATCACCCGCAAGGAACCAAAGACTACGCTGGCCTTGATTACCATACGACGCGCTGCATCGTCTGGACCGATAGTAAACGAGGTGTCGCCCAGTACCACGCTTTGCCCGGTGGGAAGATCAGTGGAAGCAAAGGCAGCGCTCACTCGCACCTCAGTTGGGGTGTTCTTGTCTAAAACGAGAGTTCCATTGCTAAACACAACGTCCACCTCATAGTGCCCCTCTTGCTGCCCAGCCAAGGGGGTGAAATCGATGGTACCGCGGGAGAAAAGAATCGTGTAATTGCGCTGCGCCGGCACCGCGACGATGGTTCTTTCCTCAAACGCAATTCGCTCCTCGCCCCTGAGTCCATCGTAGCTGCCACCCACCAGGACGCTAATGCCAAGATAGATAAGGATGACCCCGATGACCGTCCGAACAATCGGAATCTGAAGATTAAATGCTGTTCTGAGCACCAGTAAGCCACCTATGACGATGAGGAGGATCCCCCAAAAGGTTCCCCCGGAAAGCCAAGCAATCTTCATGCACATACCCCCTCGCAAATATGACACCAGAAGAATCGTCTCTGAGAGTTGTATCCTGCCCGGATAAGACATGCCGGGGGCTTGAACCTCCACCCGGTGCCGTCCTCCCCCATTCCACGTCTGCCATCCATTTCACATCATCTCTATTATACACACAGAGGTGTAGCAGACCAACACCCAACCTGACAATTCATTGCAGGTGGATTAGGAATGAGCCACCCGAGCTAGATGAGGTCTTGGATTGCGGCGAAAGTGAAGGCAGATCGCATTACATGCCGAGACTACTCGTACGAATCCGAGCGAGTCAAAGGCAGGTTGGAGCACCCATCTTCACCCGGTTTGACCAACAAGGACTGATGAACGTTCATGAACCCGCAGGTGAAGCTGTGAGCACCACCGGCCATAAAGAGGCGCCAAACCCGGTATGTCCTCTCGTCAACATGCTATCTTGCCTGTTCATATCGTTCTTCAATCCGCCTGACCCAGTGGCGTAAGGTGAGAGCATAGTGCTCACGTAAGCTCTCTACGTCCCTGACTTCAAACCCGGCCTCTTCGGCAACTCTCAGGGTTGTAGAGATGGGCACAAGTTCTCCATCCGGAAAGACATAGGCATCGCTGAACGACCGCCCTTTCCGTTTCTTATCACCGGGCAGTCCCAGACTGATGCCATGATTAAGAAACCGCCCACCTGGCGGCAGCAACAAAAAAGTGATGGCAAAATACTGCGGAAGCATTCTGACTAAAACATTCCCACACTCACCAGGGCATCATACTGCATATTGCAAGGGACTTGGCGATAATCCTGCAACACAATGCGAGCCCGGTGCGAGAGATCCTGCGCCCCGAGTTCTCAACCGGGGCTCAAGAAGGATGACGTTTGCTCGGCCGCAAGGATGAGTAGGGCCTCTTCCGCTAGACCAGGCCGCCACTAATGAGCGAAACCACCGCCATCCCACCAGCCTTGCACCCCCAAATGCTTTTGTGCTACAATTGCGATAATGAACGACAATGTCATCCCTTGACAAGCTAGGTGAGTTTCAATTAGGGGAGGGTTTCGCTTGAAGACATGGCGCCACAAACCCACTTCTTTCACGGGAGTTGTTTTACTATGTTTGGCTTTCGCCTTGACAGCATGCGGCGAAAAGAAACAGGTAGATCTGGGCTATGAGGTCAATACCGTTTATGACCTTGATCTTGACCAGATGCTAGACCGGGCAGCAGAGGCATTGGACTATCACAGGGCAGATTTCACCGTCGGCATGGCTAAGATGAATGTGGCTCGTGATGCAACCCTCTCTCATCTCGGCATCAACCTGATCGCGGGCGGTCAAGTCTATCTCGTCAGCCTGGAAAACTCTGGGCAGAACCTCGTTCTCGAGAGCGTCGTCCATCATAATCCTCATCGCTTTACCCACGCGCGAGCCTACGAGTTATTTGCCCGCGTGGCCTCGGCCGGCGGGGTGTCAGGCATGATGGAAGAGGTAGGGGCCAAGCTACCGGTGGAAGTCTGGATCAGATTCGCTTCCCGACCGGTCGGCCCTGTAGCGAGTCGGGATTATTCCCTTTACCACCTATCGGAGGACGGCCTCTCTGAGGCAAAAGCAGGGAGCATTCAAGATGGGATCATCATGAATATTCTCAGTTACGATACGAACAGCCTTGCTAGCGTGGTCTTGGTGGGATGGCACGGCGCGGATTCGTGCGAAAAGCCATAGACGTAGGTAATGACAGCATCCCCCCGCCGTTCTGTGCGGGGGGGTGCGTTTGATTTTCTGACGCCAGATCAACCTCCGGCTACCATGGGTAGAATTCGGAGAATGTCCCCGTCCTCCAGAGCTCGATCCAGATCCTTGTCTTCGAGCAAGTCACCGTTGTGGTCCACTACCACCTG
>SLSY01000222.1 GCA_007130145.1 Bacillota bacterium
ATGCAGTAGCACCAGATGTGCGCCATCGCTACGAGGAATGGGATCCGCAAAAGCCTGTGGCTTTGATCTGTAACAGTGGCAATCGCTCTGTCGTAGCAGCAAGCCTTCTCAAGCAGCGTGGCTTCGAACACGTTGTGAATGTTATCGGAGGAACACAGGCCTGGCAAGCAGCGGGCTTCCCCCTGGTCTAGGCCTATCAAGACCAACGCAGCATGGTATTGTTGGACCATAGAAATGGAGGGTCTGTATGAAAACGAAGAATGTTACCCAACTGGCGATGGAATCTGAACTGGCGGCTCTGGAGCGATATTTGCGTCTGGCCAACGAGGTTCGTGATATGGGTGCCAAGGATATGTTCATTCACTTGGCCAAGGATGAACTGACCCACTTTCACACCCTGCGTCAAATGCAGGAAGGGAAGAAGGCGTCCCCTCCGCTGGACGTCGAAACCTGGGACCGGCTTATCGATAAGGTGGCCCAAATCGGCGTGACCAAGGTGTCAGCCAAAAAGCAGCGGGATGCTCTGACACTAGCCCTTGAAGAAGAGGAAAAGGCCCATCAGATCTATACGCAAGAGGCAGAGCGCAGCGATGATGAAAGCCAGAAAGCCATCTGGCTCGGACTGGCCTCCATGGAAAGAGGTCACGCCGAAATCTTGCGAAGGCAGATTGAAGAGTTAGGCCGCTCTGGCTCCTGGCTGGATTTCCTGCCGGTGATTCGCACCCGGGGCAGTGAGGACATCATCCCTCCCCAGGGATAGCACATATGATCGAGTAGACGGGGGCAGTTAGCCCTCGTCTACTCACGCTACCCGGCATGCAGATCCGCATCGGGCAGGGAAAACGTTGTTTTGTGAATACACCCATTTTGGCATTATGACAATAACTTGTGTCACACTGCCTGCTTCGACCCGTCAAGGGGCCTCCGAACCGAGGCTTTGCGTTGTACCCATTCCCGAAGCAACTGGCACGTTGCGCCGTCCGCTGGAATGCCCAAGTTCGGATCAGCAGCTGCATTCATAGCCCGGGGGACAGATGGACCCGGGGGGAAGGGTCAGCGTTGGGCACGCCAGTCCAATTTGCCGCTTACTAGCCACAAGGAGCCACAAGTGAAGGCAGCCAAGATGGCCATGTCGGACCAGAGTTCGCTCGTTACCGGACCAGTGAGCCCCGCGCGCAAGGCGCGGGCCACATAAGTAGTAGGCACGAAGATGGAAGTAAGGCGAAGAAAGGCAGGCAACTGCTCCAAGGTCACAAAGACCGGGGCCAGGGTTGTCATCATGCCCGCCAGCACCTGGGTGGCCAAACCCGCCACCTGACCGGTAGGACTGAAGAAGCCAACAAAAGCCCCCAGGGCCGCCAGCGAGTAGCCAGCCAGGAGCACCACCGGCACCACCAATGGGTTGGGCGCCAAAGGCAGGCGTAGCACGGTCGTGCCCACCACCAGGATGGTGACGAATGACGGTAGACTGAAGATCATGGCGCGGGTAGTCATGGCCAGGAGAAATGTGAGCCGAGAGATGGGCAAGGTGGCATAGTGCTCGAACGCATTCTGATCCTTGAGCGACCCAATCGCCTGCCCCAGAGTCAACATAGCTGCTGAGGAGAGCCCGACGGCCAGGCTACCGGTGACTGCAAAGAGCGTGGCCTCGGGATTACCCCTTCCACCGTACATATAAAGGAGGAACATTTGCAACACTGGCGCCAAGGCCATCTGGATCAAGTACCAAAACCACATGAGTCTCAGGATGTAAAATTCTCCCATCAGCAACCAGTAGAAGTCGCGGCATTGCTTCCTCATGATACCACCTCTTCGCGGGGGTTTGCGGACCCACTCGTACCGGTGTAACGCAGGTAGACATCCTCCATGCTCGGGGTAACCAGGCGAAAATCGTCCAGTGCCTCTATACCCACCTGCCCGACCACAGTGCGAAACAGGTCATCGGCCCGCTCTCGCGGGGCCGTAACCCGATATAAGCCCTCACGCAAGCGCACGCTTCCCGGTAGCGAGGCAAGTAGCTGTTCACAGGCCGTATCGGTCGTAGGCCGTAGCCGCACCTCCACCCGCACTGAGGCATCAACCTCCGCTTTCAACTGGCCCGGTGTCCCTATCGCCACCAGGAGGCCGCCATCAACGATGGCCACCCTCTCCACCACCTGTTCGGCTTCCAGCACGTTATGGGTCACCAGGATGATGGTAGTCCCCTGCTCCTGGTTGCGCGCCCAGAGGTACTCCCAGACCCGGCGGCGTACGGCCGGATCAAGCTCGTTGGTGGGTTCATCCAGGATCAGCACTGGCCGCGGCCCGGCCAGACTGGCCAGCAAAGCAGTCTGACGTTGCTGGCCACCGGAGAGTCTCAGCATGATACGGTCGGCGATCGAGGTCAGTTCGAACCACTCCAGCAGTTCTGCCACCACTTTGCAGGCCTCAGATACCGGCAGACCTCGCAACACTGCCGTATGCAAGAGCACCTCACGCACTTTGTGGGCGCGAAGCGCTAGGATCTTCTGGCCGTAATAAGAGACAAAGTGGGGCACTAGATGCGGCGAGGCCACCACATCGTGTCCCAAGAGACGAATGTCACCCGAGTTTGGTTTGATTAGACCAGCCATCTGCTTGACCAGGGTGGTTTTTCCGGCACCGTTGGGGCCGAACAGGCCGAATATCTCTCCCGCTTTGATATTCAAACTAATACCCTCGTTAGCCCTGATTCCCCCCGGCTGGTAGACCTTGGTCAGCTCCGAAACGACATACGCATCTGCCGCAATAGATGATGGCATGGAATCACCTTCTTCATTCCTCCAGACGGACGAGTTATTCCGCGACTATTCACAGTATATTGTGACGTATTGGTAGGTGTCTGTCAAATAGATGTGGCTTGAGGAGCCACTTCCCCAGGTTCTTGATGATTCTTAGGTGTCCGGCATGCCTCCTTCGCCCAGCCTCCGCATCAGCCAAGACAGCCCTCCCGAGCTGCTGCGGCCCCTCTCCCGGGCTGGCGTGTGCCTGGTTGGGGTCCCATGGTATACTCAACGGCCCCTTTCACCATGCGTCTCACCCCGACTTGGATCCGTGGTTCCGAAAAGGTGTCACGGAGCCGGTCCACCTCCTCGGCGTAGTGCGCTAACGTCCCCTCCAGGCGTTGCATCAGGCTGTCGAACATCCTTCCCACCCGCTGCAGAGAAAGAGAGGTTCATGACTGGCAAGGCTTTCCCCCATTACCCTTGGCTTCCTTGAAAGTCTCCTAATTTCTCCAGCGCGTAGCGGTAATACTAAAGAGACAAAACACCACTCGGCGATGAAAAAGGAGAGTTAGATGAATTCTGAAAACCCATATCGTTTAGAACATGACCCCCTGGGCAACATCATGGTCCCCTCATCGGCTGGCTTTGGTCCGCAAACCCAACGGGCTGTCGAAAACTTCCCCATCAGCGGACTGCGCTTGCCCCGGGCCTTTATCAGAGCACAAGGGCTCATCAAAGCCTCTGCTGCCACAGCAAATATGGAATTGGGTTCGTTGTCCCCGGAAATGGGGCCAGCCATCATTCAAGCAGCAGAAGAAGTGACCGAAGGCAAATGGGACAGTCAATTTGTCGTTGACGTCTACCAGGCGGGAGCAGGCACATCACAGAACATGAATGCGAATGAAGTGATTGCCAAGCGTGCTTCGGAGATCCTGGAGAATTCCCAGAACGTTCATCCCAATGATCATGTGAATATGTCCCAATCAAGCAACGATACCTTTCCTTCCGCCTTGAACATTGCTGGGGTGGAGACTATCACCCAAAACTTACTCCCTGCGCTCATTCACTTACAACAAGAACTACAGAAGAAAGCCGGTGAATTCATGCCCGTGCTCAAGGCAGGACGCACCCACTTACATGACGGGGTCCCCATGCGTCTGGGCCAGGAATTCTCCGGGTATGCCAATACCATCGGCGCTGTTATTGGAACGCTTGAAAAGGATCTGGATCGACTGCATGAGCTGGGCCTGGGAGGAACAGCCATCGGTACCAAGACCAATCTGCAATCTGGCTATACTCCCAAAGTCATCCAAGAGGTTGCCCGGCGCACGAACCTACCCTTCCGGGAACCCGCAGACATCTTTGCCTTTATGCAGAATATGAGTGAACCACTCCGCTGCATGCTTACCCTAAAGGCGTTGGCAATCCACCTGATTAAGATAACCAGCGACCTCCGCCTGCTCAGTTCTGGGCCGAGAACGGGCCTGGCCGAAATCACGCTCCCCTCGGTGCAACCGGGCTCAACGGTCATGCCTGGCAAAGTCAATCCGGCCATTTTGGAAATGACCCATATGGTCTGCTGTCAGATCATCGGATATGAAACCGCCATTGCCACGGCCGCCATGGCAAGCCAGCTTGAGATCAATGTGATGACGCCCCTGATTGCCCATACGTTTTTGCACTCCATTGCGATACTTACCAAGGCCATTGAGACACTGACCACCACGTGTATTAGCGGCATTCAAGCCAACGAAGAGAAGTGTGCCAAGTGGATGGAAGCAAGTCTCTCTTTGGTGACGGGCTTGAGTCCCAAACTAGGTTACGCTATTGCCTCAGAAATCGGAATGAAGGCGGACCAAGAGAGCAAAACCATCAAGCAAGTGCTAGAGGAGAAGGAACTAATTACAGAAGAAATCGAACAAGCGATTGACCCAAGGGGGATGGTGTAAAGCAAGTCTTTGTCAAATCTTCTGGATTGAAGTACTGCATTCACCTACCGAAACTCAACCACAAAAACCCGGCATTTCCAAACCAAGAGAGAACATGGCCGAGTAACCATAAACTCATGGGAATGGAAACGAGCACCAGCACTGGTTGGTTGTTACTGCCAGCAACACCATACTCAGGGTATCTTCCAGGTATCTCCTTCCGTGATACACCCGGGAAGGTCTGGAAAGGTGACCGTAAAAACTCGTTTGGATCGAAAACGGCCGGGTAAATGTGCTTATCAGCCATTGGTGCAAGACCTCCTGCCAGTTAGGTCACCGCTAGAGGAGCCCTTTCACCCCCATGTCTGGGGTGTTCCCCGGCCACACCATTATAGCCGATGAACTGTCGCATGCCGGCCTTAGCATTACCGATACGTCCAGTTGAACTAAGGGCTTGGCACTAGGTGGGATCGTTGTTCTTTCAACTGATGGGAGAAATCGCCGGCGCCGTGATGATGGGTGGCACGAATGGGATTTGCTATTTCTGTCTATCACTCATCACACTACTGGTTTCCCTCGTCCCATACAACATAACAGAGGTCCGCTTTGAACAGTTCAGGGGCGTTTCGTAAACACACCCAGAGATATCAGGCAACCCGTCCTACATCCAACAGAACGACCGTCAGCGACCGTTGCGTGCCGTTACAGAACCGACAACCTCCGCACCACAGCCAACGCAGCCCTCGAAGTCTTGGTCATTGCCACCCTGCCCAGTGTTGGCAATCCAGACCGTTCCCGCAGTGATCAGGTTGGCACAAAAGATCGTGCGTGTTTACAGCTCATCGGTACTTCTCCAATGCTCCAAAGCAATCCGGAGTGACTTCTCCCGTATCGGGATTCCTTGGTGAATGAATGTTGTACATATATCCGCTCTTCCCATATCGTCCAACACCGTTTTCGTCACACTTATCCATGTCCATGCAGATATGCTTTGCCCTGAGTGCCACTGTCACATCACGACTGTTTTCAAAATGCTCATGTTCCCACAAGTATTCACACTCGATATTCAGGAAACACTCCTTGATTCGCGGCGAACTCACAGAAACCGCCTCTTCTGCAGTCAAACCTGACATAGTGATCTCATCATCATGGAAATCGTTGTGTTCTACTGTTTGCAGACACTTGTCAAACACATCTCTGGATGGGAAATTGAGGACGCAGCATCCGGTTTCCCTCAGAGTCCGGTACAGATGACCTGTCCTGGACACTGATCCAATAATGCAGATGAACTCGCCCTTGTCTCCAACGAATGTTGACCAGGACTGCAAACACGCATTGGCTTTTCCATTGGACTTGTAGGATGTGATTACGAGCAACACGGACGGAATGGCTGTCAGGAAGTCATGCCACGAAAACCCCTCAAACTCGCCGGGCCAGACCTCTTTGAATGTATGTGGCATTTCGGAAAAATCCTTCTTCATAGTCCATCTCTCCTCCTATCATGGACAGTGATTCACGGGCGATAAGGTAGTAATCGGTCTTTGTTTTGCGGTTTTCAGGGTATCCCTGGGACAATGAACCTGGAGTAACGGTTTCAGGCTGGTTCTCGTCTCTCCTATGGCACGTCGATGAACGTGACCTTTCGTGGAAGCATGCTGCCCTGGAGCTGGAATATGGACATTCGCGTCCAACCGACGAAGCCTAGCTTCATACCCTGACCGGGGACCGGGAACCATAGCGGGTGTGCAACAGTTCTGAGATCTTCCCAGCCGCTCTGTGATGCCATCGTGTGTTGCCGTCAGGGTCCCGTCATGACCATTGTACTCTTTGGTGGCTTCTCGCCTAGATTCCCCTTCATAACAAGCCGATGTGAGCTGTGCAGAAGGCGGTCCAGTATGGCATCTCCGAGATGGTGGGATCATAGTCGCTGACACAGCTGTGAGTAGCTTTTGCTTAGTATCTGATTCCCGCCCATCCCGGGGATTGGACCGGACGGGCCCCTAACAAGGCTCCTCGTAGTATCACCCATGTCGCTAACCGAAATCGGGCCTGAAAAGAGGAGGGTCTGGGGGTACTCTGCAGGCCCATAACACCACCTTCCGGCCATCATATCGCAGTGAGCGTGCCCGAAGGTACGGGGGGGGCCCCCCTCACAGCCCCTGTCACACTGCAGTGAGACCGCTGCAAGTGTCCATAAGGATGCACGGGGACAGAAGCTAACCCGAACTATCCCCGCGGCTCCCCGACGAATCCGAGCCGGAAGCCGTCGGGATCCCGGATCACGAACTTGTACGTCCCCCAGGGAGCCATCGCCAGCTCCTCCTCGACATCGACGTGGTGGCGGACCCGATGCCACAGGCCTCCCACGTCATCGACGGAGAAGTTGATGATGTCCGCGTTCTCAGTGCGTTCCAAATCCGGCGTCTCGGCGATGCCGAAGCCGCCCCTTCCATCCAGCCGGTAAGACTGCCAGCGGGTGGCCTCGTAGAAGATCTCCGGCTCAAACTCAAGGATCTCTTCGTAGAAACGCCGGGAACGCTCCAGGGATCGTACGGAGATGGTAACTACCTGCAGTTCCATATGCTCGCCCTCCCTCCTCGCACACCCCGAGATGAGTGCAGGAATCAATATGACCCGGAAGAACATACGTGCCGCCGACATCGAGGACCGTGCCGTCCTCCGGCAGCAGAACATCCCTTCCCACGTCAGTGACCTCGCTCCTATCCATTCCGACCTCTAAGGTCTGCTGTCTGCCGGTCCCGCTCAATGGCCAGGCCCAAGGTAGGTGCTCGCACCGACGCCAGTTCCAGCAGACTGAAGTAGCCGAGCAGTTCCTCGTCTAGCAGCCCGTGTTAGTTATTCTTTCGAAAGAAAGTCGTGTTCGAACCGGATCCGGCACCCAGTCCGGCAGTGAGGGAGGGATCAATGAAAACTGGTCTTGGCTGTATTCTCTAAACTTCTTCATGCTGGCATCATTCGACATGTGGGCCCCGTCTTCGTGCAAGATAGTCACCCTTGTTCACACACCCTGCTAGGGTCCGGACGTCTCTTTTTCACTCAGCCAGTCGCTCCACCAGTTCGGTCAGTTCCGATAGTTCCTTTAGCGTTGCACGGCTGAACATCTCTCGCATGATATCGCGGCGCCGGCTCTCTGCCTGTTTGAGCACTTCATGCCCCTTCTTTGTCATCTCGATGATGACATAGCGGCGGTTATTTTGATCTTCATACCTTTTTACCAAACCATCCCTTACCAGACGCTTGACCGCAGCGGTGATGGATGCCAAGGTAACGGCAAACTCATGGGCCAAAGAAGATGGATGCAGAGGCCCGCTGTGGGCCAAGATGCGCAGCATCATGAACTGGCCGCCTGTGAGACCCGTATCGGCCAAAGCCATCGCATGCCGCCTGCCCATGCGCATGAATGCCCGATCCAGCCTGTCCAGATATTGATCTAGTTGATCCATGGCTGCAGCTCCCCCTTCGCAGCACCGCATTTCTTCATTTCTTCTATACTATAACACAGCCAACGCGACGCTTGTAACCAACTCTTATGGCGCTCCACCTTCAAATCAGCGGCACGGGCGGGCTCCCCCACGCCCTCATAACTGGATGAGGTGGAGCCCCAGCCGAGCCCATCGCGCCTTGACGTCACACGGATCCTCGCGCTGCCCACGAGACGGACATTGGCAGTGATGATGCCCATGCACTTGACCTGTCAAGCCGGGTTCGCCAGGCAGCAAGGCGCGGACGTCGGCGACAAGGAGATCACCTGGACATGGAGAAATCCCAAAGAGACGCTTTGTGCTGAAGCTGCATCCGGGATAGGAGTGATATCCGTTGTCCAGAAGGAACGTGTTCTGGGCCAAGGCCACGGTTCTCATCGTCATCTTAGCTGTGGCGGCTGTTGTCACCGCCTATGCCATCACCATGCCCAGACGTGCCGCCCAGCTGGACTTTCTGCAAGAGACCAATGAGTCCATCACCCCCCAGAGGAGCACAAACCACAGCCCTGAGTATCTGGAGAGACTGCGCACAGAGTTTGTGCTGGACGATATCATTGCCGGTGCCACCAGTGATTTTGACCGGGTTAGGGCTATTAGCACCTGGGTACATGGGCTCTGGAGGCACGATGGGAGCAATCAACCGGAGTATTCTGATCCCATTTATATTCTGGAGCAAGTGGCTGGGGGCGAACGCTTTCGCTGCACCGAATACGCATTGGTCATCGCAGGCTGTTTGCAGGCTCTGGACATACCCGCTCGCACCGTGAGTTTGATGACTCACGATGTTGAGACGCGCTCTTCAGGCGCAGGTCACGTTGTCGCCGAAGCCTATCTTACCGATATGGGCAAGTGGGTATTCATAGACGGGCAATGGAACGTAATCCCCGTTCTTGAGGGGCTTCCGCTCAATGCGGTGGAGTTTCAACACGCGCTGTCAACACGCAAGGCGGGCTTGGAGCTGATCGGAATCGGGCCGCTACAAGGTTACTTCTACCGGTGGTGGATAGCTCCCTACCTCTATTACTTTTCTGTCCCCCACAACTCCCAGCGCTTGATGCTAGGCCCTGTGGGTGCGAGTGAGCCCCAGTTCTTCCAACAGAAATGGCCTCTGGGAGATATAGTCTACATTCAAACACCGGATGCCTTCTACCTCCCACCCGTCCCCTAACTTCTTCTCTTAGGGGGTGAGCGGGCTGGCTTCCATCTGCAGGCTGGTCAACTCGGTGAAGACGCGGATGGCAAACTGATCCGTCATCCCCGAGATAAAATCGATGATAGCCTGCTTGTAGTCCTCTGTTCTCTTCAAATCGTAGACCATCCGGTTGTCAAACCGTTTAAAACGACCCCAATTGGGTCTCTCGCTTGAATACGTCAGCAACCATTTGGTGAAATGCCGGGTTAACAGCGGATAAGGGCGCAGGCGCTCCCGTAGCCGCCCGATAATGTTTACTGAAACGTACTCGCCAGCCAGATGCGTATAGATCGTCCGTATCACCAGCGTCGCATATTCTTGGTAGGCACGCAAGCGATAATGATCGTAGATGTGTACGCGACTAAACTCCTTGAGCGCCACCACCAGGCCATAGTATTTAGAACTGATGCGTATCCCTTCACTCGGACAGCTACATTTCACTAAGTCCAGCATCAGCTGGTGCATAAACAACCCATTGTTCAACCTCTGCGAGCCGTGGCCACTTTCTCGCACCAAAGCGATGAGCCATCGCAGCTGGGAGCGACCAATCAAACCCAAACGATAGGCATCCTCAATATCGCGGCCCAGATAGGATATGGTATCGGCCACCCTGACAATGCATCCTTCCCAGGTAAACGGTGCTATCTCACCCGCCTTGCTCAGCTGGTCAAGGTCAACAGCTTCACTACGGGGATAAAGGCGCTTGTGGGTCACTTCACCGCAATGGGTGATGATACCATCCCGCACGGCATAGGTGAGGTCAAGATTACGCTCGCGACCGTCAGGATCGGGGAGTGTCTCCAGTGCATCGACAAAGCGAAGACTATTCTGCTCGTGCCAAAACGGGCGGTCCAGTGACTCTCTCGCCACGTCAGCCAGCACGCGTTCGCCATGATGACCAAACGGAGCATGCCCCAGGTCATGTCCTAAGGCTATGGCCCGGGCCAGTTCGGTATTCAGACCCATCTGTTTGCACAAACTGTGACTTACCGATGCCACCAGCTGCACATGCTCCATGCGTGTGCAAACATGATCATTGGCCGATGCGAAAAACACCTGCGTCTTATGCTTCAAACGCCGGTACGCGGTGGAATGCAACAGACGGGTGTAATCCCGTTCAAAAGGGCTACGCATGTCTTCGGGTCGCTCGTAGAGTATACGGGGACGAGCCACAGCTTGATCCCATTGCGGGTGCTCCGAATTCATGGCTTGCTCGGCAAAACGCATACAGGTACTCCCCTTGTCTCTTATGCTCTTGACGAGTATTTCTCAAGCAGGCAGTGTTATCCTGCCCAGAGCAAGGAGGAGGGGTCGTGGTTTCGGAGTTTGAGCCGTCAAAGTCTCCCGCCGTACCAAGAGCACAGTTCATGTTCGAACGTTTCGCAGACCCCCCGAGGTGAAGCAGCGCTCCGTCACCGCGGTTGCATTGGACATCCCAAAAAGCAAGGAAGCCAGTTGAGACGTTGGAGCGAGTCATAGATGGCTTGATCACTTTGCGCCAAGCCGAGCCCATGAGGGCAAGTCACAAGCCCCCATGTCCTTGGCCGCAGCAACATCAGGGCCAGCACCACACCGGGGCCCAGCCCCCAACCACTTCATGATGGGATCATCGTCTCTGCCCTCGTTGTGTTCCCGCACCAGTCCCATGCCTTGCCGCTTTTGCGCTGGCGTTGTCTTGTGCTACAATGAAACAAGAAATGGTCAAGTGAGGTGTTGGTATTGCAAAGATGGGCCCCTTTGCTAATCGTATTGCCGCTCATGCTCTCCCAAATGGCTGCCCAGACTGCGGTGATTGAACTATTATGGTCAAGAGCATTTCCCATTATAGGCGGCGTCTTCTTGGTCTACTGGGCCTTTGTCGGCACCGTGTTCTCGAAATTGGATATGAACAAGGTTGGGGCTTTCTTGCTGGGCAACAGCCTGATGTTAGTGCTGCTGGCCGTATTTGTGGTAGATTCTGTCACCTCCGTTCAACCCTGGCGCCCTTTGTTGGATTCAGCTCACCTGTATCCCCTCTTTGCGCTCCCTGTTAGTGCCGAATTAACCGGCTGGGTTGTTTCCGGTGAGATATCGTTATTTACCGTGGTCACACTAGCCTACACTCTGATCACGGGGGCCTTCTCCGCTGGCTTTGTCCTCGCGCTATGCCGGCGCCAGAACCTGACCCGTTCGCCATGAGAGGCAAAAGCTCAGAAGGTGTCACGTGTATCAAGAAGGAGGTGTGGTGACCTTTGCGCACCCATAAGCACTTGAGTGTATTCGACGTGGTAGGACCGGCCATGATCGGCCCGAGCAGCTCGCACACGGCCGGGGCCGCCCGTTTGGCTAACCTGGCCCGGCGCCTGCTGCAGGGGCCGCCGCGCCGGGCTCGTTTTACCCTTTACGGGTCACTGGCCAGCACTTACCGTGGACATGGCACCGATTTGGCCCTGACCGCGGGCAGTCTGGGTTTGGCCCCCGATGATGAACGACTGCGTCATGCTGCCAGCTTGGCCAAGGAGGCTGAACTTGCTGTCGAAATCGTCTCCGAGCCGCGTCCGGAAGGTCTCATTCACCCCAACTTGGTCCGCATTGAGCTCTTTAACGCTCAGGATGCCGTGAATGTTATGGGGGCTTCCCTGGGGGGAGGGAAGGTTGAGATTTATGAGCTAGACGGGTTTCCGGTTCGGCTGCTCGGAGACGAGTACACACTGGTCATTCACTCCCAGGACCGCGTCGGCGTTCTCACCTCTGTGACGAATCTGATCAGTGAAGCCGACGCCAACATCGGCAACATGGCTGTTTCTCGCATGCGCCGGGGCAAATCTGTCATCATGTGCATCGAACTGGATGCACCCCTGCCTGAATGTGCCCTTGAGAAGCTCAGAGCTCAGCCGGACATAAAGAAGCTAACAGTCGTTGAAGGACTACGGGGAGGAGTAGGGTAGAACATGGATTCTCTTAGCGAATTGCTTCATGAAGCCAAGGCTCAGGGACACACCCTAGGTCAGATGGCAGTCCTCTACGAAGCCGAGTCCAGTTTCTGTACGCCGGAGACGGCCATCAAGCAAATGATGATACATCTGGATACCATGGAGGCCGCCATTGATAAAGGCCTTGACACACCGCTTCCTTCTGTTAGCGGGCAAAGCGGTGGTGACGCCCAACGACTGAGCCGCCAGAATCCTCGCTTGCTAGGAACCATGGCCCACCAGGCGATGGTGTATGCTCTGGCCACCATGGAAGTCAATGCCTCCATGGGCAGAATTGTGGCAGCCCCCACCGCCGGGTCTTGCGGCATCGTACCCGGTGTTCTTTTCGCCGTGGCCCGCTCCGGTGACTACACAAGGGAACAGATGGTCCAAGCCCTCTTTGCCGCCGCCGCCGTGGGTCAGGTCATAGGTCAAAACGCCACCCTAAGCGGTGCCCAGGGCGGTTGCCAGGCAGAGTGCGGCTCGGCCGCCGCCATGGCCGCTGCCGCCGTGGTAGAATTGGTGGGCGGCTCTCCTGACGCGGCGTTGGAAGCCAGCGCCATGGCCCTGAAGAACACGCTGGGTCTTGCCTGCGATCCGGTCGCGGGATTGGTGGAAATACCCTGCATCAAAAGAAATGCCCTTTGCGCCCTTCTCTCGTTGGGAGCAGCAGAAATGGCCCTGGCCGGAATTACCAGCGCCATACCCGTTGATGAAGTCATCGGCGCCATGGATTCGGTGGGCCGCAGTCTCCCTGCGGAGTTGAAGGAAACCGCCGGCGGAGGTTTAGCACAAACACCCCGGGGGCGACACATCGCCCGATCGTTGTACGGTGAACCAAAAGAATAGCTCTCATCGTGTTGCACCCGCATGACGGACGTCGGCACCAAAAATGGCAGCGGCTCTTGCATTCTCCTCTTACCTGCGCCTCTTGCCCCCTTCTCCTCCCTTAGCTACCAGACATTACCACTCTCTAGCAGCAGGAGGCGTACTTTTGCACATAGAATTGCCTGATTTACATAACTGTACCAAAGGCGATAAGGAGGGATTCGAATGCATCTTGGCCACGGGCGTGCTGTGGTCGGCTGCATGACCATCATCGTCATGATGGCAGCAGTGAGCCCAGTAGCTTTGGCCGCCACCCACAGGGTGGTCTCAGGCGACACACTGTACCGGCTCGCTCAGCATTACTCCGTCAGCGTCGATCAACTCGTCCAGCAGAATGGGATCTCCAACCCTCATCAACTACAGGTTGGAACCCTATTGAACGTGGCCTCCAACCCAGTGCATACGGTAAGAAGGGGCGACACCTTCTTTGATGTGGCCCATCTTTACGGAATTACCGCATCGGTACTTATGGCCGCCAATCCTCAGTATAGTGCCTTCAACCTGCCCGTAGGGGCCCGTCTCACCGTTCCGGCCTCAGATGGCAGCACCAGTGCAACGTACACTGTGCGCAGCGGCGACAGCTTGTTCCTCATTGCCCAGCGTTACGCGACAACGGTTAATGCGCTCAGAGCAGCAAACAACCTCTCCAGCGACCGGCTGCACCCAGGTATGGTCCTGCGCCTCCCCGTAGGGACCAGCGCTAGGACCCAGACGGGAGCGCAAGCGATTCCCTGGGCGCAAGTGGACCGCATCTTTCCCCGCCACAGCACCGCCCGCATCATTGATGTATGGACGGGACTATCCTTCATGACCTACCGCCGCGGGGGTTGGGCTCATGCCGACGTAGAGCCTCTCACCCGGCAAGATACGGACATTCTGCGCCGCATCTACGGAGGAAGCTGGAGTTGGAGCCGCCGTCCCATCATCGTTGAAGTCGAGGGCTACCGCATTGCCGCCAGCATGAACGGTATGCCCCACGGGGGCGGCTCCCTGAACAACAGCTTCCCCGGCCATCACTGCATTCACTTCCTCAACAGCACCACCCACGGCACGCAGCGCTTGTGCCCTCTACACCAGCGGGCGGTGCGCCAGGCTACAGGACAATAGCTAGACATGTGCCGGTGAGCGGGGTTCTCCCGCTCACCCCACTACCACCCTAGGGACGAAACGACTCCGAATTTGTTCCCCATAGTGGCCTTTTGCCAATACCATGCCGAGGCGATTCACAATGAACTCACGCGACAGAGGGACGCACCTACCCTGCGTCGAAGGGGTAGCACACATACATAGAGCTATCATGGGGGAACGAGGGAGAAACGCATGAGGGAGAATCTGGTTAACGGCGCGGCCACAGCATTGGATCGCGAAATCGCCGATCTGTTCTTCGCCTACCGGGGTGCGCACCGCTTTGAAGAAACGTTGACTATTCCCAGTCCGCAGACCGTGGAAGATTGGTTCGCCCGCATAAAGACCTACCGCAACCGGGTGGAGAAGGAGAACCTTCACCCCTTTTGGCAGCGCCACTTCGCTGAGGTTCTCAACTCTCTGGCGACACAGATCGAGATTGACCTGGACAGACCTTACAAGTACATCAACCGCCTTGTTTCAGCCATCGACCATCTCTCAACTGGGGATAAACGCTCACCTAAGGAGCGTTCCTCTCTCATCATTAAGAAGGTCAGCTATGCCGATGAACTCCTCCGGGCCGTCCTCCTCCATCTTGCTCGTAAGGATCGGGCCACACGTGCCGAAGCGGCCGATTCACTGCGCGTGCTCAAGCATGGGGCTGAGCATGGCGCTACGTACTGGTCAGCACAGGGTTTTGACCAAACGGCA
>SLSY01000257.1 GCA_007130145.1 Bacillota bacterium
AGCCTATACGTGCCCATTAGCAAAGTCTACCCTTGAGGATCGTGGGTCTATTGTTACCTGAATCCCATGCCAACTCGCTGTTGAAAGTCAGGTGGCTCGGGCATGCTAGCTTCCTGGTTACATCCCAGGACGGCACCCGTTGGTTGAGTGACCCCTACGAGGAGAGCATCGGGTTGCTGATGCCTCCTGTGGAGCCGGACTTCGTCACCATCAGCCACCACCACTTCGACCACTCCTCCTTGCAGGCCCTTACCGGTACCCCTCCCGTTTTCGATCAGCGCACCGAGTATCGTAACCACCGGTACCGCGTGCGTGCCGTATCCACCTTCCATGATAGTGCCGGCGGCGAACGATGGGGCGAGAATCTGGTCTTTGTGGTGGAACTTGGTGGCGTTCGCCTGGCTCACCTGGGAGATCTAGGACATGTTCTGACCCAGTATCAGCGGGCCGAGTTGGGGCCGGTTGATGTGATCATGATCCCGGTAGGCGGCGCCTATACCCTGGATGGGGCCAAAGCTACGGAGGTGGTCAAGCAGCTGGAGCCGCACATCGTCATCCCCATGCATTATCGCATGCCCCAACTGGTGTTTCCCTTGGATGAGGTGAGGATGTTTACCAGCCGCTGGCCAGAGGCAGTGTTCCATACTGGCTGCACAATGGAAATTTCCCAGGCTATGTTGACTCAGAAGAATCAAGTGCATGTATTAGCGTGTTTCTAGAGGTAAGTGGGGGAGAGGATAACAGGGTATGAGCAAATTTATCTTCGTTACCGGCGGCGTCGTATCGGGTCTGGGCAAAGGCATTACCGCCGCTTCCTTGGGATTGCTTTTGCGCAGTCGCGGTTTGACGGTGACCGCACTCAAATTTGACCCTTATGTCAACGTTGATGCCGGAACCATGAATCCGTTGCAGCACGGCGAGGTCTTTGTCACGGCCGACGGCGGAGAAACCGATCTGGACCTGGGTCACTATGAGCGTTTCTTGGGCAAAGAGCTGGGACGCATCAATAATGTGACCACCGGCGGCATCTACTATGAAGTCATCAACCGAGAGCGCCGCGGCGATTTTCTCGGCGCGACGGTACAGATCGTGCCCCATGTGACCAACGAGATCAAAGCCAGCATCCACCGGGTAGCGGAGGCAAATGATCCCGATGTGATCCTGGTGGAGGTGGGGGGTACGGTGGGAGACATCGAGAGTCTGCCCTTTTTGGAGGCCATTCGCCAGTTCGCTTTGGACGTGGGGCGGCAGAATGTCCTCTTTGTCCACGTGACGCTCATACCTTATTTGGCCATGTCCGGCGAGCAAAAAACCAAGCCCACCCAGCATAGCGTGGCCGAGCTGCGCAGCCTCGGTATTCAGCCCGATTTGATCTTTTGTCGTAGTGAGAAGCCCTTGGCAGACGAGGTGCTGGATAAGGTGGCCCTATTTTGTAGCGTGGATCGCCAGGCCGCGCTGGCCAATACAGATTCGCCTTCTATTTATGCGGTGCCTCTGGATATGCTAGAAGAAGGGGCAGACCGGGTGGTGATAGAACGTCTACAATTAGAGGCGGGGCCAGCCGATCTTGAGGCATGGCGGCGCATGGTGAACACGGTGCTCAACCCGCGTCGCAGAGTTCGCATAGCCATCGTGGGCAAGTACGTGGAACTAAAGGATGCATACCTTTCCATCAACGAAGCGCTGATTCATGCGGGAGTTGAGCATGGATCGGGGGTGGACATTGATTGGTTGGATGCCGAGGTGTTGGAAGAGACCGAAGAGGTGTCGTCGCTATTGGCGAAGGCCGACGGCATTCTGGTGCCCGGAGCTTTTGGCCACCGGGGAGTGGAGGGCAAGATCAAGGCTGTGACCTATGCTCGGACTCGGGGTATTCCTTTTTTCGGCATATGCATGGGTATGCAGTGCATGGTCATAGAGTTCTGCCGGGAGGTCTTGGGTTTGGTGGGAGCCAACAGCACCGAATTTGCGCCCAAGACCCCCCATCCGGTGGTGGACTTTCTCCCGGGACAAGCGGACATAAAGGAAATGGGAGGCAGCATGCGTCTGGGTAGTTATCCCTGCCGTATGGCCGAAGGTACGCTGTCCCGTAAAGCCTATGGCCGTGAGACGGTCTGTGAGCGTCACCGGCATCGTTATGAGGTTAACAACGAGTACGTAGAAGGTATGAGCCGGGCCGGTTTGATCCCGGCGGGTCTGTGGATACAGGGTGGCCTGGTCGAGATCATGGAGCTGGCGGGACACCCCTGGTTTGTGGGCACACAGTTTCATCCCGAATTTCGTTCTGGTCCCGGCACGCCCCACCCACTTTTTGCGGGGTTCGTGGGCGCCGCGCTTGAACAGAGGGGGAAGGCCTAGTGGAACGTTCGCACGTGATAGCCCTTTTGGTTCTGGGTCTGGTGCTGGGTTCGTTTATCGCCCTCACCACGTCGGCTCCTGAAACGGCCCGATGGGGCGCGCGCCGTGTTGTTGCCGTCGTTCATCTGGAAGGTGTGCTGGTGGCGGGGCAATCCGGAGGGGGACTCTTGGAGAGCTACACTGGATCGGAAGCGGTGGCCGAGCATCTGCGCACCGCGGCCAAAGATCCCGAGATCGGCGCTGTGGTACTGCGCATCAATAGCCCGGGCGGCACGGCTCCCGCCGCCCAGGAGATTAGCGCGGCGGTGGCCCGTCTTCGGCAGGCAGGAAAACCGGTGGTAGCATCGATGGCGGACATGGCTGCCTCGGGCGGCTACTGGATAGCAGCCCAGTGCGATGCCATTATCAGCAATCCGGCTACGTTGACCGGTAGCATTGGGGTACTCATGGAAGTGGTCAATTTGCAGGAGCTCTATGAGACACTGGGGATGGATTTTGAAACCATAACGAGCGGGCCCTATAAGGATTTGGGTTCGGCCCAGCGGCCTCTGGCCGACGATGAGCGGGCCATTTTGCAGAGCATGGTCGATGATATCTTCGATCAATTTGTCGAGGCTGTTGCCCAGGGGCGCCAGCTGGATTACGCAGAGGTATTGGCGCTGGCCGACGGGCGCGTGGTTACCGGACGCCAGGCTGAACAACTGGGCCTGGTGGATGGTCAGGGGGATCTGGATGACGCTGTAGCCCGAGCGGCTCAACTGGCCGGTTTGGAGCGCTATGATGTGCGCACGTTGCGCCGCCCTTCGCCCTGGAGTTGGCTGGTTGGGACGGTAGAGGGGGCCGGCCAATGGTTCATCCTCCGGGGGCTGCCCGCGTATAGCTGGTGGGGACGTCAGCTGGTACGGTTATCGGGATGGGAATGAGGAGGTTGGCATGAACCAAGAAAGTGACACGCAGCGTTCGGAAGGAACGGCGGTGCTGTTACTGGAATATATTTACGGCAGCTTGTTCCGGCCGGTTCCGACCATGCAGAGGTTGGCGCATGATCAACCTCTGGGATTGGCGGTGCTCGTCCAGGTGAGTCTGGCCATCCTGTCCATGGGATTGACGGTGGTGGGGAGTACCTTTCTGGGAGGACTGGCCTCCCCCGCGCTCTTGGTAGCCGGTTCGCTGCTGGCGGTGATCAGCAGTTTGATGATCTGGGTCACCGTTACCGGGGTGTTGCAGATGCTCGCTGAAGTATTGGGTGGTAAGGGCACGGGTCTTCTGGCCGTCACCGGCTTTGCCCAGCTGCCGTTTGTGTTTTCTCCGGTGGCAGCCGTTCTTGGTCGTGCTGCCGGTGCCGGTTTGGACGTGGCTCTCTCCTTGGTTTTATCCCTTTGGGTCGCTATGCTCTACATTTTGGCAGTGCGGGAGACCCACGGTCTTAGTACGGCCCGGGCATTGGGGACATTCGCTTTGGGAGCGACCGCCCTTTTTGCATTGTTGTTTGCATTGATATTTGTGGTTATAGCATTGTGGCAGTCGCTGGCAGATACCTTTTCCATGTAAGAGAAGGAGCAGGAGATAGGAGTGGATACTTTGTCAGACGTTGAGAAACGCCGGGTGGGCATCACTGACACCACCCTCAGAGACGCGCACCAGTCTCTTTTGGCTACGCGCATGAAGACCGAAGATATGCTGCCCATCGCCAAGAAAATGGATGCTATTGGCTTTCATTCTCTTGAGGTCTGGGGTGGAG
>SLSY01000089.1 GCA_007130145.1 Bacillota bacterium
TCTCCAGTTCGCGAAACGTCTCCCAGTTAGCCCAGGCCGGCACCAGCATGGAGTTGGCAATGATGACGCGCGGCGCCAAATCATGGGTGGGAAACACGCCAACGGGTTTGCCCGACTGCACCAAGAGAGTCTCCTCGTCGCCCAACTGGCGCAAGCTGTTCACAAGCGCATCGTAACACGCCCAACTACGAGCCGCCCGACCGGTGCCTCCATAGACAATGAGTTGGTCAGGGGCTTCGGCCACTTGTGGGTCCAGATTATTCATGAGCATCCGCAAGGCTGCTTCCTGCTGCCAACCCCGACAGGACAAATCAGCGCCTCGCGGTGCGCGAATCGTTCTCGTCATCTACCTCATCCCATCTTCACGAATGATTTCAGAGCTTCTATGACACCCTGATCACAGTGAGCTTTGGTCACAATATCCGCTCGCTCCCACAGCCGGGGGTCTGCATTGCCCACTAACACACCCAGACCCGCCACATCCAGCATGTCCAGATCATTGATCCCGTCCCCTACTGCCATGATGTGCTCCGATGCCAAGCCCAGAGCCGAGGCCAAGAGAGAAAGGGCTTTGCCCTTGGATGCGTCTTGGTGCATGAATTCTATAAGATGAGGCATAGTCTGTTGGACTGCGAGTCGACCGGCAAACATCCTCTCAGTGGATGTTGACATGTCACCGGCCTCTTGGCTCGAAATTCTTATTACCAGCTGCGTTATACTCTCTGCGGCCAGCTGCTTGAGATCACCGACCACCTTCACAGAAACACCCAACCTCTTGCCGTAGTTCTGGGCATGATGCCCTCCCGTCTCGGCGTAGATACACTCCCTTGTGAGCAAGTAGCGTTGCGCCGGCCAACTCTCGGTATGATCCAGGGCATCGATCACCAGTTGCGGCGTCAATACCAGGTGACTGAGGGATTGACCGCGCACCGTCTGCACCACTGCTCCTCCATTGGCAATCAGCGGCAAGTCCAGACCCAGCTTTTCGCCTAACAGGCGCGCCGAAGCGAAGACTCTCCCTGTAGCCAGAGTGAAGCCCACATCGCGACACCGCAGCTCGTTCACCTTACGTTTGAGTTGTGGGTTCAACACCAAATCGTCATCCAGGAGGGTACCGTCTATATCAACAACCACCAGACGTATGGACACCCAATCCCTCCTTTAGAGCATGGGTAGTATCTTGGGAGCATAGGTGCTTGTAACGGAGAGCGCGGTCTCACATGCATCGCCAATCTCGGTCACACTCACCAGCATACGATATATCACCTTGCCCTCGTGGATGGCAAAGGCACCCGGCATCACTTTGCGGCTGCCATTTCGCTCCAGAAGATACGCGTAGAGATCTAAAGGACGTGCTCCGGCCAAATCGCAAATGGGGCAAAAAACCATGTATTGTTGACCCAGCGTACGGATGAACACATCCACAGGGTCGTGCGGTACCCGATAGAGGTCCTCACCTACAACCACAGCGCTGGGCACCTGTTCTTTCACGTTCACTTACCTCACCACCGTTCCCACAACCGGACTCGATGCTCACCATCAAAAAACACCAGCAAGTCTCCGGTCGGTGCCCAGCTGACCATGGGTTCTGCTTCCTTGGCTGGCCAGCTTCTATGCCAGTTGTCACCGATGATGAGCTGCCACTGGTCATCCACGTGTTCAATGAAAGCCAGAGCTTCGGCCTGCACCGCAGCGGACAATACGACCCCGGCCGGATGGGCCAGACGGGTCATCTCGCCCTGAAAGTCCACCAGGGCTAAGGTTCCCTGCCGCCACACCAGTCCACCGGTGGCGGCGGCGCCCACCCAGTTCCAATCCCTTTCAGGGTGCACCTTCTGCCATTGCCACCCTTCATCCAACAGCCAAAGCCCATCGCTATCCCAAGCGGCAGCCGCACCGCTGGCTGCCCCGAGCAAGTGCCGATCGCCTACCCGAATTACCTGCATGCGGCCGGTGGTAGGATGAATGGACCAAAGCTCATCACCTGTGTATATCAGCCCACGATGTGAGCGCCACCCGCCCCAGCGCCAGTCGGTCCCTTCCACAGTTCCAAAGGGCCCGGACAGGCCCGCGGACGTCATGTACACTGGATCAACGTGGCTGTCCCATACCCCGAGCAAATCATCATCTACGTCCTCTCTCTCAAGACGGGTGAGCGGCAGCCGATAGGAGTTGTCACCATCGACAATAAGCAATGCATTCAGACCATCCCAGCCCACCAGCTGACTACCTGGACGTATACTGAAGCTTCGCAGCATCCAGCCCTCTCCCAGTTCCCAACGGCTAAGGTCGCTCCCCAACCCCGCAGCTTCGCGGTACACCTCGATGGGTATGACCCTGTGTAAGGTTTGGTCATCTTCAACTTCCACCACAAACTCCCACAGTCCGGCTGCCAGGTGGGAAGGAACGGCACTGCCATCGGCAAGCCGTAGGTCCTCCCTGACCCGTCCTATCTCATCCGCAAGAAACTCGAAGCGTCCCCATGCCTGCCGGGAAAGCACCACTCGCAGACGACACGTCGTGTTGGCCCATATGGAAACATCAACTTCTTCGGACGCATAACCCTCTTTGCTGATCACCCAAGTCTCACGGCCGGCCCGGCGTTCACACACGCTCAGAGGCGTTACACCTAGATAGGCCTCCCCCGCATAGACTTGCGCTCCCTGTGGCAGAGTCTCCAAGTAGACGCACCCATATCCTGCTTTGAGTTCAATGTCCAAACGATGTGCGGCGCCTGCTTCCAGCTGTACCCTTTGGACATGCATTTCATGGCCACTGTGGATAAGCGACAACCGGTGCGTTCCGGCCGCAAGACCCGTGAGAGCCAAAGGACTTCGCCCCTGTACCTTATCATTGAGTATGATGTAGGCACCGGGTGGATCGGTGTATATCAAGAGGGCGCTGCGACCCAAAAGATACCATCCACCCCACAGCCCGGCAACGAGCACTAGTATAACAGCAAACCAGCGCCAGTAACCAGTCACAGGTCTTATGCGATAAGATGCAGACACCGCCGGTTACCCCCTTGTCAGCCGATCATCCAATTCGGAAAGAATTTCGCCCGCCCGACCACGCAGTACCACCTTGGCTTCACCATCAGCCACAGTTGGCGTGAGATTGACAATGGCCATTGCCCGGGCCATATTGGGTAGATATGCCACCGGCGCCACTTGCAGGCTGGACCCGACCACCAGTAGCAGGTCCGAACGCTCTACTTCTCCGATGGCCTGCCCAAAGCTTGCGGGCATGGGATCTCCAAACAGCACTACATCGGGCCTCAGTGCAGCGCCACACGCACATCGGGGAGGGATCTCCTTCTTCCTCACTTTGGCCACAAGCTGGGAAAAGGATACAAGCGCTCCGCAAGAACAAGAAGCGGTCCGCAATTGACCATGTACTTCTAGTAGCTGCCGGGAGCCGGCTTCATAGTGCAAACTATCGATGTTCTGGGTGATGAGCGTCTTCACCAATCCTCGTTCCTCCCACCGTGCCAGCACGCGATGGGCCGCGTTGGGCTGGGCTTCGGTGAGTAGCTCCAAGAGGGGCAGAGTGCGTTCAAAAAACCGTTTTGGATCCGAGGTAAGGGTTTCCGTCGATAGGAGTTCCATCAAAGATTCGTCCTGCCACAATCCGGACGTAGGCGAACGAAAGTCGGGCAAACCACTTTCGGTGGAGACACCCGCGCCCGTAAGAACCACTATGTAATCTGCTTCCTTCATCAGTTCGACCAACCGATCTACGTCATCCACTCGCGACCACCTCTCTTTTCCCACGCTAGTCCTTGCTTCACACAAACATCATGCCAGTGCGCGGACCGTTGCTTGCTTTATCGTCTGCTACTTACAAGAGGGAGGGAAAGAGCCAGGTAACAAACAACCAGGTTACAATGCCCAATACCCCAGTGATGATCAGCGCATACGGCAGAGCCATGCGAAATACCACACTCTCTTTGCCCATCAAGTTGGCCGATGCTGTCCCCACTAGCACTTTGGCCGGTGCGATGGAAGACCCCAGTGCACCTCCAGCTGATTGAGCCGCAGCCATGATCTGTGTGCTCAAACCCAAAGAAAGTGCCGTTTCCA
>SLSY01000095.1 GCA_007130145.1 Bacillota bacterium
CGAGCTACTGCTGTCATAGACCTTGAACTATGATGATCGGCTCGCCCTTGGGGGCGAGCCTTCTCTCGCCATGCCGGGAAAGTAGACAGACCTCGGCGGACAAATCTGGCCGGTACGCCCGGACCAGCAAGAATGATCGTTTTTCCCATCCAGGCCAGGGGAGTACGGCCATGTGAAGACGGGGGCATGACGGTATGCACGATTCCACGCCGAACATGAAACGGCTGCTCCTTTTCAATTTCTGCTACGCACTGGTCATGACCATGTTCCGTCTTCTGGTCCCCCTCTACATGGAATCGCTGGGCTACCAACCGGTGGTCATCGGCACCCTGCTGAGCGCCCACGCTTTCATCTCGGTCCTGGCCGCGCTTTGGGCTCCGCGCATCATTTTGCGCTTTCCTTTTCGCCGGGTACTGTCCGTGGGCATCACTGTCTTCATGCTGGGCTGTCTTACTTTTGGAGCCACCGACCAATTGGCCTTCCTGTTCGTCGGACAACTGTTGACCGCTCTTTCCAGCGTCGTGGTCATGATCGCGGCTCAGTCCTACGTGGCGCAGATCAGCCCCGCTTCTCAGGTATCCCGCAACTTCTCCTGGTGGGTCTCGGCCTTCGGGGTAGCCGGAATCATCGGGCCGGGGCTGGCTGGCGCTCTGGTATTGCGTTTCGACTACTGGTGGACCTTTGTCACAATCGTCATCATCGGGTTCATGTCCTTGGCCACCAGCCGCCTTTTCGGTGAAACCAGGCTACAAGGAGCAGGCCCTAGCGGCGAATTGAACCGGGCCAATGTTCGCTATCTCCTGAGGGGCGCCCGCTACCGTGCCGGCCTGGTCATGACCATTACTGACATCACCATCCTGACTCTATCCATGTCGTTTCTTCCTCTTTACCTGGCCAGCAAGGGGCTGGGTACCGGAGTCATCGGCCTGGTGTTGTCCCTGCGCTCACTGGGAGAAGTCATGGCTCCTTTGAGCGTACGACCGGTGGAAGCGATGGTGGGGCGCTGGCGCTTGCTCATAGGGGCCCTCATCATGGGGGTAACCGCGCTACTGGTGGTGCCCGCCTTGAACCATGCGTGGGAGCTAGCGCTGGCCGCCTTGCTGTTGGGCATCACCACGGGTTTCATCGCTCCCTTGAGCATGGCCATGATCTCTGAAAGCGTGGAAACGGATAAGCGGGCACTGGCCATGGGGGTGCGTAGCACCTTCACGCGCACGGCCGGTACGCTGGCGCCGGCTCTTTATGGGTCCGTCATCAATCACTGGAGTTACGGAGGGGCTTTCTACCTGTGTGCCCTCTATGCAACGCTGGTGTTGTGGTACACCCTAAAGCACCGGGAGCTCATGGCACCGGCCCGCGCGGTCCCTGTTGATTCCCTTTCGTCGACCCGCTGACCGCCCCCGACTGCGGTGGACCCTCCGGAAGCGACGCTGCCGCCCAAAGGGCCCCGGTCATGCGTGGGTCCGCTCTTCAGCGCCGGAAACTCCCCGCCTGCCCCAGCGAGATCATGACATCGAGTCCCTGCACCGCTCGGAGAAAATCCCCATCAGAGTAGGCGACGGTCAGGGGGTCGATGACCTCAGCGCCGGGCAGCTGCGCGGCCGCTTCAGCCTGTCCGGTATCACGCAATTCCAATTTGATGGTGACCGGAGTCTCCACCGGCAAAGGTTTGGCCTCAGCCAGTCGGTCCAAAGCCCGGCCCGCGCCGTCCCGGATGGCAGCATGAGCCTTCGCGGGACTTAAGCAGGCGGCGGCATAGCGGGTGATGGCCTGCTTCACCTGGACAGCTTCTACCCACGGCATCAGCTGTTGCACTTCTCGGGCCAAGCACTGATCGCCCGTGACCAGGGCTATAGGCACGTCGAAATAGCCGGCTATCATGGCGTTCAAACCCGCCTCACCCACGATGATATCATTGACCCAGATGTTGGCCACCGTTCCTCCGGAGATGGTGTGGTTCCACACGCCGGGTGTACCCATGCGCGCATGATATCCCACCAGAAACACCGCATCGAAACGAGAGTCAATGCCTTGCATCATACCCAGGGGCTTGGGGCTCCCGGCAATGAGCACGGCCTCCGGATTCAGATCCTCACTGCGCAGGTTGCGCATGGACCCGTGGGAGTCATTGACCACGATCTCCGTGGCCCCGGCTTTGAGCGCACCCTCGATGGCCGCATTCACATCCTGGGTCATGAGCCGGCACGCGCGCTGCTCACTGTCGGCTCCCCCCGGGCTCAGCGAGCCAACCACACCGGTAATTCCTTCTTCATCGGCCGAAATGTAGATTCGCATAACTTATCCCCGCTTACGGCTGCCTTTCTCTGGTATCCGCGGCCTCTGAGGCGGGGCGTTCCCACCTTTCTCGTTGCGTATTACCCGCTTGTGCACGGGTTAGAGTCAAAGAGGCCTAACCTGAGCGCTCCCATCCTCACCCCGAAGAGATCCGGGTAGATACAAGGTACATTCTGTCCCCGATGGATGGCACCTGCTCACTCCCGGTGGAATTGTCGCTTCACCGGCCTCGCTGGCGCCGCCACCTGTGCACGTGATCTGCCCCCTCGTTCCTCCCGCCCTCCCAAGCCCAAAGGAGGACTCGTTCAGCATGACGAAGTAGACGCTTGAGAGCATGTCCGCAAACAGCGAGTGTCTTTCTTCGGAGAAAGGGTTATCGCAGTGGCAGTCAATAGAACCGTTCTCAGACCGTTTGTTAAGTGGGCCGGCGGTAAGGGGCAACTACTCACAGCGCTGGATTGGTTGCTCCCACCCCGTTTTTCGGCGTATCACGAACCGTTTCTGGGGGGCGGGGCCGTATTCTTCCACCTGCGACCGTCAGCCGCCTACTTGTCCGACCAAAATGAAGAACTCATCAACACCTACCGCATCGTACGGGACCAGGTGGAGGAGCTCCTGATAAGCCTGGGTAAACACAAAAACGAGAGGGACTATTACTATTCCATACGAGCTCTCGATCCCCAAGATCTCGATCGGGTCGAGCGAGCCTCTCGCTTCATCTACCTCAATAAGACGTGCTACAACGGCCTGTATCGGGTCAACAAACAGGGCCGTTTCAACGTACCCTTTGGCAAGTACAAAAACCCCCGCTATGCGGAGGCCGACAATCTGCGCGCCGCCAGCGCGGCTTTGCAGCATGCGCGCGTATTGGAAGTGGCCGATTTTTCGCAGACCCTCAAACGCGCCGGGGCGGGGGACTTTGTCTATTTGGACCCGCCTTACGTCCCTGTGAGTGAAACCGCCCGTTTTACCAGTTATACCGCGGATTCTTTTGGGTTACGCGACCAGATCCGGCTGCACCATGTGTTCACCCAGCTGGACCAAATGGGCTGCTACGTCATGCTGTCCAATTCTGACACTCCCACCATAAGGGAATTGTACCGGGGTTTTCGCTGCGAAACCGTGAAGGCCCATCGCTTCATCAACTCTAATAAACACCGGCGAGGGCATATTACGGAGGTGGTGGTCGTCAACTATGAGTCATCGGGCTCGGCTCAATGCAACCGAGCTGATCACCGGCGTCAAGGAAAGACTCACGCACCGCGGTCTAGGTGACAAGACCCAACAGCCATCAGCACAGGGCAGCATCATCCTCAGAAGAACGCACCGGATTGAACAAGCCAGTGCGATATATTGAGTGCAAGGCCCAAAAGAGGAGTGGTGCGGCAGAAGGGAAACTATTGCGCGTGATATCGAGGAATCGAACCGAGACAAACGCTTGGGCGTTCCTTCGCGCATCGTGTTTTCCGGTAACGGCTGGTCCTTAGCTTGGCTCCGCCACGCCCTGCTGCATGGGGCCGGTGAGAGTTGAGTATCTCGATGCGTGGCTACGCCGGCTCTTTCTCTACCCTCGTACTAAGAAGGGACAGAGCCATCTGAGAACGCACGATGAGTCCCCCGGTAGATGGGGACCCACCGTTCTCAGTGCATGGCTAAAACGCCGCCGCCTCTCCCACCCTGCGGGGATCGCAGCTGCTCTTGAGCTGGCCGGATGCATCCTGCCAGCAGATCTGAAACGAGCCCATGTTCCACTTGTAGGTTCCCAACGGTTTGACGCGGATAC
>SLSY01000012.1 GCA_007130145.1 Bacillota bacterium
CGGGTGGTCAAAGAAACGGCTCAAAGACTCCCTGGCCGCCCGGTAGGAGGGGCCCAGGACCGCTTGAAACACGGCGGCGACGCTCAACCCCGGACTGACCCGTTCCTGCTTCTCTAGGCTCAGTTGCTCGTCCAACAGGGCCCGATAGACCCCTTGCTCTCGGTCCTGGTAGTAGCGGCGACGAAAGGTCACCGGTCCGAGCAAGGTATCCACCGTGCGCTGGCGGCGTTCTTTGACGACAAAGCGTGTCTTATCCCGCCCCGCCCCGATCAGCTCATCCAACTGTTCCAACACTTCCACCAGCATCTGTGCGAAATACTCCTGCATCTTCTTGAAACAATAGCTCTCCAATTCCTTGAAGGAAACATCCAATGGACCCAGAAGATTGTTCATGGCGAGAAGCCTCCCTTCGGTATTTTGTGCTAAAACTACCTTACGGGATCAATGGCTTCTCGTCCTCTTTTTCTTGCTAGCTCCCCACAAATACTTTACTCATACCTTTTTGCTCGATGGAGAAGGAATGACGCAATCATGCATAGAAATCAAAGAGGGCCAATTGAATAGTCGGATGATGATGGCGGGAGAGATTCAGCCGAAGCTGAGCGCCGAAGGAGAAAGGGATACCGAAACTCTCAGGCAAAAATACCGTCGTCGGACGAATCTCTGGAGAGTCCTGGCTACGCAGGGCACCAACGGGGTAACCCGCCGGAGGCGGGCATTCTCTCAGGTAAAAGGACAGGGACAAGAAGCTGGTGTATGTGCAGCCTCTTGTCCATCGTTTTGTTCTGAAGGGTAAGACAACAAGTGGATTCATGTACGATCAACCGGGAGGTGAAGGATTTGGTGGAGGACTTGAAGCGAACCCCGCTTTATCAAACCCACGTTGCGCATGGAGGCAAAATCATTGACTTTGAGGGTTGGGCATTGCCGGTTCAGTTCACGAGCATTATTGACGAGCATCGCGCGGTGCGCCATGCAGCTGGTCTTTTTGATGTGTCCGATATGGGAGAGATCATGGTAGAAGGCGCCGACAGCCTCGCGTTGTTACAGTTGGCGCTGACCAACAACATGGAAAGAGGAAGGCCCGGACAGGTCATTTACTCTCCCATGTGCAATGAGCAAGGTGGCGTTGTTGATGACCTCTTGATATACTGCATGGGGAACGACCGGTATATGCTGGTTGTTAATGCGGGTAACATTGAAAAGGATTACCAATGGCTGCAAGGGCTCGCCGCGAGGTTTTCACACGTGTCCGTGAGCAATGAATCAGATGACGTGGGCCAGATCGCTCTTCAAGGACCCAATTCCCAAGCCATCTTACAAGAACTGACCGACTGCAATTTGGACGTAATGAAGTACTATCACTTTGAGGACAAAGTGAACGTAGGCGGGATCGAGGGTCTTGTGTCACGTACAGGTTATACGGGAGAAGATGGATTCGAGGTCTACTGTAAGCCCAAGGACACTCCCGTGCTCTGGGAGGCGCTGATGGCGAACGCAGCTTCGTGGGATTTGGTTCCCGCCGGACTCGGCTGCCGTGATACGCTTCGCTTTGAAGCGGGGATGCCGCTGTATGGACAGGAACTGGACGATGAACGCACCCCGGTCGAAGCCAAACTATCCAAGTTCATTGACTTCACCAAAGAGGAGTTCGTTGGACGCGAGCGCTTACTCAAGCAGAAGGAAGAGAAGCCAAAGATTCGCTTGATAGGGTTTGAGATGCTGGGCCGGGGTATTCCTCGTACTGGCTATCCTCTACTGTCTGGTGGGGAAGAGGTCGGGTACGTCACCACAGGGTCATTCGCACCTTCACTCAACAAGAATCTGGGGATGGGGTATGTCCCGTGGGAATTGCGGAAGATAGGCACAGACTTGGTAGTACAGATTCGTAATCGTGAGGTAGAGGCTCGTGTTGTCAAAACTCCGTTTTATCGAAAGGGGAAGTGAGAATGCGTTTTCCAGCTGAATTCAAGTACACAAAGGATCATGAGTACATCAATGTAGACGGCAATGAAGGCACCGTCGGTTTGAGTGATTATGCACAAGACCAGCTCGGTGATATCGTATTCGTGGAGTTGCCCGAAATTGGTCAGGAGTTGGCGCAAGGTGACGTGTTTGCCGTAGTCGAATCGGTCAAAGCTGTCTCCGATTCGTACTGCCCGGCTGGTGGAACAGTCGTCAAAGTAAATGAGAGATTACTGGATGAACCGGAATTAATCAACCAGGACCCTCATGGTGAAGGTTGGATCATGGTCATTGAGCTGGCCGATGTGGCTGACCTCGACAATCTCATGGATCTGGAAACCTATGAGACATTCGTGGAAGAGGTCGGTCACGGATGATGAACTTTATTCCTAATACAGACCGAGACCGCCAGCGTATGCTGGAGGCGATTGGTGTTGACTCCATCGAGGAGCTGTTCTCGGACATTCCGGATAAAGTACGCTTGAAGGGTAAGATGGATCTACCATCAGGCATGAGCGAATCGCAATTGTTTGGTCATATGCAGAGTCTGGCCAACCGTAATACCAATATGACAGACTACATTTCCTTCCTCGGAGCAGGCGCTTATGACCATTATGTGCCGGCCGTGGTTGGTCATGTGATGAACCGATCCGAATTCTATACCGCTTATACGCCTTATCAACCCGAGGTAAGTCAGGCTGTATTGCAATCCATCTATGAGTTTCAGACTATGATCTGTGAGTTAACTGGCATGGAGGTGGCCAATGCATCCATGTATGATGGAGCTACCGCCATGGCAGAAGCCGCTATGATCGCATGCAGCAATACCAAGCGCAACAAGATCCTCATCAGCCGCACTGTACACCCTGAGTACCGCCAGGTTCTCTCAACCTATGCCACCGGAGCGGACTTGGAACTGGTGGAGGTCGAACTTGACGCAGAGAAGGGTACGACAGATTTGGCCAGATTGGACGAAATGTTGAAGGACGCAGCTTGTCTGCTAATCCAGCAACCCAACTTCTTTGGCTGTTTAGAAGATGTCGATGCTCTGGCCGAGCGAACCAAAGCCAATAAAGCGCTCTTTGTGGTCGCCGTTGATCCCATTTCCCTTGGAGTGCTGCGCGCACCGAGCGAATATGGTGCCGACATTGTAGTGGGCGAAGGCCAACCCTTGGGTATGCCGCTCTCGTATGGCGGCCCTTACCTAGGTTTCTTTGCCGTGACCAAACCCCTTATGCGCCGTATTCCTGGTCGCGTGGTAGGAATGACCACCGATACCAAGGACCAAAGGGGTTATGTGCTCACCCTGCAGACTCGTGAGCAGCATATTCGACGCGAGAAGGCTACATCCAACATTTGCTCAAACCAGGCGCTCTGCGCACTCGGGGCCACAGTGTACCTTTCATGGCTGGGTAAGGTGGGGCTACAAAAGCTCGCTGATCTTTGTCTGCAGAAGGCAGCCTACGCTAAGGATCGTATCACCGGCTTGTCGGGCTTCGAAGCGGCATTTGGTGCTCCCAGTTTTCGTGAGTTTGCCATTCGCTGTCCGGTCCAACCCAACAGCATCATCGAGAATCTCTTGGAGCAAAAGATCATAGCCGGATACGATCTCGGGAAGGACTACCCGGAATTCAAGGACATGTTGCTGATGGCCTTCACTGAGCAACGCAGTCGCGAACACATCGACCAATTGGTTGCCGGATTGGAGGGTTTAGCGTGAAACAGCTCGAACCCCTTATTTTCGAATTGAGTGCATCTGGCCGCAGGGCTTATTCCTTGCCAGAGGTAGACGTGCCCACGAAGCCACTCGATCAGCTGGTGCCTGCTGGCGAATTGCGAAGCACGCCAGCTGAGTTACCTGAAGTCAGCGAGATTGATTTGGTACGCCACTTCACCCGACTGTCTCAGTTGAACCACGGAGTGGACATTGGGTTCTATCCCTTGGGTTCTTGTACGATGAAGTACAACCCCAAGATCAACGAAACGGTAGCAGGCTTGCATGGCTTCACTGCTCCTCACCCGTACCTGCCCGATTCCATGGTACAGGGTTCTTTGCAGCTGATCTACGAGATTGAGAAGTATCTTTGCGAAATTGGTGGAATGTCCCGTCTGACACTGCAACCCGCAGCCGGGGCACACGGCGAATTCACGGGCCTGCTCATCATCAAGGCCTATCACCGCTCTCGGGGTGAAAAGCGCACCAAGGTTATCATTCCTGACTCGGCCCATGGCACCAATCCGGCCACGGCCGTCATGTGTGGCATGACAACGGTGGAAGTCAAGTCTGATGAGCGCGGTGGTGTGGATGTGGATGCCCTCAGGGATGTAATGGATGATTCGGTGGCAGCCCTCATGTTGACCAATCCCAATACACTGGGACTGTTCGATGAGAACATCCATGAGATTGCACAGATCGTCCATGAACAAGGCGGATTGCTGTATTACGATGGGGCCAATGCCAACGCCATGATGGGCTATGCACGAGCTGGTGATACTGGCTTTGATGTCGTTCACTTTAACCTGCATAAGACGTTCTCTACCCCACACGGTGGGGGTGGACCGGGTTCGGGTCCGGTAGGAGTCAAGGAATCTTTGGCACGATTCCTGCCCAGTCCGCTGGTGGACTTTGATGGGGAACGCTACTATCTCAATTACGACATGCCCGATTCCATTGGCAGAATCAAACTATTCCATGGCAATATCGGGGTGGTAATCAAGGCTTATGCTTATATTCGGGCATTGGGTCGTGAGGGCTTGGAGCAAGTCAGTAAAGATGCTGTGCTCAACGCCAATTACCTCATGCGTAAGTTGGCGGAAGATTACGATCTTCCCTACGATCGCCACTGTAAGCACGAGTTTGTCATTCATCCCAAGCGCATCAAAGAGGAGACCGGAGTGAGGACTCTGGACATTTCCAAGCGCCTCTTAGACTATGGTGTCCATCCTCCAACAAATTACTTCCCCTTGATCGTGGATGAGTGTCTTATGGTGGAGCCCACCGAGACCGAATCCTTAGAAACGCTTGATTTTTTCATTCAAGCTATGAAGGATATTGCCAAGGAGTCATACGAGGACCCCGATACAGTCAAGACGGCACCTCACAATACGGTTGTGGCCCGCCTCGATGAGGCAGGTGCGGCAAGGCGACCCAACGTGCGATGGAAGAAAGAAGAGTAGATCAAGAGCAGAGCGGGTTTGGTACTGTCCAAACCCGCTCTACCCCTGCGCTGAATCCTGCCACTGTTGAGTTGCTAGAGCAGGCGTGGGTGGTAAGGCAACAGCGTCATTCACCGGTCCTGACCATGGTCAAGCCTCACCAGACATTGGCGGTATCGGTTACCGGTGGCCACTGTGACTTGCAGTGCCGTCATTGCGATGGGCATTATCTGCGGGCTATGACTCCAGTGGGGCAAGCTCTTGATACATATCTAAGCAGGTCTTTCAGCAGTTGTCTCATCAGTGGGGGCTGTCAGAGTAACGGCACCGTCCCGGTGGTCCAACACGAAGATGTGCTCCTCAAGCTGAGGAAGGCCGGAGCTCGACTCAATTGTCACGTGGGTGTCTGCGATGCACCCCAGGCTAAGCGGCTGTCATCCCTGGTTGATTGCGTGTCTTTCGATCTTGTGGGAGATGACGAGACGCTGGGAGAGGTGTACGGGGTGGGTCATGCGGTGGAGAAACTATGGGAGTCATTTCTGCGCCTAAGCGATGAAATAACGACGTATCCACACATCTGCATTGGTCTAAGGGGAGGCCGCATAAGCGGCGAGTACGCCGTCTTGAAACGGCTTGAGGACATGTCGCTTCCGGCCGTCGTCTTTCTGATTCTCATTCCTACGCCAAACACGGCCTATGCTGAATGTGCGCCGCCCTCTCTAGACGAAGTCGCGCGTTTTTTGGCCCGTGCGCGTCTGCAATTGCCCAAAGTGCCCCTCTTTTTGGGGTGCATGCGTCCGGCCGGGCGCTATCGCGCCCTTGTGGATGAGCTGGCCGTGCGCGCCGGCATTCAGAAGATCGTCAAGCCCATGCCCGCAGCTGTTCGTTGGGCTCAGCGTGCTGGATTGGATGTCAGAATCCAAAAGGAGTGCTGTGTGTTATGAAGGAGATGACCATACGACTTTCTGCGGGCACAGCTGCTGTCGCTGGCCTGAGGACTCTGCGCCAGGACATCAAGCCTACCACGGCATATCTACTGATAGGTGAGGAGTGTCAAGGCCAGTGTGCTTTTTGCCCCCAGGGTCAGGCCAGCCAGGGCACATCCGATTTCGTGTCGCGCATCATCTGGCCCCGGTTCCATCTGCCCGCGGCCACAGCCGCCTTGAAGAAGGCTGTCCATAGGGGGAGTTTTGATCGGCTTTGCCTTCAAGTCACACAGGGTCCAAAGACCGATGAGATCTGTGAGGCTGTCTTGGAATCGCTAACAGCGTCCGGACTAGCCGTATCCATGTCGCGCTCACCTGAACGCCCCATCGAGATCGACAAGTGGCGCAATTTAGGAGTCGAACGTATGGGTCTTCCCATCGATGCCGCAACGAGGTCCATATATGATAGAGTCAAGGGTGGTAGCTGGGAGCAGGCGCAGGCAGGACTGAGGGCTGCGGCATTAGAGTTTCCCGGCTGCGTCACCACCCACCTCATTATTGGCCTGGGTGAGACGGAAGAAGAGGCAGTGGGCTTTCTTCAGGCCATGGCCGCACTGGACATCAGTGTTGGTCTCTTCGCCTTCACTCCGATAAAAGGAACCCCATTGGCTAAGGCTGCACAACCCGGAATCGGCACCTATCGCCGCATTCAGGTCGTGCGTTTCCTTTTGGCCCAGGGGTATGACAACCTTGACGTTCGATTTCAGCGGGGAAAGATAGTGGATTTTGGAATGAGTACGTCTGCCCTCGCAAGAGTCCTAGCAAGCGGAGAAGCATTTATGACCAGTGGCTGTTCCTACTGCAACCGTCCGTACTACAATGAGAAACCCCGTGGTATTATGTACAATCACCCGTGGTCTCTGAGCAAAGAAGAGGTGAGAGAATGCCTCGAGCAGATGAACGAGTAAAGGATCTACACACGGTGCGTGCCAAACGGTGGCGACTGTTGCAAAGTGGGCGTGGCACGGCGCGATGGAATATGGGTGTGGACGAGGCCCTTATGGAAGAGATGGTACCCGGAAAACTCCCGGTGCTGAGGTTTTACACCTGGGAGCGCCCCACCATTTCGTTGGGTTACTTCCAAAAGAAGGCCGATGAGCTGGATAGTGCTGCTTTGCAGGCGCTGGGAGGAGAGTCGGTACATCGCCCCACTGGCGGCCGGGCTGTGTTGCATGATGACGAACTCACCTACGCTGTCGTCATACGCGAGGAAGACCTCCCGGGCAACGTAATTGAAACCTACCGGGTCCTCAGTCAAGCCTTGGTACATGGCTTACGTATACTGGGTGTCCCAGCAGAGGTGGCTCACGACACCCGCCCCACCAGACGGAGCGCTTCTGCCGCTTGTTTTGATGCCCCTTCCTGGTATGAAGTTATTGCTGGCGGGCGCAAGCTCATTGGATCGGCACAAGTGAGACGAAACGGCGTCATTTTGCAGCATGGCTCCATTCCCATCACCTTTGATGTAGAGAGATTGCTCAGTTGCTTGCGATTCTCCCGTCCAGATCTGAGGGCACGCACCGCTCGTATTCTTGCAGTTAAGGCCGGAGCTCTCTGCGACTTTCTCGGCGAGAGACCTACGGAGGCAACCATTGTGAAGGCATTGCGAGAAGGCTTTGCCATGACACATAACATTGAATTTGACAGCGACCAGCTCACACCGTCTGAACAGCAGCGAGCTACGGAGCTGGCGAAAACCAAGTATGGGCAGGAGGAGTTAGTATGAATCAGTATGATGTAGTCATTATCGGCAGTGGTCCTGGCGGCTATGTGGCCGCATTGCGCGCCGCCCAACTCGGCGGCAAGGTTGCAGTCGTGGAAGGAGATAGATTAGGGGGCACGTGCCTCAACCGTGGATGTATTCCCACGAAGGCCCTGGTCCGCTCGGCCACTCTCTTTGCCGAGATGGAGCATGCCAGCAAATTCGGAGTCAAGGTGGATGAGTACTCTTTAGACCTCCCGAAAGTGATGGAACACAAGGAACGGACGGTAGACCAACTGGTCGGAGGCGTGGAGAAACTGTTAAACAGTGCCGGCGTGGACGTGTATCGAGGCCGGGGACAGCTCCTGTCAGCCGATAAGGTGAGTATTTCCCACAATGGGGATACAGTGGAGATTTCGGCGCGAAACATCATTGTCGCTACAGGTGCTAAGCCCATGCTGCCACCGGTAGATCAGGCCAGTTTGGAGCATACCATCTCCAGCGACGATGCTTTATCTTTGGAACGTGTTCCCGAGACGATGCTGGTGATCGGGGGTGGAGTTCTCGGTGTGGAGTTTGCCTGTATTTGGAATGCCTTTGGCGCCAAAGTAGACATGGTCAAGCGGTCGCCTCTGATTCTCCCGGCCATTGACGAGGAAATATCCCGCCGCCTCATGTCCAGTCTGCGTCGCAAGGGCATCAAGGTCAACAGCGGTATCTACGTCAAGGAGATTCAAGACATCGGTGGCAAAAAGCGCCTGGTAGCGGATAAGGATGGAAGCGAGATTAGTTTTGAAGCCGAGACCATTCTGGTAGCCATGGGCCGCATTCCGAACTTTGGCGGTTTGGACTTGGAGGGGCTAGGTGTAGAATACGATAAGAACGGCATTAAAACCGACGAGTATATGCAAACCAACATTCCTGGGATTTACGCCATCGGCGATGTGGTCGGGAGAACCTACTTAGCCTCGGTGGCTTCGGCCGAGGGCATTGTCGCTACCGAACATATGTTTGGACAGCCCCGGAGCATGGACTACAGCGTGGTACCTGGCTGCGTCTTTTCCATCCCCGAGGTGGCTTCGGTGGGCTTGAAGGAAAGCGAAGTGAAGGCCAAGGGCTATGATTACAAGGTGTCCAAGTTCCCCTTCTCCGCCAACGGACGCGCAGTGTCCATGGGAGAGACAGAAGGTCTGGTCAAGCTAGTGGCAGAGAAGGATACCAACCGGCTGTTGGGAATGCACATTATGGGCCCACATGCCGACGATCTCATCCACGAGGGCGCCGCGGCCCTGAGCATGGGAGGGGATGCCAGTAAGCTGGCTCATCTGGTTCACGCCCATCCTACTTTGGCCGAAGCCATTATGGAAGCAGCCCATGGTTTGTTGGGACAGCCACTGCACCTTGCGCGCATGAAGCGCTAAAGGAGAAAGCGAGGATTCATCATGGAGAATCTGAAATCGGTTGATCCAGAACTGTTTGCTCATATGCAGGCCGAGAAAAAGCGGCAGGCTGAAGTGGTCGAACTGATTGCTTCAGAAAACATTGTCAGTCAGGCTGTTATGGAGGCAGCTGGCAGCGTACTCACCAACAAGTACGCAGAAGGCTATCCGGGCAAACGTTATTATGGGGGTTGCGAGCATGTGGATGAGGTCGAAGAACTGGCCCGGCAGCGAGCCAAGAGCCTCTTTGGTGCCGAACATGCCAACGTACAGCCTCATTCTGGAACACAGGCCAATATGGCAGTCTTCTTCGCTGCTCTCAAGCCAGGTGACCGCATTCTGGGTATGAATCTCAGTCATGGTGGTCATCTCACTCATGGGAGTCCCGTGAGTATGTCGGGCAAGTGGTTTGATGTTAGTTTCTACGGGGTCGATCCGGAAGATGAGAGAATTGACTATGACCGTGTGTATGAGCTCGCACTGAAAGCAAAGCCCCGTCTCATCATCGCGGGGGCGAGCGCCTATTCCCGCACCATAGATTTTGCCAAGTTTCGCAGCATAGCTAACGAGGTCGATGCCTATCTCATGGTAGATATGGCCCACATTGCGGGCCTGGTAGCTACAGGTTTGCATTCCAATCCCGTGCCCCATGCCCACTTTGTGACCACAACCACCCACAAGACCCTGCGTGGTCCGAGAGGCGGCATGGTCCTTTCTACCGCTGAATGGGGAAAGGCTATCGATAAGGCGTTGTTTCCTGGCATTCAGGGTGGTCCTCTCATGCATATCATAGCGGCCAAGGCTGTGGCACTGGGCGAGGCGCTGCGTCCTGAATTTGTCGATTATCAGCGTCAAGTGATGCAAAATGCTTCCCGTCTGGCACGGGAGCTTGAGGCATTGGGCTATCGCATTTGCTCGGGTGGAACCGACAATCATCTCATGTTGGTCGATCTATCCGGCAAGGAGATCACCGGACAAAGGGCTGAATCGTTGTTGGATCACTGCCACATTACCGTAAATAAGAATTCTATCCCTTACGATAAGCGCAGTCCGCGGGTTACCAGTGGGATTCGCATTGGTACTCCAGCTGTCACCACTCGTGGTATGGGCGAAGAAGAGATGGTTCTCATTGCCCAGCTCATCGACCAGGCTATCATGGGGAGAGAAGACGAAGAGGGTCAAGAAGAGACAAGGGAACAAGCACGCCGGCTGTGTCGCGCATTTCCCTTGCCGGTAGAATAGCCTGTCGAATGGGAGAAGCAACCAGATGAGCTACCGTCCACTCCCTGACAACATTCGCTGGTCCTCTTGTCTATAATGAGGAGGAATCCAGCAACGAGGGAGTGTTGTGACGTGAGCAAGGGCAACGGAAAGAAGGCGGATAGGGATTCTCTCGACGACGGGGAGATGGTTTCCCAAAGCGATCGGACAGTTGTCGTGCAAGAAGGCGGACGAATCAGGATCCCTGCTGCCTTATACAACCGCATAGGAGCTAGCATCGGCGGATATGTCAGAATTCGGAAGATCGGGAGTGCCCTGGTTATCGAGAGGATAGAGAACTAGATCATAGTTGGTGTGCAGGCATCCCCTGTCTTGTGATAGAATCATTATGAAGCAGCGGACAAGTTACGCCCGTGAATGTTATAGCCTTAGGTAAACAAGGGGGACGCGTATGATTTCCACCAACGACTTTCGCACCGGTATGACCATAGAAATAGAAGGCGAAGTCCTGTACGTCGTTGATTTCCAACACGTCAAGCCCGGGAAGGGCGCTGCCTTTGTTCGCACCAAACTCAAGAACGTACGAACCGGGGCTGTGACGGAGCGTACCTTCAATGCCGGTGAGAAAATCCCTCGTGCTCATCTCGAGCGCCGGGAGGTACAGTATCTTTATTCGGCAGATGATCAGTATCACTTCATGGATATGGAAACCTATCACCAGCTGGCTCTGAACCGTGAGCAACTCGGAGATGCGCTTAACTACCTCATTGACAATATGAACATCTGGATCCTGCAGCATGGGGATCGACACATTGGCATAGAGATCCCCAATTCTGTCGAGTTGGAAGTGGTGGAAACAGATCCGGGCCTCAAAGGAGATACGGCGACCGGCGGCACAAAGCCAGCGCGGGTGGAAACGGGATTGCAGGTCCGCGTCCCATTGTTCATCAACGTGGGCGATCGTGTTCGTGTCGATACGCGGACGGGGACCTACATGGAGAGGGTGACCTAGTATAGTAGACCCGCGGCGAGGATATGGTAGAAGGATGTCAGGTATTCACAAGTACGTTTCATTGTTAGGAGGCGATGAGGTGGATAACCTCAAGGAGAAGGTAGCATATCTACAGGGTTTAGCACAGGGAGTGCAATTAGGCGATTCCAAGGAAGCACGCGTTTTGAGCGAGGTAATCAACACATTACAGGTGATGGCGGAGGCCATTGACAACTTGCAGCTGAATCAAGCAGAGGTCGAAGAATACTTGGTCAGCATGGATGAGGATCTCGCCGATCTAGAAACGGATGTGTACGATGACGAGGACGACGATGCCGATGCTGAATTCCTGGAGATGACCTGTCCGAATTGCAGCGAAGAACTGTATTTTGATCAACTGCTTTTGGACGATGATGAGGTGACCGAGCTCGTCTGTCCTTCTTGCGGACAAGTAATCTATGAGGATGATGACTGGTACGAGGAAGAAGAGGGCATATCACCCCCTGAGACCGAAGAGAACGACTGATCGGAAAGAGCCTCCAACTGAGACAGTTGGCATAATCTGGTGGCTGGACAAATAGTATACATTGTCCAGCCACTATCCGATTGTGCGGGAGGAGGCACCCATTGTGACGCATGCATGGTTCGATGGAGTGAAGAGCCAAGTGCTTCCCCTATTGGCACCCCGTTTGCGCCAGCCCTTGAACGACTGGATGGAACAGGCCTCGAGTCAAGCGGTGCTGGGCATGGAAGAATGGCGCTTGCGCACGGGCCAGCCCCCCCTCATCATCACTTCCCAGAGAGATTACCCCATCATGCGAGGGTCTTGCAACACGCCGTTGATGGTGGAATCCGAAGACCTTGAACTCACGTTGCAACTGATGACCCGCTACTCTCCCTATGCACACCAGGAAGAGATGCGGCATCTCTTCCTGGCTCTACCGGGTGGACACCGGGTGGGTCTCGCCGGGCAAGTGCTATCAGAGAACGGTTCTGTCAGGCTCTTGCAGCACGTATCGTCCATGAACATCCGTTTAGCTCGTTCAGTAGCCGGATGTGCCCAAACCGTGATTGGTCGTATCCTGCAGGATAAGAGGCCGGCCAGTACGCTGATCATATCACCGCCCGGTTGTGGGAAGACAACCTTGCTCAGAGACCTGGCCCGTCTGTCCAGCAATGGATTTGACAAAGAGGGGGTTGTCGCGAGTCGGGTTGGCATTGTTGATGAGCGCTCAGAAGTAGCAGCCTGCTTACGGGGGATTCCCCAACACGATGTGGGGATGAACACCGATGTCCTCGATGGTTGCCCCAAGCCAATTGGTATGGGTCTCATGATCCGGTGCATGAACCCTGAGATCATTGTGGTCGATGAAATCGGTTCGCCCCAGGACACCGAGGCCGTCCTCGATGCTCTCAACGCAGGTGTACGCCTCCTCACTACAGCCCACGGCCAGGATGTAGACGATATCATGCAAAGACCTCAGCTGCGAAGACTCACGCAGACCGTGCAATTCTCACACTTTGTCATCCTGTCGCGACGGCGGGGTCCAGGAACCATCGAGAGAATACTCCCGGCAACAAGAGACGCCAGAGGGAGTAAGTCGGAGTGAACGCGATACGCTGGATAGGAGCAGTGCTTCTGGTAGGAGCCGGTTCACTATGGGGCTACGTCACGGCCGAAGCGCTCAAGCGCCGCCCCGAACAGCTCAGCTCCTTTCAACGCAGCTTGGAGTTGGTCAAGAGCGAAGTGGGCTACGGTCTCGTTGCTTTGAGCACAGCCTGGGAGCGAGCATCCAGACAAGAAGATGGTCCCGTGGGAGAAACCTTTCGTCAGGCCGCGCTGTTGCTGAACACGGGGGAGGTGGAGTCAGCCCAGAGGGCTTGGGAACTTGGCCTGCAGAGTCAAGTGGCAAACCTCGTGCTATGCCGTGAGGATCTCGAAGTCCTAAGAGGACTCGGCCCCGTGTTGATGCTCATGAGTTCCCAAGAGCAATGTCGTCACCTCGAATTGATATGCACGCGCCTGCGAATGCTCGAATCGGCGGCCATTAAACACGCCACGCGTTACGCGCAACTCACGTTAAACCTGGGCATACTTGGCGCCTTGGCCTTGACCATTGTATTGCTGTGAAGGAGGTAGGCCAGTGAATATCGAGCTGGTGTTCCAGATTGCTTCATTGGCCATCATCGTCTCAGTGTTTCACACTCTACTCAAGCAAGCCGGGAAAGAGGAGTTCGCCTGGTTGCTCACGCTGGTGAGTATCGCCCTGGTCTTGAGCATGGCGATCCGCGTGATTAGTGACTTCTTCGATGCCGTTCGCAGTATGTTTCACCTATATTAGAAAGGTTGGATCTACCAAGAGGGGTGTGCCTAATTGGAAGTAGTTCAGATCGCTGCCTTCGGCATTGTCTCCGTGGTGCTGCTGGTGTTGTTGCGCCAGCAAAGGCCCGAGCTGGCGATTCAGCTGGCCCTTGTCGCCGGTGTCGGCATCTTCGCCATGGTCGTTCCCAAGCTGTTTCTGATTCTAGAGGTGTTATCGGATCTGGCAGATCAAGCGGGCATCGCGCCTGCGTACGCCAACAGTGTACTCAAGATTGTTGGCATCGCCTACATCGCCGACTTCGGAGGGCAAATATGTCGTGATGCGGGAGAAAACGCCATCGCGTCTCGCGTGGAGCTGGCTGGGAAAGTCATTATTCTCTTGCTGGCATTGCCCATCATCAGAGGCATTCTTGACCTCATAAACTCACTCTTGCGTTGACTGGGGGAAACCATGCGTACTCTTATGGTTATCGTTGTAGTGGCACTGATGATCCTTTTTCGGATCCATGGTGCCAGAGCAATGCCCAACGAGGATGAGCCTTTGCACGACTGGTTGTCCGACATTGACCGACAATTGACAGACCACGTACCCGAGTTGGATTGGGGACAAATTCTTCGCAACCTAGTATCTGGGCGTAGCGGTCTCGACGTTGGTCTCCTCATGTCCCGTCTGCTTGGCCGTGTTACCGCCGAATTCTGGGCTCTAACCGGTCTTTTGGCTCAGCTTCTGGTTCTGATCATTGCCTGTTCGCTCTTGGAAAACGTGCACACAACACTGAGCAGAACGGGCAGCGGAGAAATTGCATATATGGTCTGTTACCTGGCTCTGGTTGGAGTAGCCATGGGCTCATTCACAACGACCATGGGCGTTGCTCGAGGTGCCGTCGATTCTCTTGTGAGTTTCTTGGAAGCCCTCCTTCCTGTGATGGTCACCCTACTGGCCACTTCAGGAGCACCAGCCAGCGCCGGAATGCTTCATCCGTTCATGACGCTTGCCATTTATGGCATCTCGGGCCTAGTATCTGACGTGGTATTTCCTCTGATCTATGCAGCAGCCGTAGTCGATCTGGTCGGTCACCTTTCTGAGCGGTTTGACATAAGTGGTATGGTCAGTCTGCTGAAGCAAGTGGCCGTGGGTGTGTTGGGTGTGGCCATGACCGTTTTTTGCGGGGTGATGGTAGTGCAAAGAGCGGCCAGTGGAGTAGCTGACAGCGTGTCTTTACGAACGGCAAAATACCTGGCTGGTACCTTTGTGCCCATTGTGGGCAAGATGTTCGCCGATACCATGGAGATGGTCTATGTATCATCAGCTTCGCTTCGTTCGGTCGTAGGAATTGCCGGCTCTGTCGGTGTCTTCTGTGTGGTGGCATTTCCCCTGGCCAAGGTGGTCTCTTTGATCGCCGTATACCGGATTGCTGCCGCATTGGCTCAACCAGTGGGAGGAGAAAGGGTGAGCAAATGCTTGCATAGCATTGCATCGTTCTTGACGATAGGTGCGATCTGCACGGGGACGGTGGCTCTCATGTTCATCTTCGCCTTGGCTATGATGGCCAGTGCATCACGGCCATTCTAAGGAGGACCAACATGAGTTTAATCTATGAGTGGGCTCGCGTGGTAGCACTGGCCGTGCTCTTTGCGGGATTGATCGAAATGCTCATCACATCTGAAGACATGGCACGGTTTGTCCGGCTCATTCTTGGCATGGTTGTGCTGTTGGCTATGATCAGTCCGGCCTTGACCCTGGCTGACCGTTCCTGGCTACATACTGATAGCATCATCACTCTGGGCCAGGATCCCTTAGCCGCTGGAAACCGCGCCTGGCATAAGAGCGTTTCGGGCCAGATTGGTCGCTTAATGGAGAGTATCGAAGGCCTAGGTGACATACAGGTCCGCGTATTCGGTAATGTCGGCGAGGGCATTACCAGCATACAATTGCGGGGGAGGATCAGTGGCCAAGAGCAACATCGCACCAGCCAAATCGAGAAGGCCATCACCACAACCCTTGCAGCGTATTATGGGGTTTTAGAGAAATATGTAGAGTTGCAGCTTGAGGTAGACAGCCCAACTGAGAGAGGTGATGAGTTGCATGGTAGATAAGAGCAAAGGGCTAACCAAATGGGGTCTTTCCTCGCGCAGCTTCCATTTAGTGGCCCTAGGGGTGCTGGGCGTAGTATTATTGGTCATCAGCAGTCTCTCTCCTGGCAGCGATTCCCACGCGCCAGCCCAGCCGGACACGGCGGATACCTATGTCGCACAGGCCGATTACCACCAAGAACTGACTGACGAATTGCAAGAGGTCTTGAGCCGCATTGCTGGCGCAGGAAAGGTACGGGTCATCCTCAAACTCTCCTCGCAACCTCTGCAAGTGCTGGCAATGAATCAAACGTCCACGACCCGTGAGACGGAAGAAAGGGACAGTCAAGGGATTACACGGCAAACAGTGGAGATCACGGAACAGCGACACCCAGTGTTGTCTCGAAATAGCACGGGAGGTGAGATGCCCATCGTCACCACCGTGAAGAAACCGGGGATTGAAGGCGTCCTGGTGGTTTGCGAGGGAGGGGCTGACTCGCGAGTGAGAAGCCACGTGGTTCGTGCTGTTTCCACCTTGCTCGATATACCCATGTATCGAATTCAAGTGCTGCCCATGGATTGAATTCCCTTGGCGAGACGATCCGACAGAATCTTGGCGATACCGGTCAGAGCCCCCATCGGGCGCCCAACCTGAAGGCAAGGAGGAAACATAGTGAAGAAGCAGATGCCTGCATGCCAGCGTGGCAGCTTCGTACGGTTGATCATATTCCTGATCCTAGTTGGAGTGCTACTGTCCTATATTGGTAGCCAAAGCCCTGGTAAAGATGGGGAGCCATCCCCAATGCATAGCACACTGGCGCTTTCGATCGAGCCAGCGGGGATGGCAATGCTGGCCCCCAGCTCCCAGCCGGAGATAGACTACTTCATTGATTATCGTCTCGAACGAGACAGCGCCCGACAACAGCAACTTGACCTGTTACGCGAAATGATAAACAATCCCAACAGCGGGGAGCAAGCCCGCCAAGAAGCGGATCGGCGATTCTTGTATATCGCGGATATACTAGGCAAGGAGATGGAAATTGAGGGCCTCATACGAGCCAAGGGCTTTCCCGATGCCCTCGTCCTTATCAACGAGACGACAGCTACTGCCATTGTGAATGCGGCGACGCTCGATCAACGAGAGGTTGCGCAGGTTTGCGATATCATCGTGCGTACGACGGGCCTATCACCGACGGCCATCAGTGTAATCGCTTATGCCCAGTAGCCTCCAGTCATGGTTTCTTGCCAAAGGGTCCGAGACTTCGTATAATGAAGATGGTTTGCTGCACGGTGCCCGACAGGAGGTCTTGCTTTGCAGAGTCAAGAGTCCCGCGCGATGGAGCTACCCAAAGTAGGAAGCGTGAAGATTGCCGATGACGTGGTCGCAGTGATTGCTGGCGTGTCTGCCAGCGAAGTAGAGGGTATCGTGGGCATGTCGGGCGGCCTGGTGGGCGATCTCGGCGAAATTTTGGGTAAGAAGAGTTTGTCTAAAGGTGTTAAGGTACAGGTCGGTGAGAAGGAAGCCATTATCGATCTGTTCATCGTGGTCGAATATGGCGCACGCATACCTGATGTATCCTACCGTGCTCAGCAAAATGTGAAGAATGCCGTGGAAGTCATGACCGGGCTTAATGTAATAGAAGTTAACATCCATATTCAAGGAGTCGTGTTTCCCAGTGACGAAGAAGAGGATACCGGCAAACACTAGGAGGGGGTATTGTGTCCTTTCATGATCGCGTTTTGGTGGTAGCTTACTGCATCGTTGTTGCTCTCTTCTCTTTTCTCGCCTTCCTTCTTGCTCTGGGATGGGAGGCACCGGGGGCTTTCATGGGCAACTTGCTAGGGCTTAGGAGCGCACTAGTGGGAGGTATTCTCTCATTGGTCATGCTCTTGGCCAGCTTCCGCCTATTCTATCTCTTTGCTATTCGACGACCCACAGGGGGCACTCTGGTCTATCCTGGGGAACTAGGAGAGGTGCGCATTTCGCTTACCGCCATGGAGAATCTGGTGCGCAAAGTAGCCGGAAGCGTAAGCGGGGTGAAGGAAGTCAAATCCAGTGCTGTGCTGGCACAGGACAAGCAAATCATCGTGCGGGTTCAGGTCGGGGTGGGTGCCGATGTTAACATCCCCGAGCTATCGTCACAACTGCAAAAGACCATTGGAGATCATCTCTTGGCGGTAGTCGGCGTGACGGTCGAAGATGTTCATATCCTGGTTGCCAACATTGCCGACTCCACCAAGCGCGGACGGGTGGAGTAAAATGGAGGATAGACGCCCACCAGAGAGAATACCTACTTGGGGAGAATGCTTGGCTTTTCTCCATGCCCACCGGGGTAAGATGTTAGGTGCCCTGGGCGGGGTCATCCTGGCTCTGATGGTGATGCGCTATGGGCTGGGCTGGACAGGATTCATTGTTCTCTGTGGATATGTAGGTTATCGCCTGGGGAAACATGTCGATGACGAAAAGGAGAGCTTTCTGAGGGTAATTGAGAGGTATTTGCCGCCAGGAGGCAACCGATAAAAGGACATATGAAAGCGAGAATTGGTACATGCGGCGGAGACTAGCCCGGGAAATAGCACTCAAAGCTCTTTTTCAAATGGACCTAGCGCGACAATCGTTTGAGAAGGCATTGCAATTTGCCCATGATGGGCATACGTTGGATGATGCCAGCTCGCGTTTTGCCCGTGATTTGGTGGTCGGGATATGGGAGAACCGGCCTCAGCTTGATGCGATAATCAGCCAACACGCCGTAGGTTGGACTGTAAGACGTATGGCGGTGGTAGATCGCAATATCCTGCGTATAGGCTGTCATGAGCTGCTTTCAGGTGCCGGATTATCGCCGCGTGTAGCCATTAATGAGGCGGTAGAGATGGCCAAGAAGTACGGGACCGTGGATTCGGCTAAATTCATTAACGGAGTATTGGGCACTGTTGCCCGTCAAGCGGTCGACGCCAAAGAATGAGTCGACCGTCTTTTTTGCGTAAAGCTAGAGAGAGCACATGTAGAGAGGAGATGGAGGAGGCATGTACAGAATCCGTAAGCGCCAGGACCTGTCGGACATCATCAAACTACTGGTTGTGGACGCACCACTTATTGCAGAAAAGGCGGAGCCAGGACAGTTTATCATCCTGCGCGTGAGGGATCAGGGAGAAAGGATCCCCCTTACCATCGCCGATTTTGACCGGGAGAAGGGCCAGATCACACTGGTCTTTCAGATCGTAGGTCTAACCACTGAACTGTTGGCTCAACTGGAGGAAGGTGATTCGCTGTTGGATCTGGTCGGTCCGCTTGGCCAGCCCGCCCATCTACCCGAGAGTGGACGCGTGGCATGCATTGCCGGGGGCGTAGGGGTAGCTCCTCTCTATCCCAAGGCCAAGGCCCTCTACCAGGCAGGCGTGGAAGTGATCACCATTATTGGAGCCCGAGACAAGGGCCTCTTGGTCATGACCGATATGATGGATGCTGTCAGTACGCAAATGCATCTGTGTACTGATGACGGCAGCCTAGGCTACCATGGATTCGTCTCCGGTCGCCTGCAGGAACTGCTTGATGCCGGTGAACAGTTTGACGAGGTAGTTGCCATTGGGCCGTTGCCCATGATGCGCGCTACTGTGGAAGTGACCCGACCCTTGGGTCTGAAGACGTGGGTTAGCCTAAACCCCATTATGGTTGACGGTACCGGTATGTGCGGAGCTTGCCGGGTATCCGTGGGTGATAAGACGCAATTTGCGTGTGTCGATGGCCCCATGTTTGATGGTCATTTGGTGGATTTTGCCGAGGCAATGCGCCGTAATCAAATGTATTTACCAGAAGAAGAGAAGTCTTTGCACCATTGTCGTTGCCGAGGAGGTATCTCACATGCCTAAGCGAACAGAGAGACTACCCATGCCCACACAGCCAGCAGACGAACGAATTGAGAATTTTGAGGAAGTCAATCTGGGATTTACCGCCGACTTGGCTCAAGCTGAAGCCAAGCGCTGCATTCAATGCAAGAAACCCAAGTGCGTGGAAGGCTGCCCCGTCAATGTGAAGATCCCCGAATTCATTGCACAGATTGTCGAAGGTGAATATGTCGAGGCGGGGCGCATCTTGAAGGAAACGAACAACTTGCCAGCCATCTGCGGACGCGTTTGCCCGCAGGAAGAGCAATGCGAGAAACTGTGCATCTTGGGCAAACGCGGAGAACCGGTGGCCATTGGTCGTCTCGAGCGATTTGCGGCCGATTGTGAAAGAGAACAGGGAGGAGACATGACGGTTGAGCGTCCTTCTCGTCCCGGCAAAGTCGCCATCGTGGGCTCGGGGCCCGCAGGGTTAACTTGCGCAGCTGACTTAGCCATCCGGGGTTTTGATGTGACCATGTTTGAGGCGCTCCATGCCCCCGGCGGCGTTCTCATGTATGGTATTCCCGAATTCCGCTTGCCCAAGCAGATTGTGCAAACTGAGGTCAATTACGTCCTGAGCCTGGGCGTTACATTGGAGAAGAATGTTATCATCGGCCGTACCCTCACCATCGACGATCTCTTCAAGCAAGGCTTTCAGGCGGTGTTTCTCGGTACGGGTGCGGGGTTGCCTAAATTCATGAACATTCCTGGTGAGAACCTGAACGGAGTATACTCAGCCAATGAGTGGCTTACGCGTGTCAATCTCATGAAGGCTTACGATTTCCCCTGTTGGGATACACCCGTCAAACCCGGAAGCCGGGTTGCTGTTGTCGGAGGCGGCAACGTAGCGATGGATGCCGTACGTTGTGCCCGTCGTCTCGGAGCCGAGAAAGCGAGCATTGTCTACCGCCGCTCACGCCAGGAGATGCCAGCTCGCGCCGAAGAGGTGGAACACGCCGAGCATGAGGGCATTGAATTTCATATGTTGACCAATCCTTTGCGCGTACTGGGCGATGACAAGGGATGGGTGACAGGTATGGAATGCATTCGCATGGAACTGGGCGAACCTGATGCTTCAGGACGCCGTCGGCCCGTTCCCATCGAGGGTTCAGAGTTCATTATGCCTGTGGACATCGCCGTTATGGCTCTTGGCACGAGCCCTAATCCGATCGTTGCCACGACCACTACGGGCTTGGATACAGAGCGTTGGGGCGGCTTGATAGCGGATGAAACTGGCCTTACATCTCGCCCCGGGGTGTGGGCCGGTGGCGATGCTGTGACCGGAGCCGCCACGGTGATCGAGGCCATGGGAGCTGGGAAGAAAGCGGCCGAGGCCATCGCCTGTTATCTGGAGACACTGTGAGTTTCATGTCTATGGAAGGAGAGAAAGAGCATGGCAGACATCATTGACGGCAAAGGCATAGCCAGAGCCATGGAGAAGGAACTAGCCGAGCAAGTCGAAGCGCTGGTGAAGGATAGGGATGTACGCCCGGGCTTGGCTGTGATTCTGGTGGGAGAAGATCCGGCGTCTAAGACCTATGTTCGAAACAAAGAACGAGCCTGTAAGCGGGTGGGCGTCTCATCCAAGGTCTATCGTCTACCCGTAGAGACCACGGAGAAAGAGGTTCTGGCCCTCATCGATGAGCTAAACGAGTCCCAAGAGATCCATGGTATCCTCGTGCAATTGCCGTTGCCACCACATATCAGTGACAAGGCTTGCATCCATGCCATTGAGCCTGAAAAGGACGTAGATGGATTCCATCCCATCAGCGCAGGCAACCTTCTTATCGGCGAGAAGGGATTCTTGCCCTGCACTCCTCATGGTATCATGGTTCTCTTAGAACGCGTAGGAGTGGATCTAAAAGGCAAACACGCGGTGGTGGTAGGACGCTCCAACATTGTGGGGAAACCCGTTGCTCTCTTATTGTTGCGACAACATGCAACTGTCACCCTCTGTCACTCGCGGACGGCCGACTTGGGCGCTGTGACCCGTCAGGGGGATGTTCTGGTGGTGGCCACGGGGCGACCGGAGATGATTAGCGGAGACATGGTCAAACCCGGCGCCGTGGTGATTGACGTTGGCGTCAACAAGGTGGGAGATCGTCTGGTTGGAGACGTGGTATTCGACGAAGCCAAAGAGGTTGCTAGTGCCATTACTCCGGTTCCTGGCGGAGTTGGCCCAATGACAATCACCATGCTCATAAAGAATACCATAGAAGCCGCTCAATGGAATTAGGCGACTCCATATACACTGTGGGACGGCTTACCCGCCTGATCAAGGAGCTTTTCTGGCAAACGGATGCTTTACGAGAAGTCGCGGTCAGGGGGGAGCTGTCCAGTTTTAAGCGGCATACGTCGGGACACTTATATTTCACCCTCAAGGACGAGACCTCGTCACTGCGGGGCGTGATGTTCCGGCAAGATGCGCGTATGCTTGGTTTTCGCCCCGAAAGCGGAATGCAGGTCTTGGCGTTTGGTCGGGTCGACTTGTATGAGCGCGATGGTGTGTATCAGCTGTATGTCCAGCGAATGGAGCCAGATGGCTTGGGATCACTTCATTTGGCTCTCGAACAGCTAAAGGCCTCTCTGGAAAAAGAGGGATGGTTTGACTCATCTCGCAAGCGCCCTTTGCCCCGGCTCCCCCGCGGAGTCGGGGTAGTGACGGCTCTTGAGAGCGCCGCCCTGAGTGACATAGTCAAGATCGCTCGCCGCCGCTACCCAGCTATACGCTTGGTGATAGCCGGAGTCACGGTGCAGGGCCCCCGTGCGCCGCTGAGCATTGTGCACGGGATCCAAAGGATCGCTAGAGTGCCAGGCTTAGATGCGGTGATCGTTGGACGTGGTGGCGGCGCCCGTGAGGAGTTGTGGGCATTCAATGATGAGCAGGTGGTCCGGGCCATCGGCCGCTGTCCCATCCCGGTGATCAGCGCTATTGGCCACCAAACCGACGTGACCTTGTCTGATCTAGTGGCCGATGTCAGAGCGGCCACCCCATCCCATGCTGCTGAGCTCGTCGTCCCCCAGCATGCCGATCTTGAGCTGGCTCTGGCTGAGCAAACCGTACGGCTACACCGATCCATGCAGCGCCGGACAGCGCATGCAAGGGATCGATGGAAAGCACTGGTCGATCGCGCGCCGTTCCGGCGCCCCCTTGACATCATCAGCCAACAGCAGCAGCGCCAGGATGATCTTTTTCAGCGTGTAGAGCAAGCCATGGGGCGGCTGTTGGACGCAAAGAACAGGGAGGTCGGAGCACTTCTAGGGCGACTGGACGCTCTCAATCCTTTGGCGGTGCTCGCCCGTGGTTTCAGCGTGTGCCGTGATCAAGAGGGCCGGATCATCAAACGGGCAACGGACATAGCCGATAGGGCCCGGGTGAGTGTGCAGCTGAGCGATGGCTTGCTGCACTGTCGGGTGGAAGAACGCAACCTAGAGTAGGGGCAGGCCCGTAACACAAGGAGAGGGTTCATATGACCGATGCTACCCAAGACGCACCCTTCGAAGAACGTGTGTCGCGGTTGGAGACCATTGTACGAGAACTAGAGATGGGTACCGTCTCGCTGGAAGAAGCGCTTCGGCTTTTCGAGGAAGGCATCAAATTAGCCCGCGCCCTGAAAAGCCAGCTCGACTACGCAGAAACCCGCATCGAAAAGATCCTGGAAGATGGCCGCTTGATCCCACTCGCTACCGAGACGGATGATGATGGATGACGAGCCAAATGTTTGACAATTTCTATTCCGACGCCAAAGCGGCTGTATCCGAGTATCTAACCAATACGTTTGCCCGGCTTTCAGCACCACCTCTCCTGAAGGAAGCGATGAGTTATGCGGCGTTGGATGGTGGTAAACTGCTTCGCCCTACCCTGGTGCTGGGCGCAGCTCTTGACAGCGGTGGAAATAGAGATGACGCTTTGCCTCTGGCTGCTGCAGCCGAGCTGATACACGTCTACTCCCTCGTGCATGACGATCTTCCTGCCATGGACAATGATGACGTTAGGAGGGGAAAACCTTCGTGTCACCGCCAGTACGGCGAAGCCATGGCTATACTGGCAGGCAATGCTCTGATGAGCCTGGCCTTTGAACTGGCTTTAGAGGCTCGACCAACCAGTCAGGCAGCGAGTGCCGCACGAATTCTTGCCCATGCCAACGGGTGCTCCGGCATATGTGGCGGTCAGGCCATAGATCTCGGGTTGGAAGGAGAACTCCAGGGGCCAGAGGACATCCTGAACTGCTATCGGTTAAAGACCGGTGTTCTCTTTGCTGCCTGTGCCAGTGCGGGTGCCGTCCTGGTTCGTGGGGATGCAGCTCCTGTGCGCGCTATGGAGCAATATGGATGGCATTTGGGAGAGGCCTTTCAAATCTATGATGATCTGGGGGAACGAGCGGTAGAACCCCGCAGCCTGCTGGGAGTCATGGCGCGAAGCGAGGCTTACTCCCTGGCCAAAGAACGCATGCAGCGGGCTCGTCATCTACTGCCTCGAGCATTCGTGCGACTAAGAGAACTCACGCTATACGTTGAAGAGATAGCAGATAAGGCCCAGACATGACCACGCCGCCTCGTGGCTTCTTAAGCGACGTCTTTTTGCACTGACGGGTGTTTGAAATCTACGGGCAGACAATATATAATCAACAATGCATATTCCGGTAGCCTTTGGGGGCGCAGTATTCTAGTCGTTCATGATTTCTCTGAGGACGGGCCTAAAAATCCGTCGCGGGCACATCGATGAAGTTTCTGGTGCTGGCTGGTAACGCCCAGTTGCGGGTTGGTGCTGGGAGTTAAGAGAGGTGGGGCGATCCACAATGGCATGTGGGCGTTGACCCTTCTCTCGTGGAGGCCCAAGTACGTGAAGGTGCCACCTTGGGCACACATTTACGGCTTGGAGATTAAACCTGTATGCGGTACCGATACTATGGGAGGGTGCTGTGTGCAGTGTAGCCTGTCTTGAGCGGCTTAGAAGGATGGGGCATTAGCAAGCAGCAAGGACGCGGCCGTGTCCTCGCGGTTTGGCTCCGAAATCTAGGCTGCAAAAAGGACTAGGAGAGTATCTGGACGGTGGGGAAAGCCCCTAGACTGTTCCTCGAGGGCAAGCGGGGATTAAAGTGTGGTCTCAGTGGTAATCTAGCATTGCTGCACGCCAGCAAAGCAGGGTTAATGGGAAACCGCCGCTCCGGTAACGGGCGGCCTCCTGACTGGGAAAGCCTGCTAGACCTAAGCCGCAACATTTACCCGCTTGCTCGCCCCCATTGGATTGCCGGAGTGTTCTTCTTTTTTTGCGTTTCTTGGATGCCTCCCGGGGACATCAGTCATCTCATCAGCAGGAAAGGATCGGTAAGAGTGCGAAACCCTAGAAGCAGACGGGGTCCCAACTGGTCAGCTGGACTGCAATTGGGCATTACTACGTTTGTGGCCGCATGTTTGGTGACATTGCTGGCACAGGAAGCCATGCGAGGACTCAGTATCCTAGGAGCCCTGATGATTCTGATGTTCATCACGTTGGCCGGCATCATTTCTGATGTTGTGGGGGTTGCGGTCACCGTGGCTGACGAGGTTCCGTTTCATGCCCGTGCTTCTAAGCGACTCCGAGGGGCTCGCCAGAGTCTATGGTTGGTGCGGAACGCAGATCGAGTGGCCGCACTGGCCAACGATGTCATCGGCGATCTGGCCGGTACCATTAGTGGAGCGGCCGTGGCTGTCCTGACCATTCGCCTGGCACTGGGGATGCCGGAAGGGTATGATCGTCTGGTGCATATCGGGGGTGTTGCCCTCTTGGCAGGTTTGACTGTGGGGGGCAAGGCCGTAGGGAAGGGTTATGCCTTGGCCCACGCCAATGAGATTGTGTCCGGAGTAGGGCGGTTACTGGCACTTGTACAGAGGAAGGCGAGATAATTGAGACTCCTGAGCATGGTTGATGATCCGAGTATTTTGAAAAAACTTTCGTCGGGGCAATTGGCCCAGCTAGCCGCCGAACTGCGGGAAGAGATTGTGCAAACCGTAGCTCGAACCGGCGGCCATTTGGCAGCCAGCCTCGGAGCTGTGGAGCTAACGGTGGCACTGCATACAGTGTTTTCCTCGCCCCGCGATAAACTCCTTTGGGACGTGGGTCATCAAAGCTATGCTCACAAACTCTTGACCGGACGCCGTGAGGTGTTTCATACTCTTCGTCAGAGGAAAGGTATCAGTGGGTTCCCTAAGCGCTCGGAGAGCCCTCACGACGTCTTTGACGTGGGTCACAGCAGCACTGCCATTTCCACCGCTTTGGGCTTTGCCGTGGCCCGTGATCTAGCAGGTGAAAATCATCGGGTGGTAGCGGTCGTAGGGGATGGAGCCTTGACAGGCGGCCTTGCCTTTGAGGGTCTTAACAACGCAGGTCAGCTACGAAGCAACCTCATCGTAGTCATAAACGACAACGAGATGTCCATCTCATCGAATGTAGGCGCACTGTCGGCTTACCTGTCGCGGATTCGCTCGGCACCAACCTATTCCCGGGTTAAGGCCGATCTGAATCAGGCGCTGGGACGCATACCGTATGTCGGCCCCACAGTGCGTGATGCCGCGATGCGAGTGAAGGCGAGTGTGCGGCATCTGGTCGTACCAGGCGCGCTCTTTGAAGAACTGGGCTTCACTTATTTGGGCCCCATCAACGGGCACGATATTGCCCAGATGCAGGAAATCCTGCGGGGAGCAGCCATGATACCTGGCCCAGTGATGGTGCATGTGCTCACCCGCAAAGGAAAAGGCTATGCCCCTGCTGAACGGGATCCCGATCGATATCATGGGCCAGGCCCCTTCGATCGTGAGACCGGGGCAATGCTGAGCAAGAAGAAACGCAGCTTCTCGGATGCGTTTGGTGATGCGTTGGTGCAATTGGCTGAAAAAGATGAACGCGTGTGCGCTATTACCGCTGCTATGCCTGGCGGAACCGGATTGGACGAGTTTGCTCGACGATTTCCTCAACGTTTTTATGATGTGGGCATAGCCGAGCAACATGCCGTCACGTTCGCTGCCGGCTTGGCGGCCGGAGGCTTGCGTCCGGTAGTTGCCATATATTCTACCTTCCTACAACGAGCCTATGATCAAATCGTCCACGACATCTGCCTCCAAAACCTCCCCGTCATTCTGGCCATCGATCGAGCTGGTCTCGTCGGTGAGGACGGAGAGACCCACCAGGGCCAGTTTGACTTATCTTACTTGAGCCATCTGCCCAATCTGGCAGTGCTGGCTCCGGCTAATGAACGCGATATCCACGACATGTTAGCGGCCGCCACTCAGCTGGATGGCCCCTGCGCATTGCGCTATCCTCGTGGAGCAGTATGGCCAGGAACTGATCTCCCGTCGGCTTTACCATCCCATCCTCTCGGAGGGGTCATTCTCAAGAGGGGGAAGAGAGTTGCCTTGATGGCTCTGGGCAGTATGGTACCGGTTGCGCTGGGGGCGGCCCAGTTGCTGGAAGAAGCTGGCCAAACCGTTACGGTGGTTAACGCGCGGGTGGTACGGCCACTGGATGAGCCATTGGTCCTGGAGCTAGCCCGACGGCACCAACACATATTCACCCTTGAAGAGAATGCAGTCCACGGCGGCTTTGGGAGCTTGGTCATGGCATGTCTGACCGAACACGAGGTGGACTGTCGAGTGAAAGCACTGGGACTACCTCATCGCTTCATCGAGCACGGTAAGCAAGCTGAGTTGCGAAGCGCCTGTGGACTCAGTTCCGAAGCTGTGGCCGAGTCGGTTATGCGTAGACTGCAACGTGCTTCTTTGGGAGAGCATCATGAAGCAGCGCCTTGATGCTTTGCTGGTTACCAGGGGATTGTGCGAAAACCGCACCCGGGCCCAGGCCCGAATCATGGCAGGCGAGGTATACGTGAACGGAAAGAGAGTCGAGAAGGCCGGGCATCCGTATCCGGTCGATTGCCTTATCCATATCAAAGAGGACAGTAACCCCTACGTAAGCCGGGGAGGGCTGAAGGTGGCCCGAGCGCTGGAAGATTTTCGTGTATCCATCCAAGACCGGGTTTGTCTCGATGTGGGGGCATCGACCGGTGGCTTCACGCATTGTCTTTTGACCATGGGTGCTCGGAAAGTTTATGCGCTAGACGTAGGAAAGGGACAACTCCACTGGCAGCTCCGGCAAGATCCCCGTGTCATCTGCTTGGAGGGCATCAATGCCCGCTATCTCAGCGAGCAGCAGCTGGGCCAGAGAGTCGAATTGGTTACTATCGATGTATCTTTCATTTCCTTGCAGCTGGTATTGCCCGCCATCAAAACGGTGGTCGAGAGCCACGCTGATGTTTTGGCCCTAGTCAAACCCCAATTTGAGGCAGGACGGCATCACGCTGAACGGGGCAGCGGCGTCATCCGTGAGCCAGCTATCCATACCGATGTGCTGTGGAAGACGGTGAAATTTGCCGCGCGTCACGGATGGAAGATTAACGGTCTGACCCATTCGCCCCTGGTTGGTCCCAAAGGAAACCTCGAGTTCTGGCTGTGGCTCAAGCCCTGCGATGAAACCATGCAACAGCAGGATTGGAGCAGAGATTGCTGCGAGCAGGTGGTGCGTCGGGCTCATGCGGCTCTGGGCAGGAAGGTTCATAACATATGACGAATATGAAGAAAGTCTGCATAAATCGACTCAGAAATGGGAACGGTGACTCTTTGCTAATCGGCATTTACCCCAATTTAGAGAAAGCCGCTTGCCAGGAAAGCTGCGAACTGTTGATTCAATGGTTGACCCGGCAGGGTCACCGCTGGGTGACTCCTCCCGGTCTTTGGACTTCTTGCTCTGAATCGGAAGAACTCGCTATCGAAAAGTGGCCTGAGTTCGTCCATCTTGTTATTGTGATGGGCGGAGATGGCACATTACTCAATACCGTGCGTCAACTGCCAGGAAGTGTTCCCATTCTCGGGGTGAATCTTGGTCATCTTGGCTTCTTGACCGAACTGGAAATGCCCGAGCTATTCGATGAGCTTTGTGGCATCCTCCAGGGTGAGTTCCTCATTGATGAACGTCTGATGTTAGAAGCCGTCGTCATGCGGAACAACAAACAAGTGGCCAATGTCACTGCACTCAATGACGTCGTGGTCACCAAACGAGCCTTGGAGCGACTGGTACGCATCAATTTGTGCGTTAACGACGAATTTGTGGACCAGTATCATGCTGATGGAATTATCGTCGCGACGCCTACCGGTTCCACCGCCTATTCGCTTTCGGCAGGCGGCCCGCTGCTTAGTCCCTCTTTGAACGCGCTGGTTGTAACGCCGATTTGTCCCCATACCCTCTACAGTCGTTCACTGGTGGTCAGTGCCTCCGACACTGTGTCGGTATCTCTGCCGGGCCCTGGTTGGCTATCGGCTGATGGACAAACGGGCTTTGACTTGCAGGAAAACGATTGCGTATTGGTGAAGCAATGCGATTTGCGGGCGCATTTAGTCAGACGGCCCGATTGGTCTTTTTATGACGTATTACGACGCAAACTAAAAGAAGGCAATGTGAGCTGAACAGGATCAGCGCGACAAGGAGGAATGACGATATGAAGGCCCGCCGGCAGATGAAGATCATTGAGGCTGTGCGCAACAACCTCATTGAAACACAAGAAGAGCTGGCCCGGCATCTAAGCAAGGAAGGGATTGGGGTAACCCAGGCAACCATCTCCCGGGACATAAAGGATCTTAACCTGATCAAGACGCCCACGGGAGATGGTCGTTACCGTTACTCAATACCAGATAATCAGCAGTCTCTCTTAGCGTCGGAGAAGCTCAAACGCTTGTTTTCCAACTGTTGCTTGAGTTTGGACTACAGCGACAATATTGTAGTCATCCGCACTCTTACCGGAACCGCTCCCGGTGTCGGAGAAGCAGTGGATGCTTTACGTATCCCTGAAGTCCTCGGAACAGTGGCCGGAGACAACACCGTTATCTTGGTGGTAAGGGATGCAGACGCGGCGCTCAACGTAATGGAAGCATTGAGTTCTCTTATCCGGTAACGGGGGCATGCAGCGTGCTGGAGGTTCTGAGCATCCATAACCTAGCATTGATCGACCGGGTGGAGCTGCACCTGGCCGATGGGTTGAACGTGCTGACGGGAGAAACGGGAGCCGGAAAGTCCATGGTCATCGATGCGCTCAGTCTGATTCTTGGCGGAAGAGCCTCCAGTGATATGGTGCGTTCAACAGCTGATAAGGCCGTGGTCGAAGCAGCGTTTTCCGTCAATGACCGGGCGCCCTTGCACCTGCACCTGAGTAATTTGGGCATGGAAGCCTCTGAGCAATTGGTGATCAGTCGCGAAGTGACGCGCTCCGGGCGGTCGCTGGCCCGCATCAATGGACGTTTGACCACCGTAGCAGCGCTCAAGGAGCTGGGCGAGCTCTTAGTAGATATTCACGGACAGCATGAGCATCAGTCGTTGCTCAAGGCCTCCATGCAAAGAGATGCCCTGGACGCATTTGGCGGTAAGCCCTTGGCGCGGGCCAAGGATGAGTTCAATGCATGTTATCGTCACTGGCAAGACGTAATATGCCGTTTCCGACACGTTACAGGTGATGACCGAGAACGCGCGCGTGAAGTTGACCTCTTACGTTACGAGATAGAGGAGCTGGAAGCTGCCCAGTTAGAACCCGACGAGGATGAGAATTTGGCGCAAGAAGAAGCACGTCTCACCCACGCGGTCCAGCTCACGGAATTAGTTGAAGAAGCTCTCGACCATCTCTACACGGGAAATCGGCAGCAGGCTGCCACTGCGGCCATAGGTGCGGTGAGTGATGCCTTGACGGAAGCCTCGCAGTTTGATGCTACCCTCGAAGAGACCCTTCGCTTGGTAGAAGAGATTGGCTATCAATTGGAAGATGCGGTGGATCGGGTACGCCAATACAGGGATAGTCTGACCTTCGATCCTGACGAACTGCGCCAAGTGCAGGAGCGTCTGGACATCCTTTCTAAGCTAAAACGAAAATATGGAGCCAATTGCGCCGAAATGATAGAGTATGCCGAGAGGGCCCGGTGTCGGTTGCATGAACTGGAAAATGCCAGTGCTTTGGCTGAGCAGCTTGCATCGGAAGTGGAAGAAGCCAAAATGGGCGCGGTAAAAGCAGGCCATGAACTGCGCACTCTTCGCCATGAGGCAGTCAAACATTTCGAGCACGGCATCACATCAGTATTGCCCAACCTTGGTATGGCCGACGCCCGCTTCTTGGTTAAAATATCACCGACAACGAGTGGGGAAGAGGTGGCATTGCCCCAGGGACAGGCAGCTCGGCTAGGTGCTCATGGCATGGATGATGTTACCTTTCTCATCTCGACCAATCCCGGTGAACCCATGCGGCCATTGGCGCGGGTGGCATCTGGTGGCGAACTGTCCCGCATCATGCTCGCGTTGCGCAGCGTCATCGCCGTTGCGGATGATGTGCCAACTCTCGTCTTCGATGAAGTCGATGCTGGGGTTGGAGGGATGGTCAGTCAAGCGGTGGCAGAAGAGTTGGCCAACGTAGCGACCTCCCGGCAGGTTCTGTGCGTAACGCATCTGGCCACCATCGCAGCACATGCCCAAAGCCACTTGGTCGTGACAAAACATGCCGACAATGAGCGCACGGTTACGACCGTACGACGACTGGAGGGCGCAGAACGTCCACCTGAGCTCGCCCGCATGCTGGGAGTGGAATACGCAGGTACCGGGGCCAAGCATGCCAAAGAGTTGTTCATGGAGGCGCAAAATAAATTATGTAAATAAGGCATTCTGTCAGTAGTGATGGGATTGAGTCTGTTTATGCAATTAATTTGGTGTTTTCGGCTGGCTGTTCATCTAGAACATGCCAGCCTTATTATGTTAATCACAAGCATAATACTGACGAGAAATAGACAAGTTATCACCACAGAGAACAGGAGGTGTTACGTCAAAACAGGTTAGGAGTGACAGGACTTGTCGTACGACCGCAAGCGCAAGCTTGTCGGCGTCGTGCTCTCGATTTTCATCATCAGCGCATCAACCAGTGTACCTTTTCGAACACTCATGACCATGCCGGAGTTAATCAGACTCTCATCCGGCCAAGAACATGTCCTTAATATCGACCTTCCTTTTCTTAGGGTCCAGAGCGATGAAGAGGGGCTGGTTTCGTCTGGTGAATGGCCGCTCGTAATCAGTCCGATGGGGACCGGCGAGTTCCATGTTGAGTTCCGCTTGTTCGGCATCATACCGCTACGACGCATCGCAGTGGAAGTGCTTCCTCCCATGCATGTGATGCCGGGAGGACATTCCATCGGGGTATTACTACACAGTCATGGCGTTATTGTGACCAATATTGTCTCGGTGTCCACGCATGATGGACGAACGTACCGGCCGGCCCAGGAGGGCGGACTAGTCGTAGGAGACATCATTCTATCGGTCAATGGCGAAACTGTGATGGGTGATGAACACCTGGCTGCTCTCGTTGAGAAGCATGGACAATCGGCAGTCCAGCTTGAAGTTCGTCAGCGGGATGGTTCCACCCGAACGCGGTCGGTTACACCACGTTTGTGCAGTCATACCAATGACTACCGTTTGGGCGTTTGGGTAAGAGACACCACGGCCGGGGTTGGCACGTTGACCTTCTATGAACCAGACAGCGGAGTGTTTGCTGCCCTGGGTCATGTCGTGAGCAATCACGATACAGGCGAGCCTGTTTCCATGGGAGCCGGACGCATCGTCGCTTCGACCGTGACCCGAGTGGAAGCAGGACGGCGGGGCCAACCCGGTGAAGTAGTCGGTGCCTTCACCCACACCGACGCTGTGCTTGGCATCATAAGGAAGAACACGGACGTTGGCATCATGGGGATGATGGAGGAGCACATTGAAAATCCCCACTTTGCTCAACCGATCCCTGTAGCTATGAGCCGTGAGGTGCAAACCGGACCGGCTGAAATTTACACGGTGATCGAAGGCCGAAGCATAGACAAATACGAGGTGAAGATTGTCGAAGTTCGACAAAACCCGCTCCCGTACGGGCGATTGGTCATAAAGATCACAGATACTGAGTTGTTGCAGCGCACAGGCGGTATAATTCAGGGAATGAGCGGAAGCCCCATTGTGCAGCAAGGGCGACTGGTGGGAGCCATAACCCATGTTCTCGTGGGCGATCCATCCAGAGGGTACGGCGTCAGCGCAGAGTGGATGATTCTCGAATCGGGTATTAGGCATATTGCGTCAACAAGGGTCGGATCATACGTGGTCCGGCCATTCTTTTGCAAAATTTGTGGGTAAATTTTCATTATTCAAAAAAGGATATACTTTCGCTCAGCACGAAGATACGTAGGGCGCTTTGGAGATAAATGGTAGAAAGGAGAGACTGTGGTGGTAAGAGTGCTTCTGGCCGACGACAATCGAGAGTTCTGTAGTATCTTGGACGAATTTCTCAGCACCCAGCCTGACGTGGAAGTCGTGGGCATCGCCTATAATGGCAGCGAAGCGTTGGAACTGGTGGATAAGACCCAGCCTGACATTCTCCTCTTGGATATCATCATGCCCCACCTTGACGGCATCGGCGTGTTGGAGCAGTTGAGCAGCCGGGAAGAGCGTCCCAAGGTGGTGATGCTGACGGCTTTTGGGCAAGAGGAGTTCACACAACGAGTCGTTGAAATGGGCGCGGACTATTACGTCCTGAAACCATTCGATCTGGAAGTCCTGGTCAATCGAATCCGCCAGCTGTGCCAGCAACCGCATGTCGCTAAGCGTCCCCCCGCACGGTCCCGCAGCCTTGACCAGGAAGTCACCCGAATTATATGCGAAATTGGCATCCCGGCTCACATCAAGGGCTATGTCTACTTGCGCGAAGCCATCTTGATGGTGATTGCCCGGCAGGAACTGCTTTCAGCGGTGACAAAGGAACTGTATCCCACCATTGCTAGTAAACATCGCACCACACCCAGTCGTGTTGAACGCGCCATTCGCCATGCCATCGAAGTGGCATGGAACCGTGGCAACTTCGACTTGATCAATCGCGTTTTCTCGCATACGGTGAGTCAAGAGCGGGGCAAACCGACCAACTCGGAATTCATAGCCATGGTAGCGGACAAGTTACGTATGGATATACGGGCCACCGTCAACCAATAGTAGGGTCCCGGTTGCATACCACGGGAGTTCAACCTCCATACTATAGAGGGGGGATCTCCTTGCGGGTAACGGGCAAAGCTAGGTTCGACGTCTCCACAAAACGTTTGGTCCCCCGTCTTACGGCGGGGGATATTGCTGTCATTTCTCACCAAGACCTCGATGAGTTGGCCTCATCCGCTTTGGCAGAACGTCGCCCGAACGCGGTAGTTAATCTAAAGACCAGCATCAGTCAACGTTATCCCCATAGAGGACCCGCATGCCTGCTCAGAGCCGGCATCCCCCTGCTTGACTGCGTGACGGCAGATCTTTCTCAGGTGCTGGAAGAAGGCGATACCATCACAATTGAAGACAACACCATTTTCTGCAACAATCGTATGGTCGGACAAGGAAGATGGGTGGATGAGCAAATCCTGGAGGACGCCTGCGCGCAGGGGCACAAGAACTTAGAGACAGAACTCGAGCGCTTCTTGAAGAATACTCTGGACCACGCCTGGGGGGAAAGAGAACTGATTCTGGGTGGATTTCGCATTCCCGCTGAGATTCCCTCTTTTGACAACCGCCATGCCCTGGTTGTGGTGAGAGGGCAAGGTTATCGCGAAGACCTTGAGATGATACGTCCCTACATACACGAAATCCGTCCTCTTGTCGTCGCGGTCGACGGCGGAGCCGACGCCCTCATCGAATTTGGAGTCACTCCCGATTTCATTGTGGGCGATATGGACAGTGTGAGCGACAAAGCCCTGGTTTGCGGCGCGCAGCTTGTGTTACACGCCTATCCCAACGGTCGGGCACCAGGCAGGGCGCGACTGGACCAGATGGAATTGGATTACGTCACCGTTCCCTCTCAGGGGACCAGCGAGGATGTGGCCTTGATGATGTGCTACGAGCGCCAGGCCGATCTCATCGTCGCTGTAGGCACACATTCTAACATCATTGACTTTTTGGACAAAGGACGGCCCGGCATGGCCAGTACCTTCTTGGTTCGTCTCAAGGTGGGTTCGCGTTTGGTCGATGCTCGGGGCATCAGCCGCCTCTACCGAGGAAGGCTGCATCCTAGCTATCTTTTGGCCATGATAGGGGCAGCACTGGTGCCCACTGCTGTGGTCGGCTGTCTGGGTTTGCCTACCCGAAACCTGCTCCGCCTTCTTTTGCTGCGACTTCTCCTGTGGATAGGATACTAAAGGGGATAGAACATGGTTGATTTGAGATATTTCGTTGTGACGCTGGTCTCGGTCTTCCTTTCTCTGGCACTCGGCCTGTTCATTGGGGCGAATCTGCCTGCCGATGATGGAGTGTGGTTGCGGCAGGATGCATTAATTACGGCACTAGAACGCGATTTCCAGGGCCTGAGAGAAGACAAGCAACGCCTTGTGGCCCATGCTACCGTTGCGGAAGAGCAATTGAAAAGCGAGCGGGAACTCACTCATGTTTTGCTATGGCCTTGGCTTCAGGGTCAACTGGGTGAAAGGCGAATCCTCCTCTGGGAACTGGGAAGGTCGGACACAAAGGACATGTTGGTGGAGATGATCCTGGCTTCGGGTGCACATCTGCGCACGGTAGAAACCAACGACATAGGCGCGCTTGCACTTCAAGGCGATTTCCTGATCGTACTGGTAGGGGAGGAACACCTCCTAAGTGAGAACGCTAATCTCATTGATCAGGTACTCTCACATGATGTACTTGCTGTCTTGGCTTGCACCCATCACCTTCATGAACCGGTAGCATCCCTTGCTCAAACACATCAAATCCCTTATGTTGGTCATGCCGACAGCCCTGCCGGCCAGCTCTCGTTGCTCTACATTATGGCCGGGCTCAATGACCACGACCAGGGTTTTGGTTGGGCCAGCGACCTTACGCCCTGGCCGCATCCGGCCTTTCTTCACATGGAGGGACACAATGACTGAAATAGCGTACGTCTCAGTGATCATACCGGCACGCAACGAAGCAGAGAATCTGGCCCCTACCATTGCTTCTGTCGAACCTTGGGCCGGGCAAATCATCGTGGTGGATGATGGTTCACAAGATCAAACCCCAGCCATAGCTGAGGGGCTCAGCGCAGAGGTCATGCAGCGGCGAACGGATCCGGGGAAGGGTCAGAGTCTAGCCTACGGCCTGACGCGGGCACGAGGAGATATTGTCGTCTTTCTTGACGCTGATTTGAGACATAGCGCCAAGGAAGGCGTCAAGCTAGTGGAGTGTGTGGCAGCAGGACGCGCCGATCTGGCCATCGCCCGCATTGATCAGGTAGGCGACCCCGGCTGGGGTTTGCTGTCCCAAGCCAGTCGGCGTCTCGTGGCTTGGCATGGTGTACACGTGAGCCAACCTCTCTGTGGACAACGCGCGCTTAGCCGGGTGGCCCTGGAAAAGATCCTCCCATTGGCCCGAGGCTGGGGTGTAGAAGTAGCGATGCTGGTTCAAGCGGCCCGACAACGTTTAGTCGTAGAGGAGGTCCCCACGAGCATGTATCATAGCGGCACCGGGCGCAGCGCACGGGGTGCACTTCACCGGGCGCGACAGGGTCTGGACATTGCCGTTGCGTTGAGCAACATGATGTTGGTTCCATGGCGATAATCCTTTTGTCCATGATACTAACGTGGCTTTACCTTCCACCCTTCCTTCGTTTGCTGGCACATTCACGCTTGTGCTGTACCAACTATGCCGGCCATGTCATTCCCACCAGTGCCGGACTCATTCTTTCTTTCACCACGACCTTTACTGTGGCACTGGCATTGCTCTGGAACAGGTATCCACCCCATCAAGCTGCAGGGTTCATCATTGTCGTGAATGGCTTTGCACTAGTAGGCCTCTTGGACGATGTCGTGGGAGGCAAAGGTACGAAGGGGTGGCGGGGTCACTTGAGAACGTTACGTTTCGGAAGACTATCCACCGGTATGATCAAGGTTCTCTACGGCGGAGCCCTGGCCTTGGCGGTGGCTTCTGCAAAGACCGTAGCGCTGTGGGATCTAATTCTCAACGCTTCTCTTATTGCTCTGGGAGCGGCTCTTTTCAACCAGCTGGATGTAAGACCCGCCCGGGCCACTGTGACCTTTGTGAGCGCATCTTTTCTGCTGGGGTGGGGAGGAGGATGGACCCTCCTGTCTTCGATAGCCCCCCTGGTAGGAGCGGCTCTCGTCTACCTCCCCTTCGATAAGAAGGGTCACGCCATGCTCGGTGATAGTGGCGCCAATGCCTTGGGAGCTGCCTGGGGTTGGGCAGCGGGAGGATTGCCCTACGGCCACAAGTGGTCTCTACTACTGCTTGCCCTTGCGTTTCACGTGGTGGGTGAAGGCTACTCCTTGCAAGGTCTAACAGACCGCATATTGCGACGGAAGCAGGGATGACCAGTATCCATCAAGAAACAGTCCTGGTGGGGTGATCTGAAATGACTACCACGCGCCGCGAGCGAGAGCTTGAGGTGATCCTCAATTCTACCCATGATGCCATGATCGCCGTGGATCGACACGGTCGTATCACGTTGTTCAATGCCGCTGCAGAGAGACTCACACAGATTCGGGCCGTCGATGCGTTGGATCAGCCCGTAGAAGAGGTGATCTCATCCAGCCGCTTGCCTTTGGTCTTGCAAACCGGGGAAATCGAGCTCAATCGGCGCCAAAGACTTCATGATATCACCATCATCACCAACCGCATGCCGGTGCGAGATGACAAGGGAGAGATTATTGGCGCGGTAGCCGTCTTTCGCGACATCACCGATGTGCAAACACTGGCAGAAGAGATCAGTAATCTCACCGAGGTGCAGACCTGGCTTAAGGCGGTCATCAATTCCACCCAAGACGCCATATCCGTGGTGGACGCCGAGGGCAACGGTCTGCTCATCAATCCGGCTTATACGCGCCTTACGGGTCTGACCGAGGAGGATGTTATCGCAAAGCCTGCCACCGTCGATATTGCTGAAGGTGAGAGTATGCACCAGCACGTTTTGCGCACGGGTAGGCCGGTGCGTGGCGTACCCATGAAGGTGGGACCGCGCCGCAAGGAAGTACTCGTCAATGCCGCTCCCGTCATCATTGATGACTCGGTGCGCGGGTCGGTGGCTGTTGTGCACGATGTGTCGGAGATATACCGGCTGATGGATGAGCTCGAACGAGTCAAGAGCTTGGTGCGCCGGTTGGAAGCCAAATACACCTTTGACGAAATCGTAGCTGTAAGTCCCGTCATGAACACGGCGGTGGAACAGGCCCAACGCGCTGCCATCACCCCGGTCACAGTGCTCTTGAGAGGCGAAAGCGGCACAGGCAAGGAACTGTTCGCCCACGCCATTCATCGTGCCAGCAAGAGAGAAGAAGGCCCCTTCGTACGTGTGAACTGCGCAGCCTTCTCTGATTCCCTGCTCGAGAGCCAGTTATTCGGATACGTGGAGGGAGCGTTCACCGGAGCGCTTCGTGGAGGCAAGCGCGGCCTTTTCGAAGAAGCCAACGGAGGCACCATCTTCCTTGACGAAGTGGGTTTGATGAATACCAACCTGCAGATGAAGCTACTGCGGGTCCTCCAAGAGAAAGAGCTGATACGTGTCGGAGATACCAAACCCGTCCCGGTGGATACCCGCATCATTGGAGCTACGAATATGCAGTTGGAGCAGGCGGTAGCCCGTGGTGAGTTTCGGGAAGACCTCTATTACCGTTTGAATGTCGTGCCCATTTTCATTCCTCCTCTACGCGAGCGCAAGGAGGATTTCCCCCAGCTGGTGCACCACTTGATACGCAACTTCAACCAGGAGTATGGACGAAATGTAGAGCGCTGTTCACCAAAAGCCCTGGAAAAACTGATCTCCTATTCGTGGCCTGGCAATGTCCGCGAGCTGGAGAACATTCTTGGGCGAGCCATCATTCATATGAGTTATCAGGAGCATTCTATTGAACTGCATCACTTACCACTTCTTGCCGCATGTTCCGATTCTCCTTCCCCGGCGACCGCAACTCCAACCCCGTCCACACGCTCCCTGAGGGACGCGGTAGAACACGCCGAACGCCAGGCCATTACATCAGCCCTACAGGCCTCCAAGGGCAATCGCACCCGCACAGCCCAGCTCCTGGGGATCTCGCCACGCACCCTCTACTACAAGCTGGAGAAGTTGGGACTGCAATAGCTTGCAGGCAAGAAATTGCAGACTCTGCATCTTCTTTCAGGCATGACTTGAGGTTATACAGCCTAGCGCCGGGCGAAGACATTGGCACGGTTCTTGCAATGTACAAGTGTAAGGAAGGAGGATGACCTTGAAACTCAACATATTTGAACGTATGAAGGAAGAGGGTCACGAGCAGATATTCTTCTGCCAGGACGACACAGCGAATCTTCGTATGCTCATCGGGATTCACGATACCACCTTAGGCCCCGCTCTGGGCGGTTGTCGTATGTGGCCTTATGACCACGAACACGAAGCCGTTACAGATGTGCTCCGGCTCTCCCGTGGTATGACCTCCAAGTCGGCTTCCACCGGCCAGAATTTCGGTGGTGGAAAGGCGGTTCTTTGGGGCGATGCCGCCAAGGACAAGGATGAGGCGCTTTTTCGCACTCTGGGCCGCTTTGTTGAAGGCTTGCAGGGTAATTTCATCACTGGTACAGACGTAGGGACCACCGGAAAGGACTTCGTTTGGTCTCAACAAGAAACCAACTACTTGGTGGCGCTTCCCGAAAGTCACGGCGGAAGCGGTGACTCCTCTCTCACGACAGCCTTCGGCGTCTTCCGGGGGATGCAGGCTTGCTCACAGACCGTCTTTGGC
>SLSY01000188.1 GCA_007130145.1 Bacillota bacterium
ACCACCTCCCAGGATGTGGTGTGGTGGATGCGCGAGAAGATGCAGGAACTCGGGCTCAGGTCATGGTTCCAACCCAGCATATCCATACAACGCTCACCGTCCCAGCCCCCCAGCCCCCTGGGCGCCGATGTGATCATTGCTGGCGATTTGTTGCACTGCGATGTCGGTTTTACCTATCTTGGTCTTTGTACCGATACCCAGCAAAATGCCTATGTACTGCAAAGGGGTGAGACCGATGCCCCGGCCGGGCTCAAGGCGGCCTTGGCCGACGGGAACAGGCTTCAGGACATTCACGCCGAAAACATGGTGGCGGGCCGGAGCGGCAACCAGATCCTCGAAGCCACCGTCAAACAGGCGACAGAAGAAGGCATCAAGGCTAGTGTATATACGCACGCCATTGGCTTTCATGGGCACGCCGCAGGGCCCATCATCGGTTTGATTCACAAAGGAATCGGGCGGCCGGTGCCGGGGGCGGGAGATTATGAACTGTTCGACGATACCTGCTACTCCATGGAGCTGAATGTGAAAAAGGCTGTACCGGAGTGGGAAGGCAAGGACGTGACCATGGCCTTGGAGCAAGACGTTCTCTTCTCAAAAGGACAGATTACCTATATGGCCGGTCGTCAAACTCAGCTACACTTGGTGGAGTAAATGTCGGATGCCAGGGGGATCTCGTGGATCTCCCTGGCTTGTCTGTTCAGCGCCGGCGCGCGGCTAGTTCATCCAGGATGTCAGACCAGCTGACTCCCGCGTATTCCAGCGCCAGCAACGTGTGGAATAACAGATCAGCCCCTTCATAGGCCAGCGCCGTCCGATCCCGGGCTTTGGCCGCCAACACAACTTCCACCGCCTCTTCACCGACCTTCTTGAGCACTGCGTCCTCGCCTTGGGCGAACAGTGAAGCCACGTAAGAACCTTCGGGGCGCTCGATGCGGCGCTGGGCAATGACTTCCCCTAATTGGTGGACTACGTCGTAGGTCACGCAGGTGGTCTCATCCTCCCACTGGGGGTGGTGAAAGCAGCTGTTGTTTCCTGTGTGGCAGGTCGGTCCTTGGGGCCTGACTTGGTAGAGGAGGGCATCTTCATCACAGTCGCCCAAGACAGCCAATACCTTGAGGGCGTTCCCCGATGTCTCCCCCTTCTTCCATAGCGCCTGGCGGCTACGGCTCCAGAAGTGGGCCCACCCCGTATCCCGGGTCTTTTCCACTGCTTGGGCATTGGCGTAGGCCATCATGAGCACCTGACCGGTTTCGGCATCCTGCACGACCACGGGCACCAGGCCCTTATCATCATAGCGAATCATAGGCGTACTCGCACCCCCTTTTTGGCTAGGTGTGCCTTGGCCTCGGCAATGGTGAATTCGCCAAAGTGAAAGAGGGAGGCGACCAGCACGGCACTGGACTTGCCCTCGGAAACCGCATCCACCAGGTGGTCTAAGGAACCGGCCCCTCCTGAGGCGATGACCGGGACGGTCACGGCTTCACTCACCGTCCGGTTGAGGTCATTGTCATACCCATCCCGGGTGCCATCCCGGTCCATACTGGTAAGCAAGATCTCGCCGGCTCCCAATTCCTCGGCTCTGTGGGCCCAAGCGACAGCATCCTCTCCCGTGGCCTCCCTGCCACCGTGGGTATAGACTTCCCAGCGCCCGTCTTCGGTGGCTTTGGCGTCAATGGCTACCACAACACATTGTCGTCCGAAACGCTCCGCAGCTGCGCTGATGAGCTCGGGGTGGCGCCATGCGGCCGTATTTATACCCACCTTATCAGCGCCGGCGCGCAAGAGGTTTTGAATGTCTTCGATGTTTCCCACGCCACCGCCCACGGTCAGAGGAATGAAGACCTGCCGGGCCGTGCGGCGCACGGTATCCAGCATGGTGGAGCGGCCCTCATGGGAGGCGCTGATATCGAGATAGACCAGCTCGTCGGCGCCGGCTTCACTGTAATGGGCGGCCAGCTGGGCCGGATCCCCGGCATCCTTGAGGTCCAAGAACTGAACCCCCTTCACCACGCGGCCACCATCCACATCCAGACAAGGGATGACCCTAACTGTCAACATGGGCTAATTCCTCCTCAATCACCTTTTGTGCCTCATCCAATACCAGATACCCATCATAGAGGGCCCGCCCGGCAATGACGCCCGCCAAATACCGTCCGCCTTTGCGGACCAGCTGGCGCAGGTGGTCGTAGTTGCCAATACCGCCGGCGTAAATCATGGGTCCATCCAGTTGGTCCAGATAGGGCGGCAGCAAGGGGCCGCCGAGAGTTCCATCCTGACCGGTGGCGGTGAAGATGAGGCCGGCGGCTCCTTGCTGAAGACAGCGTTGTGCCGTCTGGTAACCGGTCTGATCGGTTTGCTCTAACCAGCCTTTAATGCGGAGCCGGTCCTGGGCGTCCACATCGATGCTGGCCCAGACCCGTCCGGGAAACGCCTGGGCGACTTCGGCGAAGAGCTCCCCGGCCGAACTGGTGGTCCCCAAGATGACGCGCTCGGCTCCTAACTCGAGTAACCGGGCGGCGTGCTCTTGGGTGCGCAATCCACCTCCCACTTGAAAGGGGAGACCCACTTGGGCGATCTGGGCCATCAGGGCTTCATGCACCGGTTCACCCTGGCGGGCGCCATCCAGATCCACGATGTGCAGGAAGCGGGCACCGGCTTCTTTCCAGTCGCGGGCCACTTGGACCGGATCGGATTGATAGGGTATTTCTTGGTCATAGTTGCCCTGGATCAGCCGTACGCAAGCCCCACCGCGCAGGTCCAGAGCCGGGATCAGCAACATGCTCTCATCCTCCCTTCGGTCCACTCTCCGAGCAGAGCGAGTCCCTCGCGACCGCTCTTTTCCGGATGAAACTGCACCCCATGAATACTGCCCTTATTCACTACCGAGGCAAAATCGACGCCATACTGCGTTTGGGCCAACATGTTCTCTTGGGGTGTGCAGGCATGGTAAGAGTGGGCGAAGTAATAGTGGCCGTGGCGGCCGCCGGATTGTTTCCACTGCACCCAGTTCCAACCCAGATGGGGTACACGCAAACCATGAGGAAGGTGGAGGACCTCACCTTTGAGGAGGCCCAAACCCGGACGGCTCCCTTCTTCACTTCGTTCAAAGAGGATCTGCATCCCCAGGCAGATGCCCAGTATGGGCATGTCCTGCCCGGCGGCCTGTTTCAGGCTTTCTATCAGATCCATCTCCTCTAGTGCCGTCAACGCTGCATCGAAGGCTCCCACCCCGGGCAAGATGATGCCCTTGGCAGTTTCCAACTCCTGTCTCGTCCTTACCAGCCGGCAGGGTCGATTGAGCAGCTCAAGGGCGCGCTGAATACTCTGCAGGTTGCCCACGCCGTAGTCTATGATGGCAATCATGGCTTCAGTTCCCATCCCCACTGGACCTTGCCTTTGGTGGAACTCCCCTGGTCGTGAAGGGAGGGCTCCAGCGCCTGGCGTATGGCCAGACCTGTTCCTTTGGCCAGAGCCTCCAGCAAGTGGTGGCCGTTCTCCCCGGCCAGACAGCGCAGGTGCAGGCACCAGCCGGCAGCATTGCTAAGAGCACGGAAGAACTCTACGGCCAATTCGCCGTTGAAGGCATGGGGCGCATTGGTTGTGGGTGGAACATCGTGAGCGAGGTAGGGTCTGCCCCCGGCATCCAGGGCTACGAGGACCAGAGCATCATCCATGGGGAGGAGAGATTGGCCAAAGCGGCGTCTTTGCCCCGTCAGGCCTTCTTGCAGCGCCTTGCCCAGAGCCAACCCCGTATCCTCCACGACGTGGTGGCCGTCAACCTCCAGATCGCCCTGAACGGTCAACTCCAGATCCCACCCGGCGTAGTATCCCAGAGCGGTGAGAAAGTGATCAAAGAATCCCAGGCCGGTATGAACCTGCACCTGGCCCTGACCATCCACATCGAGGGTCAGGCCAATGTTGGTCTCTTTACTCTTGCGTGTTAACTGTATGTGGGCCACTTGACGATCCCCTCTCTATTTCAGGGCTTTGCGCAAACCTTGCAACACCGCTTGATTCTGCTCAGGGGTGCCGATGCTGATGCGCAGGTAGTTCTCCAAACTGG
>SLSY01000184.1 GCA_007130145.1 Bacillota bacterium
AAGGCTGGACTCACTGCGAGGAATGCGATGCCAAATATTGTCCCAAGTGTTCTGGGCGGTTTCGCGAAGAGAAAGAGAAGATTGAGCGTCTGAAGAAAGGGGGGCCTTGGGAACGACTGGAAGTGCTGTGCCCAAAGTGCAATAGTTATTTGCATAACCTCTAGGCCGTTATGATGCTACGATGGGCCATCTTGTCGGTTCTTCCTTGCGAGTATTTGGTGATTCTTCTATCCGCAGGACACCACAGGATGGCCATGTTCGTCCATAGCCTCTTTTCAGGATTTACACCACGACTTGAGACTCTAACACCCGATGCCCGGAGATGGCCTAGCCACAATACGCATCGTACACCACCCGTGAAGCTTTGGGTAGGACGATCTGACTTTCATTGTCCACCGTGGGAGTAAGGTCCGTGCCGTTGCGGCTAAACAATGCTATGACGTAGTAGCAATCTGGCGCGAAGACAACACCGGCGTTGCACTTGACGCCCCGGCTGGTCCCACTCTTAGACGCCACGCGCACCAATGGGTCCGAAGCAGGTCTTTCGGAAAGCAGCAGTTCGGGAGGAAAGTAGCGGATGATATCCAGCTTGTAGTGATTCAGCATCATCATGTCCAACATGGCCTTGCTCGCTTGCGGACTGACCACTTGGCCTTTGCACAGCGATGCAAACAATGTCCCGAAATCCTCTGCCGTGGTCTCCCCAAACGGTATTTGGGAATCCTCACCAAGGTGAAACATCTCTCGCATGATACGGGTGTTCTTCATCCCGAGTCGGTGCGCCATCTCATTGATGCTGTCGAATCCTACCAGTTGGATCAGCTGGTTTGTGGCCACATTGTCGCTGACGGCCATCATCAGCACGCACATGTCGCGGATACTAAGGGTCAGACCGATGGTAAGATCCCTCAGCACACCCGAGCCATAGGTTTGCTCAACACTTTCTCGAACCAGCCGGTTGGGGTCAGTGAGTGCAAAGGCGCCTTCGTGAGCTTGCCGGTAGACCTCTGCCAAGACAATGGTCTTGAGGGTACTAGCGGCCGGGGTCACCTCAGCGGCACGATAGCGGATGGTTTCACCATCATCCATCCGTCGGGCGTAGACGCTGAGGTCTCCTGAGAAGTCGCGATCGAGCCTAGCCAGAGATTCTGTCACGTTCATCCACTCTTACCTCCTACATCTTCCTGCCTTGTTCGCATAGGGCCCTAGATCCAAGCGCCCGAAAACATTGGAGTCCGTGAGGACGATATAAGATGAGGACCCGCTCGGCCTTCATGCATTTCGTTTTCCTCACATGTCTGTTTTGTCACCACTATCCTCGTGATGAGAAAGTGACAAGCAATAGCCCGGATTCCTCCTGCCGGTCAGCGCAATGCGGTGTCTACCCGGCTATGATGGTCGCCGGGCCACCCGCCGTTTTCCAGCCCCGGGGTCGGCGCGAGGTTACCCGTTTCCCCATTCCCTCTGTCCCCTCTGCTTTGAGCACTAAGCCCACCATCCCAAACGTACGGGAGGCACCGACTAGCCTTACCGCAGGTGCGGATACTGGACGTCCACCGGAGGGTTGAAGGTCTCCTTGACCACACGCTGGCTCACCCAGCGCGTTAGGTTTGACTTACTACCCACTTTGTCGTTGGTCCCCGATGCTCGCGATCCACCAAAGGGTTGCTGGCCCACAATGGATCCGGTGGGCTTGTCGTTGATGTAGAAATTGCCCGCGCAATGACGAAGGACACGTTCCATGTGGGCTATGGCTAGGCGCTCTTGCGCAAACACCGCCCCCGTTAATCCGTAGGGTGATGTGCTCTCGCAAAGGGCCAGCGTTTCTTCTAGCTGTTCATCCTCATAGATGAATAGACTCAGCACCGGACCGAATATTTCCTCCTCCATGGTCTTGAAACGCGGGTCGGAAACGACGATGACGGTGGGTTGCACAAAATACCCTTGGGCGTCATCGTAGGTGCCGCCCCAGATGATCTCCGCTTCTGGAGCCTGGGCGGCGTCGTCTATATATCCGGTGATCTTCTTGAAAGCAGGCCGGTCAATGACCGCACCCATGAAGTGAGAAAAATCACTGACATCACCCACTTTGACCTATGCTAGCATGGCTAAGAGCGTTGATTTTACTTGGGGCCACAGGCTGGTCGGGATGTAGGCCCGCGATGCCGCCGAACATTTCTGTCCTTGGTACCCGAAGGCGCCTTCTACCAGCGCACTAACCAGAGCCGAAACATCTGCTGAGGGGTGAGCGAACACAAAACCCTTCCCGCTCGTTTCTCCCACCAGCCGGGGGAAACTCTTGTAGCTGGCAAGGTTGTTCGCAGCGGTCATCCAGAGGTTTCGGAACGTGCTCGTCGACCCGGTGAAGTGCACGCCGGCCAGTTGAGGGCAGGTCATGACCTGCTCACTCACCAACTGCCGGGGAGCGGGGACGAAGTTGATCACACCGTCGGGCAAACCGGCCGCCTGGTAGAGCTGCATGAGATAGTACCCCGAGTAAATGGCAGTCGCCGCCGGTTTCCATATGACGGTGTTGCCCATCAGAGCCGGTGCTGAGGCCAGATTGCCCGCGATGGCCGTGAAGTTGAACGGGGTGATGGCCAAGATGAAGCCTTCCAGGGGACGATAGTCGGTCCGGTTCCATGCGCCCACCGTTGATAGGGGTTGCTCGTTGAACAGGTTGGCCGCGAAATGGCAGTTGAACCGCCAAAAATCTGCCAGTTCGCAGGCTGCATCGGGCTCGGCCTGGTTTACGGTCTTGCTCTGACCGAGCATGGTAGCCGAATTCAACGTTGAGCGCCACGGGCCCGCTAAGAGCTCGGCCGCTTTCCAGAATACAGCAGCCCTGTGCTCCCAAGAGGTGTTCTCCCAGGTCTTTTTCGCCACCTGGGCGCTTTCAATGGCTTTTTGCAGCTCCCTTTCCCCGGCCAGGTGATATGTGGCCAGCACGTGGCCGTGATCATGCGGCATCACGCAGGATGCCGTGTGGCCGGTTCGCACTTTTTTTCCGCCGATGACCAAGGGAATGTCAATACGCTCTGCGGTCATCTCGCTTAGACGGGCCGCTAGCTCACCTCGCTCCGGACTGGCGGGAGCATACGATAATGTTGCCTCGTTTTTCGGTCTCTCTACGTGAGACACCATGTTGAACATGTTGCACCTCCTTCGTTGGATCATAGCCGCATCAGTTGCACGATCATTTCACCATGATCACTTCTCCTCTTGGCGCATGTGGGAACCCGCCTGGACACGCAGATGACCCAGGATGTGGCCGATAGAGGAGAAGGGCGGGCCACCCCGTCTGCCATCAACTCTGGTCGTCACCGCACTGCGTATACCGGTAGAACCCAAAGTAGAGCGACCCACAAAGCGTACCAGCAAGTTACCGCAAACAAAACCGCCGGACGAACAACGAGTGCCCCACACGTCGGTGCCCGGACCCGCCATGCCTCTTGGTTGATCTTGGTGAATCCCACCATCACGTCGTGACAGCCTAAGCGAAGTTTTCCAAGCGTAAGCCAAGTGTGCAGAAGGTAAGGAACCAAAACACGCACCCCGGCTGCCGTGCAACGACGAAATCTTCCGGACGTACCCGGTTACCTGCTCGAGCAACCATCAGCTATCGTAGGCAAACCTTTTAGAATTCGTGGTGTTCCGGCCGTGGTGGCAGCCCTCCAACTTGCCGGGCGAAAGATTTTCTTTGCATAGAAGTTCCGCGCTGCGCCTCCATGTCCCTGCTGGAGGCAGAGACACGGTGTGAACACCGCAGCAAACGCGCCAGCACCAGTGCTTGTTCACTCCGTTGGTAACGCAAGAACAGGTCGGTGGAGAATCTCCCGTTGCGTAGCCGGGGCACCCGCAAAGAAAGCGTTCCTACCCGGGTGGTCAGTGTCCGTGCATAGCTGCCATTTCGCTGGTCAGCGCGAGTTTCGGCCCGCTCATAAGGCGCTGCTCCCAGTTGCTCCTGGGCCTGGGCCTGCAAGACTTGGTTCAAGACCGACTCCAAAAGACGGGCCACGCCGGGATCTTGTGAATTTCCTACAAATA
>SLSY01000141.1 GCA_007130145.1 Bacillota bacterium
GACCGGTACGACCAATGCGGTGGACGTAGCTGTCCGGGTCTTGGGGAATATCGAAATTATAGACATGAGTCACTCCGCCAATATCAAGGCCTCGGGCTGCAACATCGGTAGCAACCAGCAGATCGATCTTACCCTGCCGAAAGTTCCCCATGACGCTGTCACGTTTGCTCTGGTTTAGGTCGCCGTGAAGCGCCTCGGCGGAATAACCGTGCTTATTGAGAGCCTCGCATATCTCGTCAACCCGTTTTTTGGTGCGACTGAAGATGATGGCCAGTTTGGGCGACTGCACATCCAGTATGCGGCACAGCACATCGAACTTGTGTCTCTCTTGCACCTCAACGTAATGCTGCTCGGTATTGGGAACAGTTACCTCCTTCGGCTTGACCTTGATTAAACAAGGATCGCGCATAAAGCGCCGGGCCAGTTCCCGAACGGGCTGGGGTATGGTGGCGGAAAAGAGCATGGTCTGACGCTCTGCAGGCACTTCCTGGAGGATCGTTTCGATGTCCCCTATGAATCCCATATCCAGCATTTCATCGGCTTCATCCAGCACCACCATGGATACCTCATGCAAGCGGATGGTTTGCCTGCGCATGTGATCCATCAAACGCCCCGGGGTGCCCACGATGATCTGGGGCCGTTTTTTCAGTGCTCTCAGTTGCCGATTGATGTCCTGGCCCCCGTAAATGGGCAAAGCCTTAATCCCCTTGGCCTGACCAATGCTGTTCAGTTCCACGGCCACCTGCACCACGAGTTCTCTAGTCGAGGCAATAACCAAGGCATTCACCGTAGTGGAATCCCGATCGATGCCTTCCACCAACGGTATACCGAATGCTGCTGTTTTTCCGGTCCCGGTTTGGGCCTGCCCAATCACATCCCGACCAGCCAGAGCCAGCGGAATCGCCTGCTCTTGGATAGCCGTCGGCGATTCAAAACCCATTTTGGAAACTGCTTTTAGTAATACATCGCTCATACCCAAATCGGAAAATAACGCCATCTCCTGCAAACCTCCTCTTCAAATGAATGCCATCTGCCTCTTGCGTGAGAGAACCAAGTCCGCTTATGCGTAGCCTGTGCCGAAAGATTATCTACCATAAACCAGAAACATGCACTATCCATAGTAGTCTCGCCTTCGACACGCAACGTCAAACCGTTCTATGATCGAGGCGGCAGTTGCCTGCGATTATATCATCAAACTCTCCCACTGCAACAACACCGCTACAAAACAGGTCGCAACCCCAGCTCGCCTTGTACCGTTTGCATCTCAGACCCATCTCGGTAGAATTTCGGGGATAGTGCCACCATTTCCTGCGTTTGGTTTCTCTCCAACTCGTACTATTGGGACAACACCCGTGGCAGTTCAAGCTCATAGCGGACCCGCACCGCCAAGCTAGCGCTCATGCCGGGCGCAGCAACGAAACAGAGGCCGCTGAGTGGTCCCTTACCGTCCTCTCTGTCTTTACTCCCCGTTCTCGCCCATGTTCAGCCCGACGGGCTCGACCCCTGGGCTCCCGTATGGCTTGCTGGTTGGACAAACATGCAGCCGAACGGCCAGCATCTTTGCATCTTCTAGGAAAGAATCCGGCTGGTCCTTCGTGGACCCACCTCTTCGATCTGGTAGAGCGCTCGTCCGTCTATCATGTCCATGCCCCTTTTCCCTTGTCTCAAATCTGCCAGTCCGCCTTGACCTCCCCGTGTCGGTAGGCACCTCCACGAAGTCTTCGATCAACCCGCCGGTACGCTTATAAACCCAACGTTTGATCTGGGCCGCCGCCGATGGATCATCGAAATCCAGTTGGTGCAAAGGCGCAGCATAGTAATCCTCGTTTCGCTGCCCGAAGTCCTCGCGCAGGGGCATACCGGCTCTAAGCCATAGGAAGTTGGCTATGTCCAGTCTGACATCAGGCGACAACTCCTGCAACAAGTAGAGGAGTGCCAGGTTGTTCTCATTCACTCGCATGAGGTCAATGCCTTCGATGCCAAGCACTCTTCCATTGCCTTCTTGGTGGTACCATTGGCCCCGTCATAGGGCACCGATAGTGCCGTACTGATACTGTTTGGTGACAGGAGCACGTTGTCCTCATCATCAAAGAGGTGATGGAGGAGTTTCAGGCCCAGAGCATTGAACGAGCCGGTTAAACTCCGATCATAGGCTTCTAGTATCGAGTCATCCGGTCGCGGGATGACTTGTCCGCCTCCCGTGACCGGAGTCTTTGCACACCCGCTCAACAAGCTACGGATCATGCGCATAACAAGGGCCATATGGTTCATAGGCTTGTTCATGGCGATGCGCCTTCCTTACCGGCATGGCTCAGGAGTGCTGGCGTCAGGACCAAGCAAGAGTTCTGCATCCTATGGGGTGCTGCTGAGGGAGGGGCCGTTGCGGCGCGATCGACAGCGTCGCAGGATTGTGGTATCGAGGCGGTGAATTCGCAAACAAACCCGGAACATGAAGTGGTGTTCTGGAGAATGCAGGGGGGCATGACATATGGATTCGCAGGATACTGTAGAGAGAATCGGAGACATCTGGGCACTCCTCTACTACCATCTGGCCACGGGTCTTTTGGATGAGTTTGGGATGGAGGGGGAAAGGGCGCTGCGAAGGGGTATTCGCCTCTTTGGACGGCAACGAGGTCTGACCATGCGAGCCCGTCACTTGCAAGAGGGCCGGCCGATTACCCTCAGGAGCCTATTTGAGCATTACGATTTGCCTTCTGATGGACGCAGTGGTCGTAACACGCACATCTTGACGGACGAAGAAAGGGTCTCAGAAACTACGGCCTGCCCGTATGCGCAAATTTGGTCTGAATGTGATCCTCAAGGGGATGTAGGCAGGATATACTGCGAGGAGATCCATCATGCCATCTTCTCGGCGTACGACCCGGCCATCCAGACCAATCTCACCAGCACTATCACACGGGGTGATCCGGTGTGCCGCTTTGCCGTTCATTTGCGCCAAGCCAATCAGGGTACGACCGAATACGTGGTGCAGCGGCATGTTCGCTTGCCCTATGAGGACGACCCTCCCGCCATGATGACCGATCTATGGATTCTTCTTTACTTCCACTTGGCCCGGCAATACGTGGATACGTTTGGAGATGTCGGGGACGCCGCCCTAAGGCATGCCATTCGTGCCTTCGGTGAGGACCGGGGCCGGCGCATGCGACGAGCCCATGAGGAACAGGGCCTGCCCATCAATGTGCACACCCTGTTCAGTCAGAGAGACCAGCCCTCCGATGCACGCACTCAATCGCAACTGATCGTTTTGACCGAAGATGAGTGGCAAGATCACGTGTATCGTTGCGCTTTCTTCGAGGCCTGGAGGGATCAGGGCGGGCTCGATGTTGGCCTCATCTACTGTCAGGAAGTGCATCACGCCATGTGGGAGGCCTATGATCCCCACATGGAAGTTCACCTTCCTCAGGCACTGACGGCAAAAGACAACTGTTGTCAGTTCCGTGTCTTCTGGAAGCAGCTATCCGATAAAACGTCCGGAGCCAAACCGGGTGTCAACACCTGACTCGAATGCTCAAGATGATAGGCAGGCTGTCCGCTGGCCAATCGCCTCGACAAAGGTCAGGAACCGGTTCTCATCGCTGGCCAATACTTCGACGTCCGCCGGGAACGTGGTCTCCCTGGCGCCGCTCTTGGCTTTTTCCCAGTCCAGCCAGATATCGCCGCCGTCAGGCATGGCCTGGGCCTCGCGGACATCGAAAAACGGATAGTGGGACCAAAGATCATGCCACCAGGTGGCGGTCTGGAATGTACACATGTCCCAGGTCCAGAAGGTGCTGCCATGAGCTTGCTTCTCTGCAAGATGCGCTGGTAACGGGGTGGGCAGGGGCTGGTGCAGTCCGGGCACAACGATGCCGATCTGTCCGCGCGGCTTGACGAAGGGGGCGAGATAACCCATATAGGTCAGGTCGGTTCCGAAATAGTGGTATGCATCGATGCTGATGATGCAATCAAAGAACTCGTGGGCAAAAGGAAGTGTGTGGGCTTCTGCATGAATGGGGAATACCTTATCGGTGACTCGGGCCAATGCGAACTGGCTAAGATTCTCGGACGGGCGAATCCACAGGTCTAGGGCCCAGACTTGGACGTCGTATTCTTTGGCCAAGAATACGCTGGAAAGCCCGCGGCCGCAGCCCAAATCCAACACACGCATGCCGGCCTCCAGCTTCAATTTGCCACATAACCGCTCGGTCAGCCACAGTGGATTGGGGCCCATTTCGTTTTTGAATACCCATTCGGGAGCGTAGCGGGAGGCACGCGGAAACTTTTCGTGCGTGAGAACATGCTTACCGGTGCCCTGCCAATAGATGGCAGACATGCTCATGGCTATCTTCCCTTCTTGTTACACACTCACAGTCAGTTGCACTCTTACCACACGGCGTTGGTTCAAGACGGGGACGGGAAAGCGGTTTGCTTTGCATACCACGATAAGGTCGTTGTTCCATAGTGATTCTGACGGAATCGTGCCAATGCCCCGGTGTTCGCTCGTGGGATTTCGCTTTTATGATGCTGTACCATGACTTGGCATCCCTCCGCGAGAATGTCAGCGTTTGAAAGTGCCTGTAAGGTTGGATCAATAAGGTCCAGGAAGTGAGGTGGCGCGACGATGATGAAGGAGAAACGTTCTCTTAGGGTGGGAATGATGCGCAGGACGTCTCCAGCTATGATCTGGCAAGAATCTTCTAGGCCTGTGCTGGCCAGGTTGTTTCTTATCATGCGGCGTGCCGCCGGGTGTATTTCCACCAATGTTGCCTTCTTTGCGCCGCGGCTGAGTGACTCAATGCTGTAGCTGCCGCTTCCCGCAAACAGATCGAGAACACAGGCTCCATGCACGCTTTGTCCCAATATGTTGAATACGGCCTGACGAACTCTGCCCGTGGGCGGGCGCGTAATCCGCTCAGGTGGCGTGCGCAGCCGATGACCGCGCAATGAGCCTCCAGTAACTCGAATCATAAAGGCGGACCTCCCCCTCAAGCATAACCAATGGCCCGTTGGTAATCAATAGGGAAGGAGAGACGAAGCGAATCGCGAAACTATGTATACTACACGCCAGATCGGGGGGTGGCCCCATGCATATCGGATATAAAAGAGCATTCCGATTGGCATTGGTTTCGGTGTCGGTGGCTCTCATCCTGACCATCACCATGCTGTTTCGCGTGCCCCTGTTGGGTGACAAGATGTACTTCCACTTCGGCTCCGCCTTCATTTTCACCGTCGCCCTTCTGATGGGCCCAGTGTATGGTTCGGCAGTGGGAGCGGTGGGAGCATCGTTGGCGGACATGGTGCTCGGTGCGCTGGTGTGGGCGCCTTTTTCATTTCTCATTCATGGCTGTTCAGGATACCTGGTGGGTTGGATCGCAGATGGCGAGGGGACCAGCCGCGATGTGCAGGCTTTGGTCGCCGGCTCACTTTTGACGTTGCTGGCCTACGCCACGTCTGCCGGTATTCTTTATGGAGTGGCTGCCATTCCTATACAGGTCGTTGGCGATGTCATACAAGTGAGCGTGGGTTCCATCACTGCGTGGTTTACTGCGGCGGCTATCAGACGCTGCGTTCCATCGATTCAGTTGTTTCGCTTGAAAGGGGACTAGCATGAAGGGCAAGTTGGGCTTAAAGGAACTGGAAGCGCTCCTTGCACGTGCGACCGGAGCCGATAGAGGAGAGGTGGTGCTCCATCCGGGCACCGGTGAAGACAGTGCGGCTCTTGATTTAGGCGGAGATCTTACGGTCTTGACCGTTGATCCCATCACCGGGGCGGACCAACACGCCGGCGGGCTTGCTGTGCACGTGTGCTGCAATGATCTGGCCGCAACCGGGGCTGAGCCGGTGGGAGTGCTGCTCACCCTGTTGCTGCCCGAAACAGGCAGCGCTCAGCTGGCAAATGACATGATGAGAAGTGCGCATCATGTTGCTACCCAGTTGAATGTAGCTATTGTTGGCGGCCATACCGAATTCACACCGGGCCTGCACCAGCCGATTATCTGCGCGACGGGGGTCGGACGCGCCCGCCGAGATGAGCTTAAGCCATCAGCGAGTGTCTCAGAAGGAGATGACCTTGTTCTGGTTGGTGAAGCGGGCCTGGAGGGAATTGCGATTTTGGCGCATGATTACGAGGGAGTTCTGGAACATTATCTTAGTGAGGAAGAGTTGCGCGAAGCCAAGAGTTATGCCGAGCGCATCAGCATTGTCGCTGCGGCTCGTCTGGCCAGCCGTCTGGGTGCAAGTGCGCTTCACGATGTAACGGAGGGCGGGATTCTCGGAGCTGTCTATGAGATGACAGAGGCAGCGCAACGAGGCGTGATCATTCAGGCCCGGCGGATACCGGTCAGTCAGGTGACGCAGAAGATCTGCCATTGCCTCGACATCAACCCGTTATTGCTGATCGCTAGTGGCTGCCTTCTGGTGGCCACAGAATGCGGTTTGTCGCTTGCATCACAGATGAAAGAGGAAGGACACGTAGCCAACGTTATCGGTAGATTTGGCGGATGCCGGCGCATAACGGAAGAATACGGAGAACTACTGCCTCCCGAGGCCGACCATTTGTGGCATGCCAAGGAGAAGTTGGACAGGATGCTGTCGGGCCCATAGGGAAAGATTCTTCCTCTGGCGGTGTATTGTATAATATACATAGGAGGTGAATGAGGCAGTGTGGCTTGTGGGCGTATTAGGGAGTTTTGTCCTGGCCGTGTGGCTTGTCATTATGGGACTGGCCCATCTTGTTACGCGTTATGAGCATTCGAAGCAAAGTAAGACTGTACTCGGTGTGATTGCCTTGTTAGCCTGTGGCATGGCGGTACTCGTGGTGCGAAACTGGCCGGCATTGCCTCTATGGGGAGCGGCCCTCTTGGTGGCGGTGTTTACCGTACCCATATTCACGGCAATGGCCGTGGGTTGCTTCCAGCTATGGACGCTCCGCAAGCAAAGTCACTTTGATGAGCAACTAGAGCGGCTTGAGCAGGAGGAAGTCGAGCTCTTGCAGCAGCTTGATGATATACGTACGGCCGTGCACGCAGAAGCATTGCGCCTGCGCGAAAGGGAACCCTACTCACAAAAGAGGGAGAATGATGGGGATAAGTATCGAGCTGTCATTGAGAAGTGGCAGCAGGGTGAGGGCGTTGCCCGCATCCGTTCGCTTCGCGTCTCGGAGTGGGAGGAGCAGTACCGGGGTTGCACTCAGGGTGAGCTGACGCAGCGACGCAGCGAGTTACTGGAACAAGCTCATGACGCACGCCGCAAGGAGGATGCAGATCAAGCAGATATCATCAATGCGGAAATTGCCGTGGTTCGCCTGTGCGAATTGGAGCGAGCCGAGCCAGATGCAGTCAAGCCTGAAGGCGGGGCCGATCACGTGGATCGTCTTCTCAACAAGCAAGATCAGTTGAGCCGCGAGCTCGAGCAATTGCGTGGTAAGGTCAATGAATGGAAAATGCGAAAACAAGATTTTCTGGCTCGTAAGATCAAATTGTGAGAGGGGGGCTCAAGGTGAGTCATGTAACGACATTGGCGACGGAGATCAAATTGGAGACGGCTCTGGCCAATGGCCACCCCTTAGAGTCTGATCCAGGTTGGACGTTGCTCGAAGATGCAGTTAAGATTGCTGCTGAGGAACTGGGTGGGGAGCTCAGCACCAATATTCGTGACTACTATGGACGGAAACTGCGCTGCGATTGGGGCATCGTTACCGAGGGATTTCCCCGCGGTGTGGGGGTACGCGTTTCCCGCAGTGATGGGGAGGTTACCTTTGCTTATGATTCCTATGGAGGCTATGACGCCATAGCAGAGAAGATATGTGACTCCATCGCGCAGAACTACACTGCGTTGGCTGTGACCGAAGCGCTGCGCAGCCTGAATTATCAGGTGGACCTCTCTGAGGAAGCGCATCCCACCGAGGGGCGACGCTTTCTGGTCAAGGGGGTGTTGTGATGAGCCGGCGCATTCATATCAGGGTAGGAAGGCGCGGTAAAGTCAAGGCGGATTTCGTCGGTTTTCCCGGCGACGATTGCTTTGATGAGTCCGAAAGCTTGCAAACGGCGTTAGCGCATTACGGGATTCGCGTCAATAGCCAGAATCTTACCCCCAAGACAGCCGAGGAGATTGAGCGTGAACTGGAGGCAGCAGCCGGTGAAGACCTCGACAAGACCAAGACCGGTGTTAGCGATCCCTTGAGGAGGAAATGACGGTGGCGCTTGAATATTGGGTTGAAGTCTCGGTCGAAAACGGAAGACTCGAGATTTACGAGCGCATGGGCCATAAGGAGCTTGAAGAGCTCTGTGAAGCTTTGTCGCGACTGGGTCTGCAAGTGAGCGATGTCCGTAGTACGCCCTGTGGTTAGCGCGGGGATTGGGGGGCGTTCGTCCTGACACAGTACGATTTCTTTGATACCGATTGGATAGAAAAAGGCTTATTGAAGCGAAAGAGCAACTACTCTCCTGTGATCTGCTTTGAGACCACCGATCCCAAGCGCTTGCTGCAGGTGAAGGAGTATTTGCTGACGCATCCGGATACCCGGTCGGCGGAGCAATTTCTCATTTATGATCAGTGGCAGGGCTTGGGCCGCTTGGTGAGGACAGCCAATGGTCCGGTTCATGAACCGTTTCGTAAGCGCCCTTCCGGTGGATCCCCCCTTATGCAGAAGGCACGGGGCGAGGAAGGGGTTGAACTGCAAAACTTCAAAGCTGTGCTCAAGGAAGTTGATAACTATCTCAAGAATCAGCGCACGGTGTTCATCATCCAGAACGTGGCGGAAGTAAGGGAGTGGGAGACGGGCCTGCAAAGTGCCCTGCGGGCTTGGGCCATCGATCCGCAGATCATCACCAAGAATTCCACCATCATCATTCTGTCCAATGATGCCGATACGCTGCTGGATAGCTACACGCGGGAGCTATCGGTGATCATCTCGGTCGAGGCGTCAAGCGCGCAAGAACGCTACAACTTGGTGGAGATGATCTCCCGTGAGTTGGGACTTGATTTGGAACGGCAAGCCATCATTGAGTTGGAGGTGGCAACGGCCGGGCTCACCTTGCATCAGGTGGAGAGCATTCTCTTGGAAAGTTACAATCGCAGGCGTCAATTTGACATGACCATGATTAAGGAACTCAAGTCAGAACTGGTGAAGCGATCGGGAATCCTGGAAGTGATCGATCCGAGTGTATCCTTTGCCGACATTGGTGGGTATCAAGTGGTGAAAAGCTTCATTGCTAAATACATCATCAATGTGTTGCGCTACAGTGAGAGGGCACGTCACTTTGGCTTACACCTACCGAAGGGCATGCTGTTCTTTGGTCCGCCTGGCACGGGAAAGAGCCTTTTTGCCAAGGCACTGGCAACGGAGATCCAGCTACCATTCATTAATCTGGTGACCGAGAACATTTACTCCAAGTGGTTGGGTGAATCCGGACAGAACATGAAAAATGCCATTCAGCTGGCCGAGAAGATGTCTCCGGCCATTGTCTTTGTGGATGAGATCGATCGATTCGGTAAGCGCTCAGCCGTGGAAGGTGGCTCCGCCGGAGAGGAAACCAAGCGGGTCTTTTCGCAGTTTTTGGAGTGGTTGGGATTGCCCGAACGGGAGGCCATCATCATTGGCACCACTAACGTTCCCGAACACTTGGACGAGGCGTTTACTCGCACAGGTCGCTTTGATTACAAGATTCCCTTTCTGTATCCGGGCCGTTCGGCTCGTTTGGATATCCTCCTGGTCCATCTTGGTTTGAAGGAAGGCGCGAAGAAGCCGAAGACACCGTTGGACATGAATGAGGATGAACTGGTGGGTTTCTTGGAACAAGAGGTAGTGGACCGCACCCGAAACTTCTCCTGTGCCGAACTGGAGGAGTTGATCACCCGGGCCAAACGCGTGGCGTTTGATCGCAAGGCTGAAGGTTTGGGTTGCGGTGATTTTCTCAAGGCTGCCGACAGCTTTCGCATAGATGTCCGGCACCGGCAGGCGGTGATCAGTGAGTGTTTGGATCAGGCGCGCCGGTTCACCGACGATCAGTCCTTTTTGGATGCCGTGGAAGAAGAAATGGAGGTCTTACCCGGCTGATGGCACCGAGACATGTGTCATCCTCATTGAGACCCAAAGCGAGGAAGAATGAGCGGGTGGTGGGGTTTGACCAATTGCGCTATAATGGTAAGAGGATAGATAAGGAGGTGCGGTATTGAAGGAACAAGTGGAACAAGCACTATCCGCAATCAGGCCCCGTCTGCAAGCTGATGGTGGTGACGTTGAACTGGTGGATGTAAGTGATGATGGCGTCGTTAAGGTTCGTTTGACGGGAGCGTGTCATGGCTGTCCCATGGCGCAGATGACCCTGAAAAACGGGATTGAGCGTTTGGTTAAGCAGGAAGTACCTGGCGTTACGAGCGTAGAATCGGTATAATAACGATGGCGTTGGGAGTCAGCCCAGCTTGACTCAAAAGGCCATGGTTTTCAGCAAAGGAGGGCCTCCCGCGGAATGCCACGGGACCCTTTCTTTGTGAGGTCGCCTGGATAATGCCTAGGCAAAGGGGCCAGAGTTGATGGCATATGTCGCTCTCGTGGTTGGAGTCATGGGGGTATCGGTTTCGGCCATTCTTGTGAGGTGGTCTGCTGCTCCCGCACTGGCTCTGGTGTTTTACCGCCTGATACTAGCAGAAATCCTGCTCCTACCGCTTGCAATCATTCGCGACAGGGTAGCGTGGAAGGACGTGAGTCGCCGCGATGTCATGACAGCTATGATATCGGGCGTGTGTCTTTCGCTCCATTTCATCACCTGGGTGAGTTCACTCAACTACACCTCAGTGGCCAGTTCTGTGGCGCTGGTTTCCATCCACCCCATTCTGGTTGTCATCGCTTCGGCCGTGGTTCTGGGTCATTCCCTGAAGCCGGGTGCAGTGGTGGGCGTGGTGGTCGCCGTGTTGGGTAGCATCATCATTCCCTTGGGCAGCTATGCGGCTGAGAGCCGCGCCCTGACCGGGGACGTGCTGGCTTTAAGTGGCGCTTTCTTCATGGCACTTTACTTGTTGTTTGGTGCCCATCTCAGGCAACGCTGGTCTCTTTGGATGTACACGTCATTGGTTTACGGAGTGGCGGGGGTGGTCACGGGTCTGGCGGCGGTGGGGTCTGGGATCCCACTCGGGGGCTATCCGGCCCGGGAGTGGATGATTTTTGTGGGTTTGGCCGTGTTCCCCACCTTGCTGGGGCATACGGTGTTCAACTGGGCCCTGGGCCGGTTGCCCACGGCGCTGGTGGCCTTGAGCATACTGGGGGAACCCATCGGGGCGGCCGTGTTAGCCTGGATGCTCTTGGGAGAAGGCGTTCCCTTCTTCACCTGGGTGGGAGGAACCATGATCCTTGTGGGTCTTGCCCGGTTTCTCTTCAGTCAGAGCCGACCCGAAGTCAAACAAGTAGGAGTTTAAGGTTGCTTAGCGAATATAGCGTAACGATAAACAAGAGCGATCGGAGGAAGGAGGTCAGAACATGGCGCACAAGATTACTGACGAGTGTGTGGCATGTGGCGCTTGCGAGCCCGAGTGCCCAGTAGAGGCCATCAAAGAGGGGGATCCCATCTTTGTGATTGATCCGGAGCTTTGCACTGATTGTGGCGCATGTGTCGACGTGTGTCCAACAGAAGCCATTGTTGCGGAGGAGTAGATAGGGATTTCTGGTTTGGGAGGCCCAGTGCAGAGCACTGGGCCTTGTAATATCAAACGGGGGTGAGAATGTGAGTGGTGTAGGGGAATCCTTTCAGAAGATGACACGTCTCAAGCAGCAAGGGGCGACGCACGCTACCAAGCCCATGGATAGCCAGACGGAGACCGAGCATCCGCTGCCAGCACCGGGATGGGACAGGTTGCCTGGATTGGGGCCTTCCATCTGTGAGCGTCGTTCGCAGCGCGAATATGGTGGTGCTATGAGCCAAGAGGACTTGTCGCTTATCATAGCCGCTTCTTACGGCAAGGTCTCCGGTCAGCGACGGGCGGTGCCCTCAGCCGGTGGTCTTTATCCTTTTGACCTGCACGTACTGGTCAACCATGTTCAGGGTATGGAGCCGGGCATCTACATTTATAGAGCCGACACCCATTCCCTTGCTTTGCGGTCGGCAGGACCGTGGGGTGAGGAGTTGGCCCGTGCTGCGCTCGGTCAGCGCATGTGTCGCGACGCTAGTGTGGTCTTGGCTTTGGTTTGTGTCTTTGGTCGTACGACCCGTCGCTATGGAGAACGGGGCTATCGTTATGTCTATCTTGATGCAGGTCATGTTGTGCAGAACACATACCTGGTCGCTACGGGATTGCAATTGGGATGTTGCGGCATCGCTGCCTTTTATGACGATGAGACCAACCGCCTCTTTGCGGTGGATGGAACGGAAAGAGCCGTTACGTACATGGCCGCGGTGGGGCGGTGTTTGTAGTCTCCAGGTAGCGATCCAGCCAGGCCCAGCAACGTTGCGAATCATATCCATCGTAGAATGTACCTCGCCATGAGCGTTGCGGTCTGACACGGTTGTACGTATGGATAGCTTGTATACAGTCACCGATAATGGTTTCGGCCATCCGTTGGGCGTGAACTCTATCTCGGCCTGCTCCTCCCAGGGCCTCATGAGACATGTTCCAGACCACGCTGGCACCCAGCTCCGATCGGGCTGCACAGGCCATGGCCACAGGGGGATGTCCCAATGTACGGAACCCTACCGTGAGGAGAAGGCGGCGACTTACAGCCGAGGGTCCATGGGACATGATGCTGGCGCCCAGATGTGCCCATCCCACCGTGCGGTTGAGCAGCAAACGAAAACGACAGACCTCTCCGGCCAGGCCTTGCGTTGGCGGGCCGTACGGGAAGGGGTTGGTCAGGGCCATTGCCTCTTGTCGCGTAACGGCCCATATCAGTTTCTTCAGGCACTCTGCCAGGTCTCCGGTCATATCCCCATCCAGAAACAACACGATGTTCGCCCCGCGGCTTATGGCTACCTGGGCTCCCACAGCCCGGGGAATGTCCGGTCCCAGAGCTTGGGAAAAGGATAGCACACGAGGGCCATGAGGGTGGTCTCGCGCTATTTGCTTCGTATCGTCCGCAGAACCGTTATCTATTACCAGGATCTCATCTGCGCCTGCCTGCGAGGCACTCTCAATGGCCTTGTAGATGCGTTGTCCCTCATTTCGGGCTGGTATCACCGCCCATATTTGTGTCATCACTGCCTCCTCCTCGTCAGAGATTATGCTGATGAGCATTTTCCCATGCACAACTCAACCGGGCCGTGCATAGATTGCCTTATAGGGAGAGAGTTGGGTTTTCATCAGTATGCGGCAGAACTGGAGGAAAGGAGGGTAAAGGTGATCGATAAACTACAGGTTACCAAACGACTGCTTAGACTGGAAGAGGTGGTGGGAGAAGAAACAGCGCAAGCGGTGGTCAGTCAGAAGTTCGATGTTCCCAAGCCCAAGCCGCCGATAGCAAACATCGTCGACTTTGCGACTTCGGTTTCGGTGACAGAGACCACGGTGCTTTCTAACAAGGTAGTGGTGAAGGGCACGGTGGGCGTGGTCATCATCTATGAAGCACAGGTGCCGGATCAAGCTGTTCATGTGGTGCGCTTTGAGATTCCCTTTAGCACCTTTGTCGACGTACCTGGGGCCGCGCCGGGTATGACGGTCGTCACCATACCGCGAGTAGAGCACGTGAGCTTCGATGTCAGTCCCGATGGCAAGCAAGTCACCATTCGCGTGGTGGTGGGCATTGTGGTCCGCGTCATCCGCTCGGTTCAACTGCGCATTGTCACCGGGGTGACCGGCGTACCCGGATTGAAGGTGACAAGAGAACTCATACGGGCCGAGACGGTTCTGGGAGAGGATGCCGCACAGGTGATCGTCCGCGATGTTGTGGATGTGCCTGAAAAGAAACCGCCAGTTCGTGCCATCATTGATCATGTAGCCACGGCCGCCATCACGGCTACGACGATTGTACCCAACAAGGTCATCGTTCGCGGTACCATAACCGTGCGTATCATCTATGAGGCTGTCAGTCCCTACCAGACTGTGCACGTGCTGCACGCAACCATCCCGTTTGAACGATTCGTCGACATTGAGGGAGCTATGCCGGGCATGACCGTGATACCTCGTGTCGCCATTGAGTTCATCTCCTTTGATGTTTCGCCCAATGGTCGTGCCATAACCGTCAGAGCGGTGCTAGAGATCTTTGCTAAGGTGACGAGGGTGGAGGCCATCGAGATCGTCACCGATGTAAGCGGTGTGCCGGGACTGAAAGTGCGAAGGACGCGCATCCGCTTGCAGGAAATCTTGGGTGAAGCCACGCGTCAAGCCATCGTACGTGAGGTGATCGACATACCGGATGAGAAGCCACCGGTTGCCTCGATCCTGGACACGACGGCCACCGTGGCGGTGACTCGCACCATCGTGTTGCCGGGAAAAGTCATCGTAGAGGGCACGATCACGCAGCGAATCGTCTATGAAGCAGCGGTTCCAACGCAGACGGTTCACGTGGTTCATGCGACATTCCCGTTCTCAGATTTCGTGGATATTCCCGAAGCCGAGCCCGGTCTCATTGCCCGCGTATCCGTGTCTGTGGAACATATTTCGGTGGAGATCACACCGCAAGGTGATCC
>SLSY01000076.1 GCA_007130145.1 Bacillota bacterium
GGTGAGAAGAGTTGGCGGGCTTTGGTGAATACTTGCGTCAAGCGCGCGAGGAGAAGGGTTTTACATTGAAGGATGCGCAGCGTGTCACCAAGATACGTTGTCGCCACTTGGAGGCTTTGGAGAACGAGGATCTTGACGCCAAGCTGGGCACCGTCTACTACCGGGGATTTCTGCGCGCGTATGCCCGCTTCCTGGACCTGGACCCTGAACCTTTGATGGAGGAACTGGAAGGCATGCAGCCGGGTCGCTCCGCCACCAAGGAGGGTGAGTCGTCGCCGTCAGTGGACAAGCCCACCCGGCCTATCAGGCCTCGACCCAGCAGATCGCGTCCCCGACGGCGACCTCTGCAAAGCGGTCCTTCTCCGTTCTTGACCTTCGTCGTATTGCTCTTGCTCTTGACTGCTGTTTACTTTCTGGTGATACGACCCGGTGATGCAAACGAAGACATTGCTTTGCCTACCCCTACTGGGAATGATGTCGGCGAGGTGACGCCACCGCCGCTTACGCCCGACCCTACCCCTCCTCAGGAACCCCAGCCGCTTGAAGCAGTACGAGACGATGTGAGCGCTACACGTACCAATTTCTATCTGGCAGTGGATGAATTGGAACTGGTACTAACTGTCGAACCGGGTGACGGCAATGAATGCTGGGTCCGCGTGGTGGTAGATGGCAACCGGGAATTTGAAGGCACTTTGCAACCGGGCAGCGAAAGGAGTTTTAGCGCTTCCCAAGAGATCATGATGCGCGTGGGGAAGCCCTGGGTCCTGGATATGGTGCTCAATGAAGTGCAACTGGGCAAAGCCGGAGTGCCGGGCCCCGCCAAGAACATCTACCTGTGGGTGGGCGAACCGGAGGAATAAGCCGATAGGGAGGCATGGATATGAAACTCGCCGTATCCGGCAAAGGCGGAGTGGGGAAGACGACCCTTGCTGCGCTGCTGTGCCTGGCATATGCGGAACAAGGATACAAAGTAGTGGCAGTTGACGCTGATCCCGACGCCAACCTGGGGAGTGCTCTGGGCTTCTCGCGCAACGCCTTGGAGGATCTAGTCCCCGTAGCACAGCGTGAGGCGCTGATCGCGGAGCGAACTGGAACCACGCCGGGCAAGGGTGGTCAGATCTTCTTGATGAATCCCCGGGTGGATGATCTACCGGAGCGTTTCAGTTTGCACCAGCAAGGCATTCGTCTCTTGGTCATGGGCCATGTGAGCCAGGGCGGAAGCGGATGTGCCTGTCCACAAAACACGCTCTTGTCCCATCTCATTCGTCATCTCGTCATAGACCGCGATGAAGTTGTCATCATCGACATGGAAGCCGGTCTGGAGCATTTGGGACGGGGTACGGCTCGGGGTGTTGATGCTTTCATTGTGGTGGTTGAGCCGGGACGCCGCTCCATCCAGACAGCGCATGCTGTGGCAAAACTCGCAGGAGACTTAGGCATCCGCCAAGTGTTCGTGGTAGCGAACAAAGTACGCAGTGAGGATGAAGAGGGCTTGAGGGAAGCCCTTGGTAATTTACCTTTGCTCGGCATGCTCCCGTACGAGGCCCAGGCGGTTACAGCTGATTTGGAAGGCGAGAGTGTCAAGGCCATACCGGCCCTGCGGGCCAAGGTCGAAGATATTCGTCAGGCACTGGAGAATCGGCGCCAGAATCCTTAGCTAGGGGATAGACATGAGCAAACTGAGGTTAAGCGATTTGGAATATGATTTGGGCCGCAAGCAAGGGCGTGCCCGTCAACAGGTGATATTGGAGCTTCTCAGCCGAGGTCGTGGTGGTCGTAGCATTGTTGTTCGCGTTCTTGGTGAAGATCCAACGGATCTCGAATCCTTGCTTCATGAACGAAGTGGTCAGGTCATCGAGATGTTGACCGAGGACCGTGGTTTCGCAAAGGATGACGACGCGCTCTTTCTTCTGGGCCTGATGCCACCGCCTGAAGTGGCCCGTAAGGCAATGCAAATGTGGGAGCGCGGTGAAGAACTCAGGGCGAAAGACCTTGCAGCCATCGCTCCCTGTGAGGGTGCGGCTCTCGTCGTCATGGGTCAGGCCGCGCTGACGCGCCGTTGTTTCGGCGAGGCGGCGGCGTCCTTCAGACGCGCTAGCGAAGAGGGGGTCAACCTGAAAGACTTGTGGCATCCCTGGAGCGAGGCGTTATCAGGGGACGGGCACTGGAGAGAAGCATTTGCTCTCTATCGTGAGGTCAGTGCTCACTCGCCTTCATCACAGATGGTTCGTTGTTGGGCCCGGTTGACTCTGCAGGTGCTCAACTCCTACTACCAGGAGAGTCTGACACAGCTAGATCAGGAATTGAGTGAACTATGCCGAACCGATGAGCGTCTGGCCCAAGAACTCTTTGTGGCCTTGGGCGAGCAGCTTGCCGGGGAGGCTCGCGAGCAACAGGACTGGTTGATTGACCGCCTTTGTGAAGTGTCCTGTGAATGGAACAAGTGCCGGGGCTTTGTGCGAGAAGGTGACCTTGCGAGTTTGGCCGAGACAATCGAGCCCATGACAAGACAGCTCGAGTGCTTCGGAGCTCACGTCCGCGCCCTGGGACGATTGACCCGGGAGGCCGACGGAGTGCAGGCCCTGAAAAGACACCTACCGGCTCTGGCGATGAGCGAAGATGCCGAGGTGCCCCCGCTACGGGTAGATGAGTCCGCCTGGCAAGCCGCGTGGGACTTGTTGGTCGAGCCAGATGCACTCCGGGATCTCATGGTAGATGTGACAGGGTCCGGTGCCCATGTGATGTTTACTGGTCTGCGCGAGAGTGATAGGACGCATTCACCCTTGGCTTGGCAGTTGATCTTGCTTATCTTTCGGCGGCACCGTGGTGCACTGAGTGCCAACCAAGAGGAATGGATGGCCCGCTTTCTGGTTGAATCAACCCCGGGGGATTGCGATGACAGTTTCCGTGCCCTCTTTGCCAGCGGGGCTTTGGACGGAGCGCTGCCCGGCGTAGGAGATCGTCTGGCTGAGGCCAAGTCGCCATGGCATGCTCTGGAATTGGGCCGTGAGGAATGGTTCGAGCGCACCTGGTGTCAGCATCAGCCGGTTCTGACGCAATGGACTGTTGAGGGATGTCGGACTCTCGATGCGCTGACACAACCTGCGTTGCATGCAGAAGCAGCAACTGAGTTGGTTGCATATGGGGAGAGGTTGACCGACTGGCTTGAGCGCTACCTCCGGCTGCCACATCAGCTAGAATCCGAATACGTTGCGCTCCAAAGCATCGTGACGGCTCTTTGCGATCAGTGGATGGAGGCATCGGGAAGGGGAATACACGTGCGCATGCCCGATCAACCCCTGCCTCACCTCCGCCTCGATGCGGGTCGACTGGAGCTGATCTTGGATGTTCTGTTTCGACGTCTAACGCTGGAGCCTACATCAAGGGAACTCTATATGGTTGAGGTTCCAGGACAGGCAGCGATACAGATAGGGTGCAAGGCCAGTGCGTCGCTGTCACTCTCGCCTTTTGAGGACATGCTCCTTGGGCAGCTGGCGCGGGAGTTGAAGGCAACTTGGCAGTATGATCATGATACACTGCTTTTGTCGCTTCCACAAAGTAGTGTGGAAGGGAGTTTGGCCGCCTCTGTGCCAGAACTGGATCGCTTGGATGAACAAACCCGGCAGGCTCTTCGCGCAGCTGTGGCCCTGGAGGAGCAAGAAGAAGGTGATTCTGACATGGTCCGCTTTCTCTTGCGCAAAGCGCTTGAACTGGAGCTTGCTCGCTGGCTATGGCCTTACCTGGAGAGACATTCTCTCCTTCCTGCAGCTAACCAGGGATGGCTCAGTGCACACGCCACCGAGATCGCCGAGAGGCTGGGAATTGAGGGAGGGCGCCAGATTAAGAGCCGCTGCTTGAATGTGGAGAGCGCCATTATCAAAGACCGCATGGCCAAAGGCCTCGAGGA
>SLSY01000154.1 GCA_007130145.1 Bacillota bacterium
AACGATAGTCTCAATCACGCCAGCATCATAGATGGGTGCCGCCTTTCAGGCGCGACCGCCAAGGGCTTTCCTCACCTGAAGATGACATCCCTTGATCGGTTGCTAGACCGCACCCAAGACCAGTATCAGGGCAGGATGGTTATTGTTGACGGCGTATTCAGCATGGATGGAGATATAGCGCCCTTGCCGGAACTTATCGAGATCTGTCATCGTCACGGGGCTCGTCTTATGATCGATGAGGCTCACGCCACGGGTGTCATCGGTCGAAACGGCCGCGGTACACCTGAGCACCATGACGTGGAGGGACAAGTGGATATCGTGGCCGGCACCTTAAGCAAGGCATTAGGAGCAGTAGGCGGATTCATAGCCTCATCGCGGGAGGTCATCCAGTATATTCGCTTCTACGCACGCTCCTACATGTTCTCCACGGCTTTGCCCCCGTCCACCACTGCATCGGTTCTGGCGGGACTAGATGTCATCGAACAGGAACCTGAGCTACGCAAAAATCTCTGGGATAACATTCACTTCATGCGTGCCGCACTCCAAGATGCCGGATTCGATTTGGGCCGTTCTGAGACTGCTATCTTCCCGCTGGTCCTAGGTGATGATGTAAAAGTAAAGGAAATGAGCCGTTTGCTGCATGAGAAAGGCATCTACGTAAATGCCGTATTCTACCCGGCTGTCGCTCGTCGCTTATCCCGGGTGCGCCTCAGCATCATGGCCACCCATACACGAGATGACCTGGAAACCGCTGTGAAGGCATGTATTGAAGCGGGGAAACAAGTAGGCGCCATCTAGAATAAGCACGATGTGGCCAGCCTAAATGCGGCCAAAGAGCCTTGCCAGCCACATTCTTATGGTATCGGTGAAAACCCGAAACCACCCGGCACGCGGCACATCAGCCAGTGCAACCAGTGGAAAGCGACGTAACTCTTCTTCCCCTGCCTGAATGATCAGTTCCCCCACCGGCATGTCTTTCTCCACCGGCGCAACCAGATCCGGATCAAAGACAGCAGCTTTCGTCAACTGCTGCGCATAAGCAGAAGGAGCGGTTACGATAACATCCTCACGGGGGCCGATGATGACCTGATCGGACGTGCCCTTCCAAACTCGTGCACTGTGCAGTGGTTCTCCCGCTGAAGCCAGAGAAACAGTGGCGAAATTGCGATACCCATAGTTCAGAACAGCTATTGTCTCCCTCGCACGCTGCTCTTCGCCCTGGGTGCCAATGGGCGCTTCGATTCCCAAGAGCACCGCAATCAAGCGCATGCCATCTCGACGAGCCGTCGCTACCATATTATAGCCTGAAGCCGAGAGATATCCGGTCTTGAGTCCGTCGGTTCCTTCAAATCGATCCAACAGGAGATTACGGTTGGCCTGCCAGATGGGATTGTCTCCGGGAGGAGCATAGGTATATGAAGGCGTACTGTGCAACTCCAATGCGTAGGGATGATCATCAATGTATTGACCGGTTAAGTATGCAATATCCCGGGCACTGGTCCGGTTCTGATCAGACAGGCCATGGGAATCAACAAAGTGCGTGTTAACAAGGCCCATTTCCTGAGCCCTCTGGTTCATCATGTTCACAAACTGCGCCTCGCTACCTCCCAGCATTTCTGCCATGGCGACACACGCATCGTTGCCGGAGACAATGGCAATACCGTGCAGGAGTTCGGCAACCGTCACCTCGGTATCCACCAGCAGGAACATCGTTGAACCTGGTGTTTGCCAGGCATTCTCGCTGATTCGGGTCTTCTCATCCAGGGCGATGAGTTCCTCTTCAATGGCTTCATACGCAAGTTTCAAGGTCATGATCTTAACCAAACTCGCCGGGATCAGCTGTATATCAGCATCCTTGTCAAGCAGAACCTGTCCGGTCACATGGTCGACGAGCAGCACGGCCTGAGCAGAAGACAAATCCTGTTCTTGCGCCATTCCCCAACAAGGTATAATGAACATGAAGAAGGAAAGGGAGATGAAGAACGCAACGAAGCAGCTCCAGCGTTTGGGCATAGCACATCCTCCTCGTGTTGCTGCTGGCAAGCGTGGACCCGTCCACTATCACCAACGAAAGGTTGATTGGCTTGATCCTCATTAGTGCCTGTCTCATCGGCTGTCATTGTCGCTACGATGGTAAGACAAATCTCACAGCATCGCTCCTTGAATGCCTGGCTGACCAACCCCTTATCCCCATCTGTCCCGAACAGCTGGGTGGCCTTAGCACACCCCGGCCGCCGTGTGAAATCCACGGGGGCGATGGCGAGAAGGTACTGGCAGGTTCTGCCCGAGTCTTAACTCATGATGACCAAGATCTGACCAAAGCATTCGTCAGGGGTGCCCGTGAAACTCTGTATTTGGCCCAATGGCAGAAGATACGCTTGGCTATCCTCAAATCCAAAAGCCCGTCTTGTTCACCTGACCACATCTACGACGGTACTTTTTCACATCGTCTGGTACCCGGTCAAGGAGTGACAGCAACCCTGCTACAGCAACATAACATTGACGTTATCTCCGAAAGCGATATGATTAGTCATAAAGACGATGGAAAGATGGGTAACGTTCCGTAAGGGTCATGGACACCACCTATTATACCATAGTCAAGCATGGTATTTCACGACAAGCACTGGTGGGAAGGCCACATGAATAGGGAAAATGTCTCAAAGCTCCTCCCTCATCTAGAGGAAGGTGTGCTTTTTTTGCTGGATCCTTGAAACTCAACGCCGGTTGTGCTATGATTCTTATTGCACATGCCGAAGTGGTGGAACGGAAGACACGCGGTGTTCAGGGCGCCGTAGGCTTATGCCTGTGTGGGTTCAAATCCCACCTTCGGCACCACAGTATTTGCCAGATTCCTGTACGGAGCAAAGACTCCACAGGAATCTGTTTTTATGCAGAGCATTACACACCAACCATGGACGGGACACGCAACGCTTGCTCCCCTCATACTCCGATTTGCTTTACCCATTCTGCCTCATGCCACCACGTCCGCGGACTCAGCCTGAGCCTTACTTAAGCTATTTACTTGACATTGCATGGTGTTTTTCCCTATACTATCCCTAAGGCAAAGTAGATGAGGTGCCACTATGAAAGTATCCACTAAGGGCCGTTACGGAATGCGATTGATGACTGCTTTGGGGGCTCACTATGGACAGGGACCAATCTCAGCGGACCTGCTGGCTGATATGGAAGACGTATCCTCCCATTACATTCATGTGCTGATGTCGACATTACGCTCCGCCGGGTTGGTGAGAACTGTACGTGGACCCAACGGCGGATATGAGTGCTCTGAGCCTCCGCATACCATCACAGCTCTTGACATCGTAACGGTGCTGGAGGGAGAAGTGGCTCTGGTCAACTGCACAAGCAAACGACAGGTTTGCTCGAAAGTGGACCGGTGTGCTACGCATCATCTTTGGTGCAGTATGGCCCATACCATTAAACATTCCTTGGCCCAGGTAACTCTTGCCGACTTAGTCCGTAAGCAAGGGTCTGGACAAGAGCCAACTGCCATGTATCACATATAAGGGGATGAGCAGAAATGGAGAGCAAAGTGGGCAACGTATTTACTGATAATACTCACACCATTGGCAACACTCCTCTGGTGCGGTTGAACACGATGACCAAGGGAATGCCCGGCACGGTGCTGGCCAAAATCGAAGGACGCAACCCCGCATATTCGGTAAAATGCCGCATTGGCGCCGCCATGATCTGGTCCGCCGAGCGCGATGGCATACTGATACCTCATAATGATGACACAACCATCGTTGAACCTACCAGCGGTAATACCGGCATTGCTCTGGCCTTTGCCTGTGCCGCCCGTGGATATCCACTCATCTTGACCATGCCAGACACCATGTCAGTGGAGCGTCGCAAGATGCTCTTGGCTTTCGGAGCCAAAATAGT
>SLSY01000149.1 GCA_007130145.1 Bacillota bacterium
CTGAATTTGTTGAGTTCCTCAAAGAGAACTACATGTCGTTGGGCACGTTGGTCCCCTGGCGAAAGAAGCTGGAGAATTGCACGGGCTCTGACCTTGATACGGTGGCCCTTATCGAGGACATTAAGCAGTCAGTCAACGGCTAGGAACGCGCTAGCAGCGAAAAGGGAGAGGCCAGCCTCCCCCTTTTTTCTGCCCGCGCGTTCCTAGCCGTTGACTGACTGCTTAATGTCTTCGATAAGGGCGATCGTATCAAGGTCAGAGCCCGTGCAATTCTCCAGCTTCTTTCGCCAGGGAACCAGCGTGCCCAACGACATGTAGTTCTCTTTGAGGAACTCAACAAATTCAGGATTGCCGTAGACCTTGTCAAACTTCTCATGCAAGGCCTTGTGAACCTGGCTGGCCAACATATCAGCCACGATATAGTTGTGCCAGCTGGGCAATCCAAGATACCAGGGGCTGGCACTCCACTTGGGTGTAGCGTAGGCCCGGCAACCGGTAATCTTGCTGTCGATATCGCCCAAACTCCGGTCCAGATCTTGACTGGGATCCTGATACAGTTCGAAGGAGAATAGGCCGAAGGCCGAGCGCTGCCGGACGAAGAACAACCATGGTGCCACCACAGCCTTGAGGGTCTTTTCTATCTGCTCCGGTGACATGCCCACGTCTTCTAGCCATTCGGGGTAGCGAGTGAAATAGCCGAAGGTCTCGGCCATACCCTCGGCTGAGGGACTCGGCTCGCGTTGAAAGATGAACTCGGGCTGGTTGTTAAGAGCTGAGTGCAGTCCGTGGCCCATCTCGTGGAACATGGTGGAGTAGAAGGTGTAGCCATCCTGCGGGTTGCACATGATGAGGATGTTATCCCGGCTCCCCACCCGCATGCACAGGCCATTCCAGGGGATATCAATGTAAGTTGGTTTGATGCCCAGCTGGTCCAGAGGCACCCCATGCATGTTGGCGAAATGCTCCAGGCGAGGTGTCAGCTGGCTCTTGGGGAAGTAACTCTCATCCATGCCCTTACCACCGTCGAGCAGGAACTGGATGTCCCAGGGCTCGAGATCTCCTTTGAGGCCGAACTCGTCTGCCCTCTCGTTGATCACCTTTTCGTACTCACTTTGCGTACCCTCCATGAGGCGCTTGAGCAGATCCTGAGCATTAGCAAAGCCTGTACCCTGTATATGCAGGGCCAAATCGCCAAAGTGATCGAACCCTTCGGCCTGGGACAGTTCGTTGCGGCGCTTGTAGAGAGCGACCATATCGTCGCGCAGCTGCGCAGCCAGGCCGCTATCACACATCCAGGCTCGTCTTCTTCGTTCGCGGTCTTCCTCATAACGCAGGATGTAACGGATGTCCGAGATCGTATGGTCCTCGCCGTCTACCGGATAATTGAAGCCCATGATACGGTCGGATAGAGACTCGCGCAAACGGATGATTTCGCTGTCCCCTTCCACGCGTTGGGTGAGGATGAGCTGCTGGTAGCATTCCAATTGCCGTTGCAAGCGTGGCTCGTCGACGCTGTTGATGAAGCGGTCGATGAGCTGGGGCCACTGCGGCATATTGAAGACCTCAGCCAATTCTCGTTCCATCTCGCCAATGCGGGGATTGGGTTTTTTGGTGCTCATGCGATCAAAGCTCAACTGGCTAGAGATGTTGCTGTGTTCCTCCCACTTCTTCTCAAACTGGGCAAGGAACGCACGGAGCTGAGCCTGGTCCCTAATGGTGTCGGCCGTTTTAACTAGTTCCCTCATACACACGCCTCCCATTGTAGGTTCTTGCAGGTGGTTGCTCTACTCTTGGGTATTCACCAACCCACATGAAATTCCCTTCTATGGTGGATGAAAGAGGTGAGCTATCCTGCCTGTGCCACCACAATCTGGCGAGGGGAGGTGAGACGAAGCTTGTCGCCTTTCCAATTCTCGTAGAACGCTATTTGTGTAAAACCTACACGTTGTAGCATCTCCCTTACCTGACTGGCGTTGTAGAGGTGGAGGGAGAAGTCCACTTTACGCACATTGCCGTCCCTGACAAGGATGCGGTGGTTATGGAGGGTGCCGTCGACCGGATCGAATTTAATCTGTTCGGCCATGAGATCGTTGCCTTTCTCCACTACGGTGAAAGGACGGAAGGCTGCCATAAGGCCGTCGCGGCTCGGTAGGTCGAGGATGAAGCGTCCCCCGGGCTTGAGGCTGTTTCTGACCCGGGCCAGGAGCTGAATGTTTTCGTCATGTTTGAAATAGCCAAAGGAGGTGAATAACGAAAGGACCGCGTCAAAAGACTCAGAAAGTGAGAGTTGGCGCAAGTCCTGCTGAAGATATTGCACGTCAAGGCCAAGGTCTCGTGCCTCCCGGCGGGCGATGGCCAAAAAGTCGCCGGAAATGTCAACACCGGTAACCTTGTAGCCCTGTTGGGCTAGCTGGTTGGAATGCCGGCCGTGACCACAGGCCAGGTCGAGGATGGTGGAACCGGCCGCGAGCTGCAATATATCGGTGATGAATGCTACCTGTTCAGAGGTGATATCCTCGCTCACGGCTTGAGAGTAGAAGTAGAGGTAATCATCACAATCAAAGACACTCGACCAGTCCGTTTGTGAAGGTTTCATGATATTCCTCCTCACGATGAGATTTGTGAATATTGGTGTAATGATAACTGGCGGGTTCTCATTTGTCAATGATCTGGAAGGGTTTGGATGAAGGGCAGGATTTATCCTTGTGGGTGTCAAAAGGATATAGTGGCTCGTTGTGGCTACACCCGAGTGTGCATGGACAAGGGCGTCCCGTCCGTTGGGTCCGTATGAATGGCCACAAGGAGGGTGGGGTGCATGCGGGCCGAAACCATCACTACCATTGGTGTCTCTCCACTTGATTCATATGGGCGGTTCACGTGGTAGTATAGTGAAAAGGAGGTGTGGGTTATGGAAAATGCGCGCGTAGAAGCGGTTACCAGCCATGATCTGGATTTGATTGAGCGGCTGACCGAATTGGAGCAAAGCGAGTTTGATGATTATGCTCTTTCCCAGTGGTTAGTAACGTCCTTTATTCAATACGGGCGGACCTTTGCCCTGTTTTTGGATGATGAGCCCATCGGTGTGGCCGTTTACTGGCGGAATTGGCATCCGTCTAACAACGTTTATTTGGCTACCATTTCGGTGAGGGAAGATTTGCGAGGTCAAGGCCTCGGTAAATTCTTTTTGGAAGAAACCCTCAAACATCTGGGTGAAGACGAAGTTGTCAAGGTACGGTTGACGGTTGACCCCGGGAATACGGCCGCCATCAACTTGTATTTTGACCACTTTGGATTCAAGCCGGTTAAGTTTCAGCCCCACGAATACGGGCAGGGCGAACACCGCCTGGTGATGGAGCTGGATCTTCGAGCACTGCTGCGAAATGGAATTGAGGCAGCACAGGTGGAAAGTAACGCGGAATGAGACGGTCGGTAACGCCAACAATGGACCCACCCCGAGAGGCCGGGTCCAAAGCGACGGGACGCAGCGAACGCACCCAAGGTCAGTCTTGACCCCAAAGGGATGAGTACAGGGGCCCAGCCAACCCCCTGGTGAAATAGTGCCAGAGAACATTACGAGAGAAGACAGAGCCCGATGATCCCCGGGTTCTGTCTTTTTGCTAGGCGAATAGTTATACATACGAACTTTCTCCCTGGGCTGCTCTTTACCACCCCCGGTCGGCCGGGGGTGGTTGTCATAATCAAGAGCTCCTAACCGGCAAGATGCTGGTGCGCAGCACAGATGTGAAAATAATCTTCATCCGGTAGGAGGATTCAAAGGTCCTGCGGAGAATACATGAAACCCAATAGCATGTATTCAATTATGCATATACAGTGA
>SLSY01000034.1 GCA_007130145.1 Bacillota bacterium
ACCACCGAGCGCATGAACATACTCATGGACGAGGTGCTGCAGGAACTGGCCCAGGGCAGTGACAGCGTCAATGCCGTGGCCCAGTTGGTAGCGCAAACGGCCGAAAGCGCCGAGCAGGGAGCTGATAGCGTCCGGGAAACGCTATCTGGTATCAAGCAGATTGAAGCCGCTGCAGCTCGGGTAGAGGAAAGCATAAGATATCTGGGAGAACGCTCCACTGAAATCGAGGGGATTGTGTCAGTCATTGCCAACGTAGCGGATCAGACCAACCTTCTGGCCCTCAATGCTGCCATCGAAGCAGCCCGGGCCGGCGAGCACGGACGCGGTTTTGCCGTCGTTGCCGACGAGGTGCGCCGGCTGGCGATCAGTGCTTCGGGCCAGGCAAAGCAAATTGGCGGACTCATTCAGGAGATTCACCAGGGGATCAATCAAGCAGTAAGCGACATGGAGACCAGCAACCGAGAGATTTCCGGAGGACTTGAAAAGGGCGAGGCGACCAGTGCTGCCTTTGATCTCATTGTAGAAACATCAGCAGCCACCGGTGAGCAGACGGAAGCCATGCTGACCATCAACACACGGATTGCCGAGAAGACGGAAAATCTCTCTGGCGCCGTGAATGACATCACCGGCATCGTCGAAGAAAACGCCACGCGCGCCCAATCCATGGCCGTACACGCAGCGCAAGTAGAGCAAGCGGTGGCATCCATCGCCAACATTAGCGAAGAAACGGCGGCCAGTGCAGAGGAAGTCTCCGCCTCGTCAGAAGAACAGGCAACCACAATTGAGCATATCGTCGCGGCCACCGAAGAACTGTTCACTGGCGCCCACCAAGTGGAGAATACCCTGAAGAGCCTGTACCCCGGCCAGAATCGCTAGCGTTTGAGCGCGGTGAAATGGTGAGAATAGGTATCAAAGTGTTCCAGAGCAAGACCAGTACCCAAAGCCACGCAACTGATGGGATCGTCGGCGATGTGAATGGGTACACCGGTTTCTTCCCGTAGCAAATCGTCGATACCGTGGATCAGCGCACCGCCACCCGTAAGCACAATGCCATGTTCCACGATATCCCCCGCCAGCTCCGGCGGGGTTTTTTCCAGTATGGATTTTGCTCTCTCCACAATGATGGTCATGGGCTCCAACATGGCCTGGCGGGTATCTTCTGCGGTAAGATCAATGGTACGAGGAAGCCCGGTGAGAAGGTCTCTGCCCCGTACATCCAGCATGGCACTGCGGCCGTCCGGTGCTACCGTGCCGATCTCGATCTTGATCTGTTCTGCGGTACGTTCCCCAATCATCAGGCCATATTCCCTGCGCATGAAGCGGATAAGGGCATCATCGAAGTAATCGCCACCCACGCGGGTGGAATCAGAAAGAACCACTCCCCGCAATGACAAAACAGCAATATCGGTGGTGCCACCCCCGATATCCAACACCATGTGCCCACGGGGCATGGAAATATCGAGGCCCGCTCCAAGCGCCGCGGCAAGGGGTTCTTCGATAAGATAGGTATTGCGAGCACCGGCCTGACTTGCCGCTTCCAACACGGCCCGTTTCTCTACCGAAGTGACGCCGGAAGGGACGCATACCATGACGCGCGGACGGAAGAGACTACGGCGGCCACAAACTTTAGAAAGAAAATGCTTGAGCATGGCTTCGGTGATCTCGTAATCCGCGATCACTCCCTGCCGCAGAGGACGAATGGCGGTAATATTGCCGGGCGTTCTTCCCAGCATACGGCGGGCACGAGTACCGATGGCCAGAATCCGCCGGGTATCCTGATCCATTGCCACAACGGAAGGCTCCCGCAGCACGATGCCACGGCCCCTCACACACACGATTACCGAGGCGGTGCCCAAATCAATGCCGATATCCTGCCCCAATCCCAACAAGCGTTTACCTCCTGGTTTAGCAATGCAACAAGACAAGCCTTGGCTACAGTTCTACATGCTGGTAGTGCTATCCTCTCTGGGCCTTGGCCATTCTTTGGTATTTTTTTCTGGTTGCTTCTCCGCCGCGAATATGACGTTCGGCTTTGTTCTGTACTAAGATGCTCTTGACTTCCCCGGCCAGTGTGGGTTTGATTTTGGGCAGGCGCTCCGTCACATCTTTGTGCACAGTGCTCTTGGATACCCCGAAGGACAGCGCTGTTTCCCGCACGGTATGCCCGGTCTTGGCGATGTGTTCTCCAATGCAGATACACCGCTTCCATATGACATCGTTCACTCTAGGGCCTCCCCCCGGCGTCATTGCTGCTTAACTATATGTGACACCGGCGGGAGAAATGAGCTCGATAAGCGTTGCTTCTACCTGAGAAACTCCATCGGATCTACGGGCTCCCCCTGGATGAGCACTTCAAAATGAAGGAAATCCTCACCTTCGCCTCTCTCTGCCACACCGACAGGTCCCAGGTGAGCAATGACTTGGTCTTTGACGACGCCTTGTCCCGGCAGAACCAAGATGTCGCCGAGATGACCGTAGAACGTTTTGAGACCGGCTTCATGCTGAATGAGCACGACGCGACCGAACCATTCGCACTCACCCCTTTGCAGAATCACCCCGTGGCGCACAGCCCGTACCGGCTGCAGGGCTTTCCCCTTGATGTCAATGCCGCTATGATAGCGCCAGTCAGCAAAGGTCTCGGAGTAATTCCAGCCAAAGGTTGTGGTGACCTCTCCCCCTACTAAAGGCCAGGCCAATCGCAAACTATCGGGGTCAATCTCTCTCTCGGGAGCCGAAGACATTGGGGTTGGCACTGTGAGTGCTGCTTGGCTGTCCGAATCCGATGCCACGTCGGAATCAGCAGGATTCTGGGGGGGAAGAGGATTGATCACGTGCCATTCATCCAACATTCGCAAGAAGGCCCCACGCATGCTCATCGTATACCCGTACAGGACAAGGCTCACGAGAAGCACCACCATAGTCACGGCAAAGAGCATCCGGCGGTGATCGCGGAGCTTGCCCCGGAATCGACTCCACCACAAGCGCATGACGTTTGCACCTCCACTGCCTATTCTTTCCGTAAATGGCCAGATTATACAGTCAGAGGCAGCTACTCATGGAAGATGGGCCGCACTCGGGTGCCGGGGTAATAGTGCGACAGGATGTCCAGAAAACTCCTTCCTGAACGGGCTAAACCATCGGCACCATACTGACACATGCCAACCCCGTGCCCCCACCCTTGACATTGAAAGAGTATAACGTCGGGGCAGACTTCATGGTTAAAGTGAGTGGAAGGAAGACCGAGCCGGGTCCGAAAGTCCAGTCCGCGCCATGTCTCCCGCTCGGTGCTGATGGTATGGGCGCGGCCGCTAGCTGACGTCTTGTCAATGCGAAATATTTCGCTTCCCGGTGAAGCACCAGCTACCTGGAGCAACCGGGCTGCTTCCTCCCACGTGAGGGTATAGTTGGTGCGATAGTAGCGAGAGTGCGAGCAATGACCGCATTCCACGCTGAGCAGATAGGGCACTGCTTGTTGCCATACATCACCGGCCGCCTCTGTATGGCCACCGCAGGTGGAATGATAGACAGCATCGATGGGATAGTCATCGTAGGTCACGATAAGACCGTCGGTCTCCCGCACTGCCTGTTCAACCAGGGCTGAGTAGTGGTAGGTTTGCCGTCCCCAGTCCGCCGGCGCTCCAGAGGCAAACGCCTGCGCCCGTTGGGCATCGGCGGTAATGTCGGCGCCGGGATGATGCTCACATCCGCTACCGCCAAAGGCGCGCATGCGCAGTACCGCATAGGTGCGAGCGGCTACCGCCTGCGCCTTCAATGCTTCCAAATGGAATGATACCGGCATTTCCGCCTTGACCACGCCCTTGACATAGTCCTCCAGGTCCATGGTCACCAGTTCTTCTTCTATGTAAACTACGATGGGTATCGCCGGCACCAGCTCACTTGCATTGGGAAGCGAAGGGGTCAGTCCCCAATCGCAACCGCGCACCAACAGCGCGGGCAAAAGGATGAGGCAAGAAGAAACGACCATCGCCAGGAGAAATAGTTTTCTGGACAAGAAGGATTCCCCCTCAACCATCGCTACCCCATTATATTGAGGTAAGGGGGAAAGCATGACCACCGAGCCACAGCAAATGAAGAAGGCGGATCATTCAACGTGACAAGGTGATTCGGACTCAGAGGTGCTCTTCATGACCGGGATCCCAGCCATCCAAGAGCAAGCGCTGGCTGACCGTTTCAGCAGCGGCCAAGAGGCGGGGGATATCCAGATTTCTTTCGGAATCCTCCACCTTTTGCAAGCGGGGAAATAGCTGGGGATGCTTGGGGACAAACAGGGTGCAGCAATCGTCGTAGGGTCTTATGGAAATATCGTAACTCCCGATGTCAAGAGCTCGGTCGATGATCTCACGCTTGTCAAAGGCAATGAGGGGCCTGAGGACCGGTCGCCGGGCTAGAGCATTGGTAACGTATATGCTCTCAAGGGTTTGACTGGCCACCTGGCCCAGACACTCCCCGGTAACAATGGCCAAAGCATCCTCTTGCTCGGCCAGTTTCTCTGCCACGCGCATCATCATGCGCCGCATGATGATGACACTCAGCTGAGGCCGGCAGTTTTCGGCAATGGCTTTTTGTATCTCGGTAAAGTGATGAAGGTGCAAAGCGAGCCTGCCCCCGTATCCCGCTAGAAGTCGAGCCAGATCTTTGACCTTATCCAATGCCGCATCGCTGGTAAACGGAGGGCTGTGAAAATGAAGGGCGGTTACCTTCAGGCCCCGTTTCATTGACATCCAGCCTGCCACCGGGCTGTCAATGCCTCCAGACAAAAGCAGTATAGCCCGACCGGTCATGCCCACCGGCAGTCCGCCCACGGCAGGAAGGGCGCTGGAGAACAGATAGGCTCCTTCCTGGCGTATTTCCACACGAATGATGAGGTCCGGGTCGTGCACATCCACGGTCAGGGAAGGGCAGTGCTTCTGCACATGGGTGCCCAGCTCACGGTTGATGCCAGGAGAATCATACCCAAAGCCCTTATACGCACGGCGCGCCTGTATCTTGAACGTGCCCTGACCATGTGCTGTGGCCAAGGCCAGCGCCTTATCCTTGATGCAGCTGATATCCAAAGGCACCACGTGGGCTCTGCTCACCGATACCAGGCCAAACACCTGCTTCAAGGCACTAAGCGCCTCATCGTGAACCGGCTGGTGAATGAGGATGCGACCGTACACTTTCTCCACCTTTACCGGCCCAAAGCGAGCCAGTGTCTTTTCAATGTTAGATACCAGGAGATCTTCAAACTGATAGCGATTACGACCCTTAAGAGCGATCTCCCCATAACGGGCCATGATGAGGTCGCAATTCACCGTTTTCGCCCCCTTTGCCTTTGGGGTATAATCTTGACTTCTTCTACTGCATCGGCCGTGGCCCCTACGGCATAATCCACTTCAAGTTCGCTATTCATAGCCGACAAACTATAGCGTATCGCTCCGGTGAGCGCGTTGCCCCTCAGGCCCATAGCCTCCAAGACGTGACTGGCTTGGGGACGGCGGGAGTGACAGGCTGACCCGGTGGAAACGTGAACCTCACGCTCTGCCAAAGCCCGTACCAGCACCTCACCCCGGGCAACACCAGCGAAGGAGGCATTGACAATGTGAGGAGCGGAGCGCTCGCCAGGAGGTCCGTTCAGCTGAAAGCCTTCAATTCCTTCTAGACCGGTTACCAAACGCTCTCTCAGACCCCGGAGCCCTTGGCTTCGCTCTCCTGTGAGGGTCGCGGCTTCTGCCAAACCCAGGATGCCGGGGACGTTTTCGGTGCCCGCCCTCAGCTGATTCTCTTGTTCGCCTCCCAACAGCCAGGGTTCAATGCGAACACCTCGTTTTAGGCACAGGGCACCGGTCCCTTTGGGCCCATGGAGCTTATGACCACTCAAACTCAAGACATCTACGTTGGACAGGTCAGTTCTCAGTTTGCCCAGTCCCTGGACTCCGTCAACATGGAAAACGGCGTGAGGAGATTTTTCCTTGATCAGCGTTCCCATCTCTGCCAAAGGCTGCACCGACCCGACTTCATTGTTCACCCACATGACGCTCACCAAGATCGTGTCCTCAGTCAGGGCATCGGACAGGTGCTCGAGGCTGATTTCCCCCTCGCGGCTCACGGGTAATGTTACCACGTCAAACCCCCGCTCCCCCAAAACCCGGAAGGGCACGCGGATGGAGGGATGCTCCATGGCGGTGGTGATGATGCGCCGGCCTCGCTTCTCCCGCATGGCCGTAAGGCCAAAACAGGCCCAGTTGTTGGCTTCGGTCCCACCGGAGGTGAAATAAATCTCGTCACCGTGACAACCAACCACCCGGGCCAGACGTTCCCGGGCTTCTTGTATCATTTTCTCCGCGGCCAGGCCTCTTGGGTGCAGGGAAGAAGGATTGCCGTAATCTCTCTCCATGGCCCGCGCCATCACCCGGACCACCTCTGGCCAGGCTCGGGTTGTTGCGCTGTTATCCAGGTACGCTTCGGTCACAATAACACCCCCTGCCTATTGTAGCACAAGGTCGCTTAACCCCAAACTCGATGAGAGCGCAGGGTTTCCTCACCTGGCTAGCTATGGTCATGGCTCAACTGCTTGCCCATTGAGCCCGATTCCAAGCATCAGCCCTCATACCGTTTGTGAGGCATCCGGCTCTCTTTTTTCGATGCTTAGCCCTTTCTCCCGGGAAAAGAGAGGGAATTGTGATAATTGTTGGTATTATGCTAGAGGGGAGGATTCTGTCGCATTGGATTGAAAGGAGAGAAAAGAAGTTGATTCTACACATTCTGAGTAAAGAGCAATGGTTGGCGGCGCAAGACAAGGGGATGTATACCCCACCGAGCTTGAACACAACTGGTTTTGTCCACTGCTCCACGTCAGAACAAATAGTCGAAGTGGCGAATTCTCTATTTCGGGGACAGACTGGCCTGGTCCTCTTGGTCATTGATCCCAAGAAGGTTTCGGCTAACGTGGTTTTCGAGGATCCATATAACCTGGGTAGTTTGTTTCCACATATCTACGGTCCGCTAAACCTCGATGCCGTGGTGGAAATCATGGAATTTCCACCCCAAAAAGACGGGAGCTTTGCACTGCCACAAAAGATGAATGCTTATTCTTAGCACCCACTGACATACAATAAGCGAACGATACCTGCCCCCAAGCACGAGGGTTAATTCTCCCCGAGGAGGAAGAAAGTGCAATACTGGCTACTGAAAACCGAACCGGAAACCTACTCCTTCTCCGACCTGATCAGGGAAGGGACCACCGTGTGGGATGGAGTGCGCAATCACCGGGCCAAGGCCAACCTGGGCCGGATGCGCCAAGGAGATCAAGTCCTGATCTATCACACCGGAAAAGAGCGCTCCGCCGTGGGACGGGGATACATCTCCAAGTCCGCTTATTTGGATCCGACCGACCTCACGGATACCTGGCTGGCCGTGGACGTGACCGCAACCGGGCCCTTGGCCTTTCCGGTATCTCTCAAAACTCTGCGCCAGCACAGTGCTTTTGTGGATTCCACCCTACTCACCGCTCCCCGCTTATCGGTGGTGCCCATTCCTCCACCCTTGTGGGAGGAAATGCTAAGAATGAGTGAAACTGGCCAAATCGAGTAGAAGGGGCGGCACACCACCCGGCATGGGGCCCGTAGTCTCAGCGCTTTCTTACGTTGTTCTTTGATGACAACCTCTGCCGATCTAACATTGAACTGGTCTTGAAAGTGGTTGACTCGTTCTCCAGAAGAAAGCCCCCTGCAAAAGCAGGGGGCTTTCTCTTATGGATTATTCACCTCGTACAATATCCTTGATCTTCATCAAGCGAGTGGCATTGGAGCGTTCCATCTCGCCCAAACGCATGGCGATGTTCTTGACGGCAACCTCCAATTCGGGTATTAAGACATATTCCAGCGCGTTGACTCGCCGTCGCGTCCGCTCAATCTCATCGGCCAGGATCTCCACCGACCGCTCGACCTCTGCTAGGCGAATCAAGTCGGGCAGCACCGCAGCGAAAGCCCCCAGTGCATCATCGAGTTCTGCCGAGGTCGTGGCCAAGCCGTAGGCATAGACGCTCGACTCGTCGGCGTCCTCGACCTTGAACTGAGGCACGACAACATTCATCACCTGCTTGAGAGCGACGCTGACCTTCAACTCATCGCGCGAAGACATGAGGGCTTCTTCCAGGGCTTCCCGCGACATCACCGCCCGGGAGACCAGGAAGCTCCGGTACGCCTGGCCCAAAAGGCGCTCCACGCGCTCGCGCACCTCTTTGTTCTCCCGCACCAGGCCCAGGAAGATCTTCATCAACTCGTCGCGCTTGTCCTTGAGCAGTTTGTGCCCGCGCTGAGCCATGCGTACCCGATTCTTGAGTTTGAGCAATTCCATCCTGGTCGCATTGACTCTGATTTCCATGGTGGTCTCATCCCCGTTTCTTAATCCGCTGCCGGCGCGTCTTGGCGATTGAGATATTTCTCTACGTGCTCATCGCTGACTCGCTTCAGCTCGTTGCGCGGAATGATTTTCATCAGGCGCCACCCAATATCGAGAGTCTCCTCAATGGATCGCTCCACATTCTCCCCCTGCCGCACGAATTGCAGTTCAAACTCGTCGGCAAACTTGAAAAAGAGTCTATCGGCGGGGGTCAGGGCCGCTTCACCCAAAACAACGGCCAACTCCCTGGCTTCCTTCCCCCGGTCGTAAGCATCGGACAGTTGGTTGAGTACGTCAGCATGATCCTCACGGGTCTTGTCCGGCCCAATACCCTTATCCTTGAGACGAGACAGGGACAGTGATACGTTGATGGCCGGATAGATACCCTTCTTGTGCAGCTCACGTCCGAGGATTACCTGTCCCTCCGTGATATAACCGGTAAGGTCGGGAATGGGATGGGTCTTATCATCCTCCGGCATGGTCAAGATAGGAATCTGAGTAATGGAGCCCGGCTTTCCCTGCACGCGCCCGGCGCGTTCGTAAATGGTGGCCAGATCCGTATACATGTATCCTGGGTATCCCCGGCGCCCCGGCACTTCCTTGCGCGCGGCGGACACTTCTCGCAACGCCTCGCAGTAGTTGGTCATATCGGTCAGAATGACCAACACGTGCATGCCCTTTTCGTAGGCCAGATACTCGGCGGTGGTCAGAGCCATACGTGGGGTGGCAATGCGCTCGATCACCGGATCATTGGACAGGTTCATGAACAGGACGGCGCGCTCAATGGCCCCCGTGCGTCTGAAGTCGGTTATGAAATAGTTGGCTTCCTCAAAGGTGATGCCCATGGCCGCAAATACCACGGCAAAAGGCTCGGTCGTGCCCCTCACCTTCGCCTGACGGGCAATTTGGGCTGCCATCTGGGAGTGAGGGAGACCACTGCCTGAGAAGATCGGTAGCTTCTGCCCTCTTACTAAGGGGTTCATACAATCGATAGCCGAGATACCCGTCTGAATGAACTCCGACGGATAGGCACGGGCAAAGGGATTGATGGGGTTGCCGTTAATATCCAGCCGTGTCTCGGCCAAAATGCGCGGACCCCCATCGATGGGGGTTCCAAAGCCGTCAAAGATGCGCCCCAACATGTCTTCGGACACACCCAACTCGATCACCTTGCCGAGAAAACGGACCTTCGTACGTCTCATATCAATGCCCGCCGTGCCCTCGAACAGCTGTACGAGCGCTCGCCCGGTGTGAGCCTCGAGGACTTTGCCCCGACGAACCTCGCCTCCGGGTAGTTCTACTTCCACCAGTTCATCGTACTGGACCGCATCTACTTTATCTACCATCATGAGAGGACCTGCCACCTCACTAATGGTACGGTACTCCTTTAGCATTGTCTTTCACCTCCTAAGCCGGAAACTCGCCAGTGACTTGCTCCGCCAGTTGAGCCAGCTTGCCCAGCTGATCTTCAGGAGCCAAGCGGGCACGGGCGATCTCATCTCGCACCGGCAATTCCAGTATCTTATCAATGGATGTCCCTTCATCCAGCCACCGCAGGGCGGAATGATGGAAGGTCAAGATGATCTTGAGTACTTTGTACTGCTTTTCCATGGAGCAATAGGTATCAATGTCATGGAACGCGCTCTGGTAGAGAAAGTCCTCACGCAAAGACTTGGACGTCTCCAAGATCATGCGCTGGCGAGCTGACAGGGCATCCAAACCAACCAGTCTCACGATTTCCTGCAGTTCGGACTCCGTCTGTAGAAGCGACATGGCCTCCTGCCTGAGTTCCGGGAAATCTTCTCCCGCATTGGTCCGGAAAAACGCATCCAGCGTGTCGGTATAGAGTGAATATGAGGTCAACCAGTTGATGGCCGGAAAGTGCTTTCGCGCCGCCAACCGGTCATCCAAACCCCAGAAGACCTTAACGACACGAAGGGTGGCCTGGGTTACGGGCTCGGACAAGTCACCACCGGGAGGAGAGACCGCGCCCACAATGCTCAAAGTCCCTTCTCTACCTTGCGAACCCGCACAGATGACGCGACCGGCCCTTTCATAGAACTCTGCAGCCCGCGACCCTAGGTAGGCAGGATATCCCTCTTCGCCCGGCATCTCTTCCAAGCGACCAGAAATCTCGCGCAGCGCCTCGGCCCAGCGGGATGTCGAATCAGCCATGAGGGCAACCTGATAGCCCATATCGCGATAATATTCGGCCAGCGTCAACCCGGTGTAGATGGAAGCCTCCCGGGCCGCCACCGGCATGTTGGACGTATTGGCCACCAGGATGGTACGCTCCATAAGAGGCTCGCCCGAGCGGGGATCCTTCAGCTCCGGGAACTCCAGCAAAACGTCGGTCATCTCATTTCCTCGTTCGCCGCAACCGATGAAGACGATGATCTCAGCATCAGCCCACTTGGACAACTGGTGCTGTACGACCGTCTTGCCCGAACCAAAAGGACCGGGAATGCAAGCGGTTCCCCCTTTGGCTATGGGGAAGAAGGTATCAATGACCCTCTGCCCGGTGACAAGGGGGTCCTCGGGAGCCAGCCGCTCCTTGATGGGACGGCCCACACGCACGGGCCATCGCTGCAGCATGGTAACTTCACGGGACTCGCCTTCGACGTCCAACACGGCCACGGTCTCAGTGACCGTATACTCTCCTGCCTTGATGGAACGCACTGTAGCTCCGGGGATGCCCGGTGGTACCATGACCCGATGCTCAACCAGAATGGTCTCCTGCACCGTACCCAGCACATCACCACTTATCACCGTATCTCCGACCTCAACGGCGGGCTTGAACTCCCATTTCTTCTCACGATCCAGGCCCGGTACTTCCAAACCACGACCGATAAACTCCCCGGATAGTTCCATCAAGCCACTCAACGGTCGTTGAATGCCATCATAAATTGAACGCATAAGTCCCGGTCCCAGTTCCACGCTTAGCGGCTGCCCGGTGCTGACCACCGGTTCACCCGGACTTACGCCGGAGGTTTCTTCGTAAACCTGAATCGATGCGCGATTGCCGCGCATCTCGATCACTTCCCCCAAGAGCCTGCCCTCGCCAACGCGCACCACATCGTACATGCGCACATCGGTCATGTTTTCGGCGACGACCAGGGGGCCCGATATTTTGACGATCCTTCCTTCTTGCATCTATTTTCCCTCTTCCTTGAACAGGATGTCTACCCCTATGGCCTTCTCCACGCGAGACTTGAGCCTCGCCATGCCTATGCCACTTGAACCTCGATGGTCGGGAAGAATGGTTACGACAGGACGCGGCGCTTGCGTCAGCTCGTCCAACTCCGCTTGAATCTCACGCGCCACCGGTTCGGTGATAAACACGATCTCATAGTCCTGTTCTCTCGCGTTCGCCAAGGCCTCCAAGGCGCCCTGGCGATCTGTCGCGGGCATAACCGTAATGCCCAGGGCTTTAAAGCCCAAGATCGCATCACGTTGACCGATAAAGGCAATTCTAGACATAGGTATCACGCAGCCTTTCCCGGATGGCTTCCGTGCTGGCTCCGTTGATTTTCCCGCTGAGCAAGATGCGAACGTTGCGCACATCGTTCTCCTTGGCCCATAAGAAAGCCACAACCGGCCAGGGGCCCATGGCAACATAGCGCGACGTCTTGAGCATCTTGAGTATGAAATTGTCCGCTTCTCGTTCGACCCGCCCCGGGTCTGCACCGGCACTGCGAATGAGTTCCTCATAAGGAGACCCCAGAGACGAAGCCACCTCATCGGCAGCTCGGCCCAGAAGCTCTTCCCAGCGATAAGGGGGCAGCTTACCACCCTCAACCAGCGCTAAACGGAGAAACTGCAAGCTCTTGCCCAGTTTGTTGGAGCGAAGGAGAATCTTCAAGTTGGCCATTTCTCCCAACGCGACGGCCATCTCGTGAATCTCAGGGCCCAAGACCTCAGCTTGTTGACGTGAATCTCCCAGCTGATACCGGTCAAGAACCACGTCAATGATCTGGGGATCTCCGGTGGCCTGATAACGCTCTTGTGCGTCCCCAACCGCCTGCTGGTAGCTGGCGGGTAGGCGCTCTTGCCATGAGACGAGCACCTCAGGCTCGTGCTCATGAGGCCGGACCTCTTCAAATGCGTCCAGCTGAGAGCGCAATTGGGACACAGAAACCGTGCCCAGGTCACTGAAGGCTCCTTCATTCGCTGTCTCATGGAGCAGCGCTTCCTTGAGCAACACTTTCAGATTGTGATAGTCATTGCGAATGCCCAACCAGTAAACCACATCGGGGCTGGGCAAGAAACTGGTCACATAGCTATAGAGTCCGGTCAGGTGCTCCCCGAGCACACGTTCGAAGTCTTGCAGGGGTTCTTCGGGCAGATCCCACAATTCCCTGACCATCTTCCAGACGTCATCAGCCACTTGCATGTCCAGCATCCGGTCTATTTCCTGATCACGCAAGAGCCGTGTTTCCAACACCCGAATGCGGGCAACGGCCGCCAAGTAATCTATTTCCTCACGTCTTATTGCGTCCATTAAATCAGCTCCTGTTGCCAAACAGGTAGGCGGCAATCTCGGGTTCCAAGTCTTCGCGCAGGGTCTTTAGGATCGCATCAAATGATGCGTTGACTTCAAGGTCCTCGCCTCTAAGAATGCACCCGCCGGTAATGGCCACCGAATCCGGGGACAATCCCACCGTGCCCTCCAACCCCTTCTCCTTTAGTTCCTGATTGAGTCCTTTGAGGAAGTCTGCGGTAATTCGCTGCCGGTCATGGGCATTGACCACAATTTCCTCACTCCCGCGCACAGCGTGAGCGGACACCACCTGTTTGATCAGCTGCAAGTAGGTATCATCATCCAGTTGCGATAAGCGCTCCAATGCAGCTTGGAAAGCCTCATCCAGAGCTTCCTGCTTGGCCGCGAGCACGTCTCGTCGTCCCTGAAGCCTGGCCAGAGTCAGGATGTGACCGGCCTGGGTCTGGGCTTTCTTCTCAGCATCAGACACAATGCTATTGGCTTGTTGCAAGGCGTCCCTTTGCCCTTCTTCCATAATCTCCGAAGAGCGTGCCTCCGCATCCGCCACGATGCGCTCACCCCGTGCTCTTGCCTCGGCTTCAATCCTGGCAATAATGTCCTTTAACGCCATCGTCAGCACTCCCGCACTTTAGACTAGATTGAATATCAGTAGCATGGTTGCCAGCAAGCCAAGCACCGCATAGGTTTCGACCATAACCGGCAGCACCAGTGCCTTCCCGGATTCCTCCGGCCGCTTGGCCACAATGCCAATACAAGCCGCCGATACCCGGCCCTGATAGATCCCGGACAGAAGACAGGTAAGAGCCACGGGAATGCACGCCAAAAAGATGGAGGTTCCCTCGGCCACGGTCAAGTCCACTGGATCTCCAAACAACCCCAACTGCAGCATGACCAAGAAGCCGGCCAGGAGGCCATAAATCCCCTGGGTACCCGGTAGAGCCTGCAAGAGCAGTAACTTACCAAACTTCTCGGGGTCTTCTGCCACAACACCGGCCGCCGCTTCACCCGCCATACCTACGCCGAGACTGGAACCAATACCCGCCAACACCACCGCCATACCGGCACCGACCAAGGCTATGGTAAGTCCGGTCGCTGCTGTCTCTACCAGGGCAAGCACGAAAACGGCTGTGGCGAACACCACTGTGACTACAATTAGACTGACAGACACCATCGCTTTTTCCTCCCCTAATCTCCCTAGTTTTCTTCTATGTTTACGAATTCGGTCTCGGCGCGGAATGGTTTAAAGCCACGCCCACTTCCTTCGAAGAACTTGGTGAAAAACTCGACAAACTGTAAACGTCCCGAGTGAATGAAACTGCCCAGAGTGTTAATGGCCAGATTGAAAAGGTGCCCCCCCGCAATCACGACCACTGCAATGACAACCCCCACCACCGGGATCCCGGCGCCCAGAGCGGCAATTTGATTGACCACCATGGCGATAACACCGGTAGCCAGTCCCAAAGCCATGATGCGAGCGTATGAAAGCGTTCCACTGAGATAGTCAACGATACCATACAATCCCAAAACGCCCGCAAAGGGTTTCAAGAGCCAATGGGGTTGGCGGCGGGCAGCGCCCAGCATGACCCACACGGCACCGAGAATGGCCAGCCACCGCCCGGCATCGGCCCAGGCGGGATCATTCATGGTCGCCGTCATCACGCCCAGCGCAGGAAGGAAGAATACCCAGGCCGCATCATTCATCAACGCATCCAACCATCGCCCTTCGGCAAAGGTGGAAGACATCTTGATAATGGTGCCGAACCAGACCTGCACAACACCTAAACCCAGGGCAAGACCTAAGAATAGCAGCGGATTCTCCAGTGGGTCAAAGAGGGTGATGCGTGCGCGCATATCCTGCAAGAAACCCAGCGGGATCATATCAAACAGATCCCCAAACCAGCCACCGGTGAGGGCTCCCACCACCACCGTGGACAAACCGCCAAGCCAAAGCAGGCGAATGAGTTTGGTGCCCCCGCGGGGAATATCCAGCTTACGCAAGGCAAGGGCCGACAGTAGCATCAAAAGTAGTCCATATCCGGCATCGCTCAAAGCCATGCCAAAGAACACGAAAAAGAACGGCGCCAGAAGCGGCGTGGGATCCACTTCGCGATAAGAAGGGAACCCATAGATGTTAGTTACCACTTCAAACGGCTCAATGAGTGGCTTATTCTCCAGTCTCACCGGCACATCTTCATCAAGCAGGGGATCTTCAGCCTCCACGGCCACAGCAAACGAGACCCCCTCCAGTTTCCGCTCTAAAAGAGCAAGATCGTCTTGGCGGCACCAGGCCCGAATCATGACCACCGATTCGGTGCTCCCCACCCCCGTATTGGCTTCCAAAGCCTGCCGACGAGACTGCAAATAATCAACGTAAAACTGCAGCTGGGTCACATCCGGCCCCAAGGCAATGACGCGTTCCACCACCTGCTCCTCATCGGCGGCCAGTTCCTTCAAAGCTTCCTTTGTGCTGAACAACAGTTCGGGCACAGGCCCATTGAACTCATCCAGAGGCAGGTTGGTCATTCCCAGCTCTGCTAAAAGCGAACTTGCCTCCTGATCGTCTTGGTGTGCAATGGCCAAAAAGTAAACCGTCTGATCATCCTGTCCCACCGGTTCCACATGCACTGATGCGTCCTTGATCTGGTCCTGTGACCGCTGCCAATCCCGCCTGGGCAGTGAGCCGGTGATTAGGCGGCAGTGAGCCGTATCGCGCAACTCATCCAAGTTCACGGTCAACTGCTGCCAAGGCTTAAGCAGTTCCTCTTGCGCGATTAACCGCTCCCGTTCCTGGCGAATGCTATCCAACTGCTTTTGCGCCTCTTGGCAGCTGGCATGCAACCGGACAAGGTCAAACCCACCAATGGCTTCCATGAACTCCTGGCGGTTCATTGTCACTTTAGAGCCGACAAAGCTCTCCAAAAAGCCCTTGGCCTTCTTGTGATAGGTGTCCAGAAACCTGAGTGACTCCCGCGCACGGGCCAGCTCGCGTTCCAGCTCATCCATATCCACCGGCACTTGCAATAATTCCTCTGACAGAGTCTCATCCTCATGCACGTTAATGAGCTGTAAAGAGGCCATACTCTGCAACAGATCGAGTACATCCTGACGCACCGAAGACACGGTCAGGATACTCACCTTCTTCATCCTAGCTACGGCCATAGTCGTCCACGATCCTTTCAACGATCACGCTGATGGCCTTCTCTCTGCCCGCCTGAGCTCCCTGGGCTACCGTCTCCTTATCCTGAGCGGCACGCCGGCGCATTTGGTCCGCTTTTTCGCGCGCATCCTTCTCGGCTGCTTCTACCATGCGCCCCGCCTGCTCCTGGGCTTGCTTTCGAGCTTCAACCACCAGCTGTCTTGCCTCTTTTTGTGCTTGTGAGATGATGGCATTGGCCTGCTTCTCGGCTGATTGCACCTGTTCTTGTGCCTGTCGTTCAGCCTCTTTGATCTTGGTCAGTGATGTTATGGACACAGATTCTCACCACCCTCATCCATGGCAATCCAAGGCGTTGGAGGATCATTCCTCCGGCCAAAATGATGGAGGATGCCCTCCACAGTACGACGGGCCGCCGCTCCGTCCCCGTAGGGATTGCGAGCGCAGGCCATGCTTTGGTAAGCTGTTTTACAAGCCACCAATCTTCTCACGGCGTTGGCAATGCGCACCGGATCTGTACCTACCAGTTGAACGGTACCCGCTGCCACCGCTTCGGGTCTTTCCGTTTCCTCGCGCGTCAACAGTACAGGAACTCCCAGTGCGGGTGCCTCTTCCTGCAGCCCGCCCGAGTCAGTAATGATAAGAAATGAGCATTGCATCAGCCGCGCCCATTCAACATAGGATTGTGGTGTTAGCAAACATACCCGCACGGTGCCGGATAAGTGTTTGTGCAACAGATCCTTCACAGCCGGATTGGGATGCACCGACACAACCAGGCGTACATCCTCATATCCTTCGGCGATATCCACCAGCGCCCGGGCCACCCTCTCCAGCGGAGCTCCGAAGCTCTCGCGACGGTGAACATCCACCAAGATCATCTTCTCGCGCTCTTGGACTCGGGGCGTTGTGTCGCGGTGCACTGTCCACAAGAGAGCATCGATAGCCGTGTTACCGGTAACGTAGACGCCCGGACCGGCAATACCTTCTCTCGATAGATTCTCACGGGACACCTCGGTCGGGCAGAAATGGAGATCGCAGACGCTGTCGGCGACCTTGCGCATGACCTCTTCGGGAAACGGGGCCCACTTGTTGCCGGTGCGCAGTCCTGCTTCCACGTGACCCACACGCAAACGGCAAAAGAAGGCAGCCAAGGACGCAATCCCCGTAGTCAGTGTATCACCGTGCACCAGCACCAGGTCCGGCTGCTCCGTTTGGAAGATAGGTTGAAGTCCTCCTAGCACCCGGATCGCCGTCTCACTAAGAGACTGGCGCTCTCTCATTACATCCAGATCATAGTCAGGCACCAAAGAAAAGTGGTTGAGCACCCCATCCAGCATCTCCCGGTGCTGCGCGGTGACCACCACCCGGCTGTCGATCTCCTCAGCATGGCGACCCAGTTCCATCACCACTGGAGCCATCTTGATCGCTTCGGGCCGGGTACCAAACACCGTCAAAACCCGCAATCTATCCGACATCACCACAACCCTCTTTTTCCGATCGCTCATGGCAAAACCCGGATCGCCATCCCTGGCAGAATATGCCAGGCGCACCGGGTCAAAAAGAACCACCGCTAGAATTTCAATGCTTAATGTCTTTCTCCTGCTTGATTTCCAAGATACCTACCTTTTTCCCGATGGCAATCATCAATCCAACAACCGTAATCATGAGAAGACCGCCGTGACGCGGGTCCAAAGCAGTCATCAAGGCGGCCGAAGAACCCAAGAGCAAACTACCCATATACATACTGATAACCACCTGACGCTGGGTCATCCCCAAACGCAGCAGGCGGTGATGCAAGTGTCCACCGTCAGCCTCGTAAATGGGCCGGCCGTTGGCAGCCCGGCGCAGCACAGAAAAAAACGCATCGAACATGGGCAAGCCCAAAGCCAAAAAAGGGATGAGCAGGGCAATCGCAGCGGTGCTCTTCAGTGTCCCCTGCATCGCAATGGCTGCCAGAACATACCCAATGAACATAGAACCGCCATCACCCATGAAAATGCGGGCAGGGTTAAAATTGTAGGGTAAGAAACCCAACGTGCTCCCACTCAAGGCAGCAGCGGCCAAGGCCACCCCAGGTTGCCCTTGCTGCCAGGCAACATAGAGCAAGGTTAGACCCGCGATAGAAGAGATGCCTGCGGCCAAACCATCCAACCCATCAGACAAGTTGACCACGTTAATGACCCCCACTACCCATGCCAGTGTGATGGGAAGAGCCAGCCAGCCCAAAAGAAATAGACCGCCCAGCGGATTGGTTATGTATCCTACCTGTACTCCACCGAAATACAGCACGGCCGCTCCCACCAACTGTCCCAAGAGCTTGACCCAGGGGCGCAGGGACACAACGTCATCGACAATGCCCAAGAGCAAAATGAAAAGACCACCTGATAGAACGGTAAACCAGGGGAAATCGCCTCTTCCGGCCACCAAGACCGCCCCGGCAAATCCGGCCGCAATGGCTAAGCCTCCTAGATAGGGCATGGGTTCGCGATGGACACTTCTCTCACCGGGTATGGCCACGGCTCCCGTGCGCAGGGCCAGCCAGCGACAAGCGGGGGTAGCAAGCAATGCGATGAAAAAAGCTACGATAAAAACCACCAGAGCATCCATCACGGCCTCTCCCTCCTCTGGGGCAAACCCTCTCCCATTGTAGTCCACGTCATGAGATTCTGTCAACCAGAAAAAGCCTTAGAGCAGCCTCGTTCTTTCAACTCCCGCTTGCTTTAGCATCTCTTGAGCCATCTGGTCAGGATACTCGTCACGAAAAACAACCCGGCCGATCCCAGCGTTGATGAGCATCTTAGTGCAAAGACTGCACGGCTCGGTGGTAGAGTACAGCGTGGCTCCCGATACAGCGATACCGTGACGAGCCGCCTGAATCAAGCCGTTTTGCTCCGCATGCAGCCCCCGGCACAACTCCTGACGCTCGCCCGAAGGAATCTTCTGGCGCGCGCACCCCGTATCCAGGCAATGAGTGAGTCCCGCCGGTGCTCCATTGTAGCCTGTGGCCAGAATATGCTTATCCTTGACCAGAATAGCTCCTATCTGCCGGCGCAGGCACGTGGCCCGCCGCGCCACCACCGTTGCTACCTCCATAAAATACTCGTCCCAGCTTGGTCGCACCCGGTCCCCTCCTCTTCTTGTTTGCATCTGGATCGAGGGCAAGACCCTTCCACTTGCTGTCCCACCCAAAGCTACCAACAAGCAAAGACGGCTCTGCCCCGTCATTCCTCCGGCTTCATAACGCACTTACCAAAGCGTTGTTCCACCTCATCGTAGGCATATACAGCCCGGGCCCCCCCAATCAACTTGGGGCGTGTGCGCGCCAATGTAACATGGGCATGGCCGATGCTCTTGCCCTGAGGCCGAACCGGCACCGCCACCGGTCTCAGGTGCATGCCGATCAGGGTATCGCCAATATCGAGACCAGCGTGGGCTGCTATTGACTCCACAACCACCCCGTCAGGCAGGCGCTCCATCAATTCGGTTGCCACCGCACCCCCGGCGCCGCAGATGGGAAGGACGCGCACTTCGGTCAGATCGTATTTCTCCATCGCGGCACTGGATATAACCAAAGCCCGGTTCAGATGCTCGCAGCATTGAACTGCCAGAAAGACACCGCTTTCGCCCAGTTCTCCTTCCACTCCGTCCAGCACAGCTTGGGCCACTTGGGTACTGCCGGCCGAACCAATCCGTTGTCCTTGAATCTCCGAGGTGCTGCAACCAATGACCAGGATCTGCCCGGCCTTCAAACGCGCCGCTTCCAACAACGTGCGTGTGACCTCACTTACTTGGGCTGTGATGTGCTCCAGATCCATCGCTAACCTCCCAACTACTTCTTATGGTAGCGGCTCTCAATATCGGCCAACTGCTCCAGACGACGCGCATGCCGCTCTCCGGCAAACTCGGTGCAAAGCCAAGTATCCACGATGTCCAAAGCCAGACCCAAACCGATGACACGGGCTCCGAGCGTCAAGATATTGGCATCATTATGCTCTCGGGAGGCCCGGGCACTGAAGACATCATTACATAACGCAGCCCGCACCCCTGGCACCTTGTTGGCCACCATGCACATACCAATGCCGGTCCCGCATACCAAGATGCCCCGGTCATACTCGCCCCGGGCCACACCCTCAGCCACATCTAGAGCCAGAGGAGGATAATCCACCGACTCCTCGCCTCCAGTGCCCCGATCAAACACGATATGAGGTCCGTCACCAAGATGTGCCTTGATCGCTTCCTTCATCTGATAGCCACCATGGTCACTGCCCAGGGCAATCTTCATCATCTTCATCCTCTACTCGTATTTTTTCGACCAGAGCGGTTACCGCCTGTTCGACTGTATCCACCATGTTCTCATATTCGTCCCGCCCGCCACCGTACGGATCGGGAATATCACCGCACCCACCGACAAACTCACGGAGAAGCCGGGTGCGACCTTCTGCTACGTTGCTCATAGCTAATACGGCCTGGCGCTGGGAGTCGGTCATAGTGAGCACCCAGTCGGCCTCCTCAATCATCTCAGATGTCAACTGCCGGGCCCCATGATCTACCTTCTGTCCCCACCGCTCTGTCAGAAGCCGCTGAGCATGCTCACTAAAAGGCGCTCCCGGATGGGCCGCCAGACCCGCCGACGCCACCTCCGCCTCACCTTGACCCGGTATCTTCTCCAGCATCCAACGGGTCATCCATTCGGCCGTAGGAGAGCGACAGGTATTACCAGTACACACAAAGAGAATGCGAACCGGTGTTTTGGTCATGTCTTCACCCACCTTTCCCGTCACGGCCTGCCGCTGCCCGGCGCAATCGGTCCATAATCGCCCGGCCCAAACCCACTTCGGGCAGCGCTTCACAGTATACTACATCCACACCCCATTCATCCACCTGGCGCAGGGCCCCAAACAAGCGGGCCGATACGATCTGGGAATCAGAATAAGACCCCAGTACCAAAATGGGGATGTCGCCATAACGCTGGGCATTCTCCTGGGTCGCAAGCACACCGGCCCGCAGCCCGCGCCGCTGGCATCGGGTGATTCTCTTCGTGATCTCCTCTGCTATCTCCTGTCGACTTTCCCCTTCCACCAGCACCAAAGGCGTACGGGGAGAGTAATGCCCGTAGCGCTGTCCCGGAGAGCGGCGTAGTGACGCATGATCTTGGTCAGTCACCGTGCCCAGGGGGGTGTATTCCGAGAGTTGCTCAAGAGTAACACCGCCAGGACGCAGGATGACCGGGGGACACTGCGTCACGTCCAGCACGGTCGATTCCACACCCAGAGGACAATGACCGCCGTCCACCACCGCGGCAATGCGCCCCCCCAAATCGGCGAGGACGTGATCTGCTGTCGTCGGGCTGGGTCGACCCGACACATTGGCACTGGGGGCGGCCACGGGTACCCGCGCTGCCCGCAAAAGGGCCAGGGCAACCGGGTGATCAGGCATGCGCACCGCCACCGTCTCCAAGCCGCCGCTCACCACGCAAGGCACAGCATGTGAACGGCCCAAAACCAGAGTCAAGGGGCCGGGCCAAAATGCCCGCATGAGCCGGTGGGCCAGAGGGGGAATCGTATCGACCAGGGCATCTACCTGCCCCAATGAACCCACATGAACGATAAGGGGATTATCAGCCGGTCTGCCCTTGGCAACAAAGATCCCTTCCACCGCCTGGCCATCCAGGGCGTTGGCTCCCAACCCATATACGGTCTCAGTGGGAAATGCCACCAGTTTTCCTGCACGCAGAAGCTTTGCCCCCAGGGCGATGGCTTCAGCGTCATATGCAAGTCGCATGGTGCAAGTCACGTTAGGTTCTCCTTACACTGGCAACGATCGTCCGCTCTACGCCACGGTAGTCCTTGATGATGCGTTCGAGCGCCCACCCGTTTTCGGCCAACAGTTCACTCACCGGCCAGACCTGATTGTGCCCTACCTCTAGCAACAGTTTACCATGGGTACGAAGCCAGGCATGATGTTTTGCCAGCTGGCGATAAAAAAACAGACCATCTGCTCCTCCATCCAGAGCCTGGCGTGGTTCGTAATCGCGCACCTCACAGGGGAGCGCCCCGAGATCCTGCGAGCGAACATAGGGAGGGTTGGAGATCATGACATCCACCCTGCCCTCCAAGCCCAGGCCAACAAGGGGCTCGAGCAAATGTCCATGGTAAAAGAATACCCGATCTGCCACCTTGTGCCGGCAGCAGTTAACGCGGGCTATGCGCAAAGCAGCGCGCGATATGTCAGTAGCCCAGACCCGACTCTGCGGAGCATGGACCGCCAACGCCACGGCGATGGCGCCGCTTCCGGTGCCCACCTCCACGACCCGTTGAGGTGCAAGGGCCAATGCCGCTTCCACCAAAAACTCACTCTCCGGACGGGGGATGAGCACCCCCGGTTCCACCTGAAAGTCCAGTGACCAAAACTCCTGGTGCCCAATGATATACTGAACAGGCTCACCGGTCACCCGCCGCTTCACCCACTCCCGTGCGCGGCGCACCTGGGCAGGCGATACGGGTGCTTCCGGATTCAGGTGCAGTTGGGATTGCTCTATCTTTAGGGCATGAGCAAGCAAAAGAGCCGCCTCCCGGGCGGCATGCTCCGCGCTCGAGGCGGCCAATGTCTTGCGAATCTCCTTGTAAAGCTCATGAAGTTGCACCACGCTACCCTCCGTTAGTGCACGGCTTCCTCCATCTTCTCCTCCTGCTCGGCCATACGCAATGCATCAACAAACTCATCGAGTTCTCCCTGCAGCACTCCTTCCCAGCGATGGGACGTCAGACCAATGCGGTGATCGGTAATACGGGACTGAGGATGGTTATAGGTGCGAATGCGTTCAGAGCGGTCACCCGTTCCCATCTGCGAACGGCGCTCACGTGACATTTCTTCTTGCTGCTGTTGCAATGCCACATCCAAAAGACGGGCTCTGAGCACCTTCATGGCCCTATCCTTGTTCTTGTGCTGCGACTTCTCATCTTGACAGCTAGAAACGATCCCGGTGGGAAGGTGGGTGATACGCACCGCCGAATAGGTGGTATTCACGCTTTGCCCTCCCGGCCCGCTGGCGCAAAAGATATCGATACGCAATTCATCGGGGGAAATATCCACATCCACTTCTTCTGCCTCCGGCAGCACCGCCACGGTGACAGTAGAAGTGTGAATTCGTCCTCCCGACTCGGTCACCGGCACGCGCTGAACACGATGCACACCGCTTTCATACTTCAACTGGCTGAACGCACCCTTGCCTTCGATCATGAAGATGACCTCTTTGAAACCACCAATGTCAGTGGGACTGGAGCTGAGAACTTCCACCTTCCAACCTTTTCTCTCCGCATAACGAGCATACATGCGATGGAGATCGCCAGCAAAGAGCGCCGCCTCGGTGCCGCCGGCGCCCGCCCGGATTTCCACGATGACGTTGCGTTCATCATTGGGGTCCTTCGGCAAGAGTGCCTGACGCAACTGTTGCAAAAGCTCTTCTTCACGCGACTGCAAGCTGGACAGTTCGCTCTGAGCCAGCTGGCGCAGTTCCCGATCATCCTCTTGAAACATGGCTTTAGCTTCAACCATCTCTTGTTGCACACGTTGGAGCTCGCTATACCACGCAACCACATCTTGCAGTCGTGAATGCTCCTGTGCATATTCCTTGAACTTATGGTGAGAGGACATCACCTCGGGATCGGAGAGCAACCTCTCCAACTCCTGATAGCGACGGACCATCGCCTCTATCTTCTCAAACACTCTGAACCACCTTCTTGTCGGCAAGTACGGCCTGGAGTGCAGCCGCTGCTACCTCGATCTGAGAATCATCCGGGGTCCGTGTGGTATATCGCTGTAGCATGAGTCCGGGCCAGCTGATAGCCTGCACCAAGGGCGATCGAGACCGTCCCGCCCAGCGGATCAGCTCATAGGACACCCCAGCGACAACGGGCAATAGCACAAGGCGCAAGACGATGCGCTGCCAAATGCCCGGCCAACCAAAAAACGAAAACAAAATCACGCTCACCAGCATCACTACCAGCAAGAAACTGGTGCCGCAGCGCGGATGCTTGAGAGAAAAGTCCCGCACCACCTCAGGCTCCAAACTCTTCTGGTTCTCGTAGGCGTGAATGGCCTGATGCTCTGCCCCGTGATACGCCAACAGGCGTTGCACCTCAGGCAGCCGGGAAATCGCCACCAAGTATAATGTCAATATGGAAACGCGAACCACACCTTCGGTTAGATTCAACCAAAAGCGATGGGCAATAAGGCCCCGCAAGAACGAAACCAGCACCGTTGGCAGGATGATAAACAGTCCTACGGACAACAGCAAAGCTAGCCCCACCGCCAGCACGGTCTCCCGGCGGGTAAGGTGTTCTTCGGGATCTTCGGACAAATTGGCGGAGACCAAAAGAGCATCAATGCCTGCAGTTAGGGTCTCGGCCAACGTCACCAAGCCCCGGATAATGGGCCATCCATACCAAGGCTTTAAGGTCAGCCAAGAGCGAGCCGGCGTCACTTCTACATGCACTTTTCCCGATGCCAAACGCACGGCCACCGCTCTGGCGGTGGGCCCTCGCATCATGACACCCTCAATCACCGCTTGTCCGCCGTAATGGAATTCCACTACTTGCCTTCCGCTGTCTTGCCGTACTTGCGGCGGAAACGCTCTACGCGGCCACCGCTGTCGACCATCTTCTGTACGCCGGTATAGAAAGGATGACAGGCAGAGCAAATCTCCACCCGCAAACCCGTCTTGGTGGAGCCCATATCGAACTCAGCTCCACACGCACAGGTCACCTTGGTCTTGGTGTACTCGGGATGCTTACCCTTTTTCATGTTCTCACCTCGTTTGCTCTAAGCATCAAAGCTTCATATATTGTAACACGCGAACGCATCATCGGGCAACATATTTGGCATCATGGCCGGATTTTGGCGCTACACTCAGTCCCTCTGTCTGGCTTCTCGCCTCGCGAATCTTGACCCAACCTGACCATAATCAGCCAAATCATGTCGCTACCCTATACTCAGACTCACTGATGTGATAGAATAAGTCCGTGACTGCCCATAAATGGGCAAACACTTCGGAGGGGATGGGGAGGACTGTGGCCTTATCAGGCCTTCGCATAGGCGAAAGAACAGCAAGACATGGCATAATCCAGGGAGGAATGTCGGTCCGGATCTCGCTGGCACCGCTCGCCGCCGCCGTGGCGGAAGCAGGTGGAGTGGGCACGATTGGAGCCATGTGCCTACCCCCGGATGAGCTGCGGGACAACATCCGACAAGCACGTTCTCTAACCCAAGGCGTGGTTGGCGTCAATATCATGTATGCCGGAAGCGCCTTTAACCAACTGCTTGAGGTCTGCATAGAAGAAGCCGTCGATTACGTGGCCATTGGGGCCGGGTTCGCTCGCGGACCCTTTAAGCTTCTCCATCAGGCAAACATTCCCGGTTTTGCCATCATCAGTTCGGTCAAAGCTGCATCGCTTGCCTGTCGCACGCAGGGCATTACCGGTGTCGTAGTGGAGAGTGGAACGGCTGGTGGTCATCTGGGACCCAAGGATCCCGAGGTCACCATCTGGGAGCTCTTCCCCCCCGTGTTGGAAGAACTCCAAAAGAGAAGCTTTTCCGGTCCCGTGATTGCCGCCGGGGGACTGGCCGACCGCCAGGATATGCTCCGCGCTCTGGATATGGGCGCCGATGGGGTGCAATTGGGAACCCGCTTTGCCATGACCGAGGAATCGTCGGCCTCAAGCGCCATGAAGAAAGCCTGGCAAGAGGCCACGGGGAGTCAGGTGCAATGGTGGAGCCCCACCGGCTTTGCGTCCCGTTCCATCGTCCCCCATCCCGAGGGACAGCTACCCCAGGTCTCAGTCAACGGCACCCGTTGCTATCAGTGCCTGAAACGTTGTGCACACCACGACGATCCCACCCAGAGTCACTGCATCCGACAAGCTCTGCTCAATTCCTGGCAGGGAGACATTGAACACGGACTCGTGTTCTCGGGAGCCCGGGTGGGAGACATGACGGACATTCCTTCCGCCGCTGAAGTCATGGCCCGTCTGACCACAGGCTCCTGAGGCAAGAATCGGGAAAGACCAAACCCACGGGGGCCGTCAGGATCCCATGAGCAACCTCGTTCCCAACTCGAACCTTCACGTTCAAACCCACGCATGCCGCACGGACCATGCGCTGCGTCATCATTACCACACCCGCATCTTCACACCGCCTGCCCCACTAGAACAGTGTGATGACCTCATCCACCATCTGTCCCACATAGTCAACAGCTTCCTTTATGGATTCGGTACGGGTCATGTCGACGCCCGCCATCTGGGCCAGTTCCAGTGGTTTCCGGGTACCACCGGCACAAAGAACCTGCAGCCAGCGCTCCCGTGCCGCCTCACCATCCTCTTGTAGGGCTCGGGCCACCGCTGTACCAATGGTCAAGCCGGCCGAATACGTGTACGGATACAGCCCCCGGTAGTAGTGGGGCTGCCTCATCCATGTCAGCCGGGCTCCCTGGTCAATGGTGACTTCGCCGCCCCAGAATTCGTCCAGTATGTCGCCTTGTGCGGAATTGAGGTGAGCAGTAGTGATGGGCACACCCTTCTCGGCAAAGGCATACAGTCGCCTCTGCAGCTCGCCCTCTATCAGGTGTCGAACGAAGTTGTGATGGTACGTCATGATACGTTGCATGAGGAGCCACCGGCGCATGCCACTGTCATGCTGGTTCGAAAGAATGTGCTTCCCCACGAGAATCTCGTTGATGGTGGAAGGGGCCTCAATGAAGAACATGGAAGTCCGGCAGTTGGCCAAACGCTGATGGCGCTGAGCCAGCACCCCGTGACCGGCATGACCCAGTTCATGAGCCAGCGTCAGAACGTTGCGCATGCTATTGTTCCACGTCATGAGAATGTAAGGGTGCACCCCGTATACGGAATGGCAGAATGCACCGGTTGATTTCCCGACATTGTCTGCGCGATCAATCCAACGGTTGCTCAGTGCCGCATCCACGATGGCCACATACTCATCACCCAGGACCGATAAGCCCTCGCGTAACATAGTCCCAGCTTCCTCAAAGGAGACCTCCGGTTGGAACTGGGGATCCAGTGGTGCCTCTATGTCGCAGTAGAGCATTTCCTCCAAGCCCAGTACCCGCTTGCGCAACCGGGCATACCGCCGCATGTGGGGTGCGAGCTCTCGAAGGATAACATCGTGCAGATTGTGATAGACAGGGGGGCTGATCTGTTGCTCATCGAGTAACATGTGAATGGCTGAAGGATAGCCGCGGAGCCGAGCCATGACCACATTCTTCTTGACCTCGGTGGCCCATGTTGCACCCAGTGTATGTTGGTAGGCAGCCAACCCTTGGCTAAAGGAAGCATATGCATTACGACGCAGCACCGGATCGGGGTGAAGCTCAAAGCGCCCCTCATAGGTAGAGAAGGTCACGGGGTGCTCGCGGTCATCCTGGTCTTTGGCAGGAGCAAACTTCATGTCCGTGGTTTTCGCCCTCTGATACACAAGGGAAGGAGCGTTGAGCACCTCATTGAGAGACGCTAGTATACGTTCGGTGTCCGGTTCCAGCATGTGCTGTTTCTCTTCCATGATGCGGTCCAACATGGGCTCAAAGGAACGCAATTCGGTCTCCTCACGGAGGTAGGAGGTGATCTCTTCTTGGGGTAGACTCTGGATCTCAGAGCGCACGAGAGAAAGCAGCGCCTGCCAGCGCGCCCCTACGGCCAATGCTCGTCCCGCTGCAATCTGGTGTGCCGAGTCCGTACCGTCAACGGATAACCCCAATGATGCATAGGCGGCGACCCTCAGGAAACGGGCATGGATTTCCTCTTGGGATTGGAGGCAAGAAAGGAGCACATCGGCGCCCTCTCCCAAACGTCCTTTGTATGCAAAGGGTTCATCGAGAGTGTTCATCAACAAGGTAAGTTCCTCTTCCCACTCCTTTGGGGTGGGGAAGATGTCGGTCAAACTCCAGGTCAGTTCCGGCGCCACCGCGGCGCGCGTCAAAGGTTTCTTCACCTTACCACTCCTTTATCGCATCGGACGGATCCACGACAATGTGATGTCGCGCAATTTTGATAATGTGTCTCTGGTATTGCTTCTCTCTCGAGAAACTCTTTCCTTCCGATCCGAGCCGAATGCCGCAACGACCTTCCTGGTACCCTGAAAAAAGAGGAGCCCCCGGCCAGGGGGGCTGTTGTCGCTCTCGATAGCCTTGATCTCACTTTACCCGCCGGCGGATTCGCTCGATGAGCGCTGGTGTGATCTCAGGTTCGTTGCCCGAAGCCTTTCGCGCTTCACAGTAGCTGGCAAAGAAAGGCACTGGATCGGTGATCTCAGCAATGATTCGTTGACATCCCAAATGCTCGGGGCCAGCTGGCAGCGCCGCGCACGACCAATCGGGGCCACATCGTGTACACAGGGGGCTTGATGGATAGACGAGGCCATCGCATAGAGTAGCTTTCCTACGACGGGTCCCATGTGCTGGCGGTTGGCACCCTAAGTCCCGGTCACCAAACGAGCAACGCTGGCTACCAACGCCTCGACATCCTCCGAGGATAGGTCAACTAGGAGCTGTTCCACGGTTAAGCGTCGCTTGGTCACGATTCGTTCCAGCATCTCGCTGCCAACAGGCGTCAGCATCAGCAGTACCACCCGGCGATCTTGCTCTTGCCGCACCCGTGCAACCAGACCCTCCGCCTGCAGCCGATGGGCCAATAGGGTTACCGCACTACAACTGACGCTCAGATTCCGGGCCACTTGAGAAACAGAGCTGGCTCCGTCTTCACCAAGCATATTCAGAAGCAGTGCTTGCGCCGGCGTTAACCCTTCTTCACGGTGAAAGCGCTGAACTTCGTGCTGCAGGTAACGGCTTATCTGACACAAACTACGGTCCAAACGAGCACATGGGCCGCCGGGATCAATAGCATTCGCATTCACGCAAGGACGTCCCCATTTCATATTCCCTTTATGTGTCTCAAAGATTTGGCCACTTAACTGTATCCTACGGAAAAATGCCTGTCAAGACAGGGGGATGAGGGCAAGAAGGAGTGTGTCCTTTGAGCAAAGAAAAGACTTCACAGGGGCCATACCCAAACAAGGACCGGAACAGCCACGAGCACGATGATGATCTCTAACGGCAAGCCCACTGGCCAATAATCGCCGAACCTGTATCCTCCCGGACCCATGACCAGAGTGTTGGATTGGTGGCCTATAGGGGTGAGAAAGGCACAGGATGCACCGACGGCTACCGCCATCAAGAAGGGGTCGAACGAGACACCCATACCTTGAGCTACGCTCATGGCCACGGGAGCCATAAGTAATGTAGCGGCTGCATTGTTGATGATGTCCGATAATAACATGGTGGCAACCAAGAAAACAGTGATCATGATCCACGCATCAAGCTGACCTGCCAGACGCAATAACCCTCCAGCCATCAGCTTCGCTGTCCCCGTGTGCTGCAGGGCCTCGCTCACGGGTATCATGGCACCCAAAAGAACAATGACCGACCAGTCAATGCTCTCATATGCCTCTCGCGCTGATATAAAACCGGTAAGCACCATGGTGACCGCCGCTGAGGTCAGCGCCAGCTGCACCGGTACCACACCCAGGCTGGTCAGGCCAATGGCCGCAAGGAAGATGGCACCCACCAAGAGCAAGCGGCGGGGCTTAGCCAGCCGCAGGCCGCGTGAAGCGAGGGGAAGACATTTCCAATCGCCAAGGACATTTGCTACCATATCATCATCACCCTGCAACAGAAGAACATCGCCCTCCCGCAAGCGAACACGGGAGAGGCGCGAGCGCATGCGAGAGCCCTGGCGAGCCACGGCCAGGAGGTTGATGCCATAGCGGGCACGCAACCGGAGTCCACCAGCAGTACGTCCCACCAGGGATGAGCCGGGCATGATCACGGCCTCCACCAGGCTCACCTCTTCGGAACCAGCCAGTAGCTGACGGTGCTCTTCCGCTTGTCCGGCCAGCTCTAGATCGCTATTTTTGAGCAGTTCTTCCAGGTCATCAGCATCTGCCCGCACTACCAGGCTATCGCCACCCTTTAGTCTATGGTTAGGATGCAGGGCTGGGAAACCCTGATCATTGCGAATGAGATTAACCACCGTCACATCCACACCCTCCATCTTCTCCAACTCGAAGACTCTCTTTCCCACGAGGGAAGACTCGGGAGGAACCACAACTTCAGTGATATATTCGCTTAGCTCAAACATGTCGTCTTCATCGCTGCGAGCGCGGCGTACCGGGATCAAACGCCAGCCCAAAATGATCAGGAACAACAGACCGGCCAAAGCGATGGGTCCGCCTACCGGGAGAAAATCAAACATGCGAAATGGCTCCACAGCCTGCTCGGCACGGAAGGTAGCAATGATAATATTGGGAGGAGTTCCAATCAGCGTAGTGAGTCCTCCTAGCAAAGAAGCGAAAGCCAAGGGCATGAGCAATAGCGAGGGAGACGTTCCGGATTTTGCTGCCATGCGCAGAGTAATGGGCATGAAGATCGCCAGCGCCCCGACATTGTTGATAAAGGCTGAGCAAAGAGCCACCAAAGGCGTGATGATCACCAGCTGCCAGACCGGATTCTTCCCGGCGCGGGAGATCCATCGTTCCAAACTATCGATGACACCCGAGTTCACCAGCGCCCGGCTCACCACCAGCACGGCCGCAACAGTCACCACCGCCCCGTGGCCAAATCCGGCAAAGACTTGCTCAAAAGGCACCAATGCCAACAAAGCCACCGCAAGAAGACCCATTAAAGCAACGATGTCATAACGAGGTTTTCCCCATGCGAAGAGAATGAGCATCCCCAAGAGTATTAGAATGATTGCTCCTTGTTCCCAGGTCACATCCATCACCTCATAGCCAGGCTGCGATCATATCGAGTTTCGGCACAGAATATGATACTCCTTTTTCCTCCCAGGACAACTCGTGAGCTAACCCATGTCCAGGCAATTAGCCGGGCGGGAACACCTGGTCTACACGAAAGACTTCCCGAGGATTTCGATTGAGTGTGTCATGGTTCATGTTTGGATGTAGACTGTCCGCGGGCCTCTGGGGGCCATCGTGGCCACAACGACACCCTCGCATAGGGCGTTTTCCGGGCACACATCGAGACGAAAGCGGGATCAACACCCGGTCCGCCCGCGAGCCTCGGAGTCCGTAGGCGGTGCTTCAGGCGCATTTTGTGCGTTCTGTTTCCTCCACCATCTCGTTGACTGCGTTTCGCGATCAAAGCAAAAGCGTCTCATTGAACGAAGGTCCATCCGTTGCCCCTGAAAACACCAACTCCTGACCGGTGCTTGCCTTCTATTACTTCTTACTGGGGAAATAATGGTGCAATTCCCCTGCCATGCTCTGAATGGGCATGGTTTGCAGCCATATTCTGCCTGGGCCTGTCAAGGTGGTAAGGAACAGGCCTTCGCCTCCCAGGAACATGTTCTTAATACCCTTGATCCGTTCAATGCTGAAATCCACGCCCTCTTCAAAGGCTCCGACAGAACCCGTTTCCACCCGCATGGTTTCTCCGGGAGCCAGCTTCTTTTCGATACATTCTCCGTCGATTTCAATGAATGCCATTCCGTCCCCAGAAAGTTTCTGCATGATAAAGCCTTCTCCGCCAAAAAAACCGGCTCCCAGTCTTCTCTGGAAGTATACATTGTAATCAACATTCACCTCAGCGCACAAAAAGGCCCTTCTCTGGCAGATGACAGTGCCTTGGGAAACATCCATGGGGATGATATTTCCCGGATAGGTATGCCCAAAGGCGACCACAGCTCCGTCCTCTTCGGCAGTGAAGTTTTGCACGAACATTCCTTCCCCGGACATACTGCGCTTCAAAGCTCCAAACACACCTCCTTTCATTTGCGCATCCATTCTGATACCTTGATCCATCCACTTCATCGCTCCTGATTGGGCATACAGGCTTTCGCCTTGACGGAGCCTCACCTCTACTACAGGCATCAGCGAGCCCAATATACCGTGTTCCAAAGCAAACCACTCCTTTCTACTCACTGATCATGCAGCCGGATATCTTGCTTCAACGCCTTCTTGCCGACAACCGTTTCAAAAGAGTGAACGTTCACCGTAGGGCCGCAATGATCACCACCACCCCGTGCGCTTTGTTCTCAGGCCGCACCCATCAGCTCGAAGGCACCCGTTTCCGATCAAATCGAGATTTGGCACAGAAAATGTCACTCTTTCTCGTTGCCCAAAAGCGCCGTGGCCTAGCCCAGCTGCAAAAAACCGGCCCAGAGGCCGGTTTCTCCTTCTTCACATGGATTCCAATACCACCAAGCCCAGACTGTCCATGATGCTGGTCATAGCATCACAGAAAGCCCGCACCAGGTGCAAACGGAAACCTCGCACGGGCTCCTCTGCATTGAGGACCGGTGCGACTTCATAAAAGTCGGTAAAGGCACCCGCCAGGCGGTAGGCATATTCGGTAAGCAGTGAAGGCTGCAAGGCCCCCGTCGCCTGAAGGAGCATCTCAGGAAACGCACCAATGGTAAGCAGTAAAGCCTTCTCCGCGGCCAGCAGTTTATCAGGCCAGCGGGGCTCGCCTTCTGCTTCACCGCCCCGCCGCAAAATACTAAAGGCTCGAGCCACCGCATACTGCAGATAAGGACCACTGTTTCCCTGGAGGCTCAAGGCCTCACCAAAGTCGAAGACCACCGTGGAGCCAGGGTGAAGCTTCAGCATGTAATAGCGAAGCGCGCTCACCGCAATGCTGTGAGCCAGTGCGTCCACCTCTTCGTCGGGCATGTTCTCTCTGCGGGCACGGATCTCTTTACGGGCCTTCTGCACCATGCGCGCTAACAGGTCATCCACTTTCACGCCGATCCCCTGCCGGCCTGCCATGGCCACGGCGCCTTTGCCTTCGCCGCCAGCACCCTCAACGCCGAGTTCTTCGGCGGTTGCAGGAGATAGCGAAACGACTTCATAGGCAAAGTGCACCGAATTATTGGCCTCTTCCTTATAACCCACCGTATCGAGGGATACTCGTACGACATCCTGCAGATATTTCTGCCGAGCATCGATAACGTTAATGACACGATGAGCCTGTCCAAACACCAGGTCAGTGCCATCACTGGGCGTAGGACATGTTGTCCAGAGGGTACGGCCCGATGGCTGGTCGGCAAATTCTTCGTAACCAAAATCGGTATTGAGCAATCCAAATTTCCACATCTGGTAGGCAATATCTTTGGCAACGTACGTCGCCGTACCGCTGGAACGGATCAAAACCTTATCGGGATTCTCCAAATGCGAGAACTCGGGATGATCGGCTAAGCCTATCACCCAGCAACCGGCATTGGCTCCCGTTTCTTCTTTGCGCACGGCCGGATGCTCGGCCAGCAATGCAAAGGCATGCTTCCACAAGCCCATCTGGAGGATGTGCCCTTCCCAGGTCAAGAGGTCATAGTCAATGCCGAAGACCGCCATGGTGTCCAAGTGACAGTGGACAATGCGGGTTGCCAGCCGCCGGGCCAGCTCGGCCATATCATTGTCACCGGCCTCGATGGCTTGCAACACCCGAGTTCGCTCCTCCAACAGCTGGGGATCATCTTGGTAACGACTGTTCACTTCGGTGTAAAGGTCCCAGCAAACGTGATCAAAGGGCTCTCCTACCGGGGCCTCCTTCTTCAAGACGTTAAACCCCACCACGATATCAGCGACTGCGGTGCCCGTATCGTCAATGTAGTTTTGAACCTCCACCGGATATCCGAGTTTGCGATGACAGCGGGCCAGTGTATCTCCTAAGCAAGCATTACGCAGATGGCCCACATGGGCTGCCTTGTTGGGATTGATGTTGGTATGCTCAATGATGACCTTTCCGGCCTCATCCACCTGTTGACCGCCATATTGGCGGCCCTTCATTCGAATCTCAGCCAATATATCCTGGGTTACGCGTTCAGAGTAGGTGAAGTTGATATAGCCGGGGGGCGTCACCGTAGCATCGGTCACATAATCGGACAACCGGGGGCGCATCCGCTCCAGTAGCTCCTCGGCAACAGCCAGTGGGGAACGACGAAGTACGCGTGCGAGTTTCATGGCTACCGGACAAGACAAATCGCCGAACTCGGGACGAGGAGGCGTTTCCAGAGTTACCAGTGCGGCTGAATCCTCCGGGGCCATGTCGGTCACTGTTGTCACCAAGAGCTCGCGCAACTGGCCCGTCACCCTTTGCATTGTGTACAAGTGGTTCACTCCTTCGCGGCCTCTACTTCATCTCCTTGCGTACATGCGCGAGGAAGTCGCGATTGGATTTGCTCTTGCCCAGACGATCAATGAGACGCTCCAATGTCTCAGCCGCAGGGGCTTCGTTGGTTAACCGGCGCAGTGCCCACATGACATCCAGTTCATCTTCACTAAGAAGCAACTCTTCCTTCCGCGTGCTGGAGCGCTTAATGTCAATGGCCGGGAAGATGCGACGTTCGGAAAGTTTTCTATCTAGATGCAGTTCCATGTTACCGGTGCCCTTGAACTCCTCATAGATCAAGTCATCCATGCGGCTGCCGGTATCGATAAGGGCTGTGGCCAGAATGGTAAGGCTACCGCCTTCTTCGATGTTGCGCGCCGCCCCGAAAAACCGTTTGGGCTTGTGAAACGCCGCCGGGTCCATACCACCCGACAACGTCCGGCCACTGGGGGGCACAACCAGGTTATGAGCCCGGGCCAACCGGGTAATACTGTCGAGCATGATGACCACATGCCGCTTATGCTCTACAAGGCGCTTAGCCCTCTCCAACACCATATCCGCGACCCGCACGTGGTTTTCGGGGATCTCGTCGAAGGTAGAGGCAATCACCTCTCCCCGCACCGATCGCTGCATATCCGTGACCTCTTCCGGCCGCTCATCGATGAGCAAGACAAAGAGGACAACCTCAGGTGCATTGCTGGTGATGGCATTGGCAATATTCTTCAACAGGATGGTCTTTCCCGCCTTAGGAGGGGAGACGATGAGCCCTCGCTGACCGCGGCCAATGGGAGCAATCAAGTCTACCAAACGAGTGGACACCTGTTCCCGCGTGGTTTCAAGGTAAAACCTCTCATCGGGAAAAATCGGGGTCAGTCCTTCGAAGTAGGCGCGTTCGCGTGACGCTTCTGGATCGGTGCCATTAACCGCCTCCACCCGCAAGAGACCGAAGTAGCGTTCGTTGTCCTTTGGCGGGCGCACCTGTCCCGATATCATGTCTCCGGTGCGCAGATCAAAACGACGAATCTGAGAAGGTGAGACGTAGACATCATCCTTACTGGGCAGATACATGCCGGGTCTGAGAAAACCAAAGCCTTCATTCATGATGTCCAGCATACCCTCGGCAAACATCATCCCGCCCTGTTGAGCGCGGGTTTTAACCAATTCGAAAATCAGTTCACGTTTGCGCAATGAGTAGTAACCGGGGATGTTCAATTCGCGGGCAATCTTCTGGAGTTCAACTAATGTCTTGCTCTCCATCTCTGCAATACTCAACTCGAGTCACCTCTTATGTCCTGTTAGGACAGCAATGTGGGAAAATGTGCGCAAACCCTTATCCGCAGCAAGAAACCAGAAGAATGTCACTGGCTGTAGTGGGTCACGCTGGGGAACACTCGGTCGTAATGGACCCCGTCAATCGTACGTAAAGGAGTAGGTCCTTTCGAATCTCTCGACCTGCTCGCCTGAAACGAGGAGGATAATCCACTCATAGTCTACCACCAGTCCATTCCACGAGTCAAGCAGGACATCATATCATCTGCCGTTTAGTCTTGTTCGCAGAACAGCATTTCTTAGGGGGTATACGCAACGCCGAACACTCTGAATCAAACGCACCAACACGTGAACGCGTACGTCCGGGACATCATAAGTATATCCTAGATAATCGCCTTTCAAACGTCCCTCCTCTCTTAATTGCTTCTCGATAGGTGTTCCGCTGTAGATTTCCATGATGTTGAGGGGAAGGCTCAACCGTGAACGCACTTGGGCCCACGAGCCCAACGCCTTCTCCAGAAATGCCAGATTCTCGGTGAATTCTTCGAAGGTTGAATCGGGATCAAAGGTGATAAACCCAATGATAGGCTCTATTCCCAGTTTGTCTAAGGACTGTATGGCAGCAAGATTCTTCTCAACCGTTGTGCGCTTCCCAAAGCGGTCCAGCACGTTCTGCACTCCTGACTCGATACCCAAGAACACCTTACGCAGGCCAGCACTTTGGAGGTGAGCGAACAGATCTTCATCCACATCATCAGCACGACATGCTAGATAGAACTCTACGCCCGTATCAGCATCAATCAGACTCTGAGCCAGTGCCTTCGCCTCTTGCTTCCCCTGTTCACCAGGCCCAATAAAATTATCGTCAACAAAGTTGATGACGTTTATGCCAAAGCGGTTCCTCAGAGCCTCGATTTCGGCAACAACTCGCTCAGGCGAACGTACGCGCCACGGTCTCCCCTCAGCTGCACCGTAAAACGCGCGGAGACTGCAAAAAGAGCAGCTACCCCAACAACCACGGCTACGAGAAACCTGTGCTGCCCCCGAACGCGCACTGGCCACAGGCAAGTGATCACGAGCCGGATCAGGTAGAATATCCAGTGATGGCAAAAGAGAAGTACGATCGGGAACAATGATCTCGCCGTGATGTCTATGAGCTACGGCTTGCTGCTCAGCAATGGTGCCGGTGGCCAGTCCCTCGATCACACCCTCCCCTTCTCCCATGACGATGCCATCAAGGGCAGGAACATGCTCAAGAAGTTCTCTGGCACAAAAGGTTGCCGGTTGCCCGCCAGCCACGATGCGCGTGTGGGGCAGTGCCAAACGAATCGCTTTGGCCAGACGACCTGCATCGCCCAGACTCTCCTGAAACAGGGCGGAAATGCCCACCAACTCGGGTGGATCTTGGAGCAACCGTTGGACAATCGCCCGGTGGCCCAGGCGTTGCAACGTGCCATCGAGCACCCGGACCTCGTGGCCTTTGTGCCGCAAAACACTGGCCAAATAGCCTACGCCCAGATTCTCTTCCTCATCACCGGGGCGAACCCTTCGGTTCAAAGGTGTAATCAGTGCAATGCGCACGGCACGACCATCCCTCTATCCCTTAGTTTGAATGCTCTCCCAATCAGCGAGAAAGCGTTGTATGCCTTGCTCGGTAAGGGGATGATCGGCCATGCGTTTGAGTACCCCAAAAGGCACGGTAGCGATGTGAGCGCCTGCCCGGGCCGACTCCAACACATGCAAGGGGTGGCGAATACTCGCTGCAATGACCTGAGTATCCATACCATAGCTCTCGAAAATCTCCACCAAGTCCGCCACCACATCAAGACCATCATGACCAATGTCATCCAAGCGACCCGCAAAGGGGCTCACATAGGTGGCACCGGCTAGCGCGGCCAGCAAGCCCTGCTGCGGTGAGAACACGAGTGTAACATTGGTGGCGATGTTCTCCGAGGAGAGCACCTTGACCGCTTGCAGGCCTTCGGTACCCATGGGGATCTTGATCACGACGTTTTTGGCAAGAGCAGCGAGAGTACGGGCTTCTTTCACCATGCCAGCGGCGTCGATGGCGATGACCTCAGCACTAACGGGTCCATCCACCAGTGCAGTGATCTTCTGGACCAAGGCGCTAAACTCCATACCCTTCTCCTTGGCCACGAGCGTCGGATTCGTAGTCACTCCGCTAATGACACCCCAACTCGCAGCTTCTTCAATCTCCGAGAGATTCGCCGTGTCCAGAAACAATTGCATGTGTCTTCATCCTCCGCTTACAAATTATCGCGGTGACTACGGTCACCGATGGACGATTCGGTCATGGTAATACTACTGGTGCTCTTGATCTGGCTGAGGTCTCTCTGATTGCGTGCATGAACCGTCCAGGAACGGCCACAACAGTCGCAACGCAAGACAACCCGGTCAGCAAATATCTCCACCTCCGCCGAGCCACT